>NZ_JBHWIY010000056.1:21220-32005 GCF_042731715.1 Streptomyces sp. NPDC059832 | reverse complement strand
AGAGTACGGGCCCACACGACCCGATCGTCACGCACGCACGACCGCCTGAAGTCGCCCTGCCACCCGAGATATCAAACAGCCTTGCCGGGACAAAAAGCTCTTTGAGGTCGGAACCCATAACAAATCAGAGCATTCGTCGTACGTCCCAGTCGTACCGTTCCCAGTATCCGGCCGTCGAAGTGGTCTCGACGGTCTTTCCGGGCCGGGGCGCGTGGATCATGGTGTCGTTGCCAGCGTAGAGCCCGACGTGTCCCCAGTTTCCGTCGTTGTTGATGACGATGAGGTCGCCGGGCCGGATCTGTGAGCGCGGGACTCGGGTGCCGGAGTGCCGCATCTGCTGGGAGGTGCGGGGGAGCGTGATCCGGGCGCCTTGGTAGAAGGCGTAGAGCATCAGGCCCGAGCAGTCGTAGCCACCCTTGGTCGGGCCCGTGGTGCTGCCGCCACCCCACACATAGGGGATGCCGCGCTGCGCCATCGCGGCGTTGACGACGGCGCCGGCCCGGCCGGTCGCCGTACCGCCTGTGCTGTCTCCGGTGGCGGGGAGGCGGTCGTACTCGGCGACGTGGCCGGTGACATCGTCGACGTAGGTGTTGGAGTGGTTGTAGCGGTAGACCGCCTTGCGCAGCTGGTCGGTTTGGGACAGGTCGGTGGTTCCGGTGCCGCACAGGTACACGGCCGTTCCGAGGGCGGCGTCGAACGCGTTGTGCGGGTCTTTCACGCCGTCGCCGTTTCCGTCCTGGCCGCTGGGGCCGTTCCAGGTGGAGGGCAGGAACTGCATGGGGCCTACGGCCCGGTCGTATGCGGTGTCGCCGTCGAGCCGGCCGTGGTCGGTGTCGGAGAACGACGTCGTGTTTCCTCCGGCTCCGGAGCCGTTGAGCCGGACACCGAGGATCCGGGGGCTGATGTCGCCGCTGGTCGTGATGCTGTGCCCGGCGGCGTGGTTGGACTCGATCTTTCCGATTCCGGCGATGACGGACCACCGCATGCCCTTGCATTTCGGGCGCACGGTAGGGATTTTGGCGGCGGCGCGGGTGTAGGCGGACAGCATCACCGGGCTGATGCCGGCCACCGCCCCCGGGGCCGTCCCGGGGGCGGCCGGTGGGGCCGTGGTTTCTTTCTCGTGTCCGGTCGCCCCGTTCGCGACGGCGGCGATGAACAGCACCAGGACACCGACGACGCCCACGGCCGCGGCCAGCACGGGGGAGGCGATCAGCACCGTCTTCCGCAGGCCGCTCACGGGCGACCGCCGGGGCGGGGCGCGGCCCGCGGCCTGCGCGCAGGAACAAGAGGGGCGGGCGCCGGTGCTGCCGGGGCACTGTTCCCGGTGTTCCTTTGCTGGCGCATGCGGTGCAGGCGCTGCTGGAGCATGGCCTGAGCCGCGCTGGAGGGCGGTTGGGCGACGCGCGGCGGAGCAAGGCGCCGCCGGACCACCGGCGCAGGCTGGGGTGCAGGGGCAGGGGGCGGGCCGGCCGGGCGGGGTGTCGGGGCCCGGCGAGGACCGGGCGCGGTGGGCCTGGGCGGCGGGGTGTAGGGGCCGAGTCCGGGCCGGCCCCGGACGATCCGGCCGAGGGAGCGCACGTTGTGCCGGTACTCCCCGGCGAACTGCTGCGCAGGCTGGACGTAGCTCCGGTTGAAGCTCTGGGCGTTCTGCTGGAGGTTCTGAACGGCGCTGCTGACCCGGCCGGCGGCCTGGCCGGGCAGGGCCGTTGCGGCGGCGCCGACCCTGCGGGCCGCGCGCGGCCCGTACACCGGCAGTCCGACGGTGGCCTTGAGCCCGAACACCCCGGCCTTCGCGGTGCCTTTGGCGCCCGCTTCGATGGTGCGGCCGGTGAGCTTTGTCAGTCCTGCCACGGCGCGGCCCCCGCCCTGGGCAAGCTGGCCGCCGAGGCGTGTGGCGAGCCGGGTGGTGCCGATGCGTCCGGCGCCGCCGAGTGCGGCACTGGTGCCTCCGGTGGCGACGGCCGCGCCGAGCATGAGCCCGCCGAGCAGCAGGCCCTTGCCGAGCCCACCGCGCCGCGGAGGACTGGCAGGGGTAGGGGAGGCGGCGCCGCCCAGGGGTGAGTTGCCGAGCCGGTGGCGGGCGCGTGCCACTGCTCCGCGGGTGGATCGGGCGAGTTTCTTGCGGTAGATGAACGCGGCTACGCAGACGCAGTCCAGGAGGACGAACCGGACGGTGAGACCGCCCGGCAGGTCGCTTTCCGGTGTGTTCAGTACGGCGTTGACGACGACGATGAAGACAGATAGGGAGGCGATGGAGGCGAGCATCAGGGCGAGGCCGCGGGCGATGGCCGCGGCCCGGTCCCACAGCCAGGCCCGGCCGGGGCCGGGCAGGATCCCGGCGGCGAGGGCCACCTTCGCGATCATCGCCTCGATGGCGATCTGCAGCTGGGCGAAGAGGAACGCAGCGTCCAGGACGATGACGAACGCGCAGGTGAGGAACGCGGCCAGGAGCATGAAGATGGCGCCGCCGACCTTGTCCATCGACGCCTTCTTCAGCGTGCCGGCATTCGTCACGCATGCTTTCTCGAACGCCGCGATGGGGCCTGCCGTGTGGACCTGTTCCAGCATCTGGGCAGAGGAGACGTCGATGGTGGTGTCGACCATCCAGTTCTTGACGTTGTCGGGCAGTCCGATCCCGAACGGCAGGTCCTTGAGGAAGGACTTGCCTTTCTCCATCGTGGAGTCGATGAGCTGGTCGAACACGGCCTGCTGGATCCGCGAGTCGCGGAACCTCTTTCCGCAGCTGCCCTCGAAGGTCCGCCCGTAGGACAGGAGCATGGCCGGCCGGGCGACGAACGCGTCCACGAGGGCATCGGTGATGGGCCGGGCCAGCGCGCTCGGCGACGAACGGACCTGCGCGCCCACGGTCGACCCGGAAGGCTTCTTCTCCCATTCGCTTTCGGTGGTCGGCCGGGTCGAGTCGATGGCCTCTTTGTCCAGGACCAGGGCGGCGGTCTCGACGGCCAGCGCCCGCACCGTGCCCACCACCCCGGTGTCGGTGCTGAGCAGCAGCTGCGGAGGCGAGGCGAGAGCACCGAGCGCGAGCGCGGAGACGACCAGTGCCGCCACCATCTCGCCCCAGCCGCGGACCCGGTTCCCGAACAGCAGATGCCACGCCGCGACGACCATCGTGAACGTGAGGAACAGCACCGGAAGCCCCATCTGCACGACGACCCCGCCATACAGCGACGTCGACACCTGCAGCGCCGGCTTGAGCATCAGCCCGGCCAAGGAGAACGCCACGCTCCAGGTCAGGAGGAAGCCGGCGAAGCTGACCGCCCATTTGTTCCCCATGAAGGCCATCTCGACGAGGAACCCCTCCACACTCAGGTCCCAGTCGTTCCAGTCCCCGGTGTCGGAGTAGATGCGGTAGGAGCTGACGGGATTCCCGTCCCGGTCGGTCACGTTGAATGCGGACAGGACCCCGCCCTGTGCGGCCCGGTCCTTCTTGTACTTCGCCACGAGCTTGTCGAACTCGGTGCGGGCAGCCTTCTCCCTCTTCGCCGCCTCCTTGTTCGCGTCCCGGATCAGCGGGGAGTCGTCCGGCCTGCCCGAGCTACCCGGGTCGGGCACCATCGGGCTCGGGTCGAGCGGGTTGTCCGGGCCGGGCAGCGTCGGGCCCACCGAAGGCGTCGGCGACGGCGTGGGGGCCGCGCTGGCCGTCACGGTCGCCAGCACCAGCGACGTCAGGCACGACAGCGCCAGCAGCGCCAGGCCCACGGCCATGGACCGCCCGGGACGCAGCCACCGCTTGATCCCCTGCAGCACCCGTATGCCCCGGGCCCGGGTGCGTGTCATCGGTGTTCCCGCCGGTGCGGCGGCCCGCCTGATCATGCTGCTGCGCTCTGCATGGGCTGGGAGTGGATGTGAGCGACGGCCTGTTCGTCGGCGGGCAGCGTGACCTGCATGGCGCCGATCCGCCCGGTCAGATCGCGGTTCAGGCACTCGCCGGCCCGCGCCGCGCGTTCCTCGTCGCTGAGCTCGGGGCTGTTGGGCGACAGCCCGGTCGTGACCAGGGTGAGGAGGTCTTCGTCGTCTGGGTTGCAGCCGAGGAAGCGCAGGGCCCGGCGGGCGAGGTTGGTGTCGGTGTGCCGGAAGACGAACTTTCTGGGGATCAGGCCGCGCAGGATCTGCCCGTTCTCGGTGTCGGCCGGGCCGATGTCGTCCTCGTCATGCCCACCGAAGAGCGCACCGGCGTTGTGCTTGCGCCCGTCCTTGACCAGCTCCAGCGCCAGGGCCAGGCCCTCCGGGCTGGAGGTCAGCCACCAGCACTCGTCCCACACCACCAGGGCGAACTCGTCCAGGTCCGCGTAGGCGACCTTCCGGGACAGGGCGGCGATCAGGTACATCACCGCACGCCCGAAGATCTTCTCGAACTCCATCTTGTCCAGCCGGTCCCCACCGCCGCGCAGTTCGCTCTTGGTGGGCAGCGCGAGCGAGGACACCGAGAAGACCAGGGTGTCGGCCGACGAGCCGCGGACCACGGGCAGCGACTCGTCGAAAATGGCACGGGCCAGATCCTTGCGCCTCACCGAGGACAGACGGCGGGCAGCCATCGCCGAATGCGTGTCACCGGACGCACCGCGGTTGGTGAGCTCCTCGACCAGGACCCGCATCGAGGGATGGGGCTCGGCCAGCACCGCCTCGACCGCCTCGGACAACGCGATGCCCTCATCACTCATCGGCGCCAGCCCCAGCAGCAGCGTCAAGAACGACTCGGTGAAGCGCTGCGCCTCCCGCCCGGTGAAGATCCTCAGCGGATCGAGAGAGACGGCGGCCTGGTCGTCGATCGTGATGCACTCGGTCTCACCCGGGCACGCCTGCGCGTAGCGGAGCCATTCCTGGCGCGGGGTCCGGTCCACGATCACGGCCCGGCCGCGCCGCGTACCGCCCCGCACTCGCCGGCCCGCGGCGAGCACGGAGTAGACGACCGACTTCATCGCGGTCGTCTTGCCCGCACCGAGCTCCCCGATGAACGCGGCGGTCGCCGAGGTGTTCTCCCGCGGGCCGCGCGTCCAGTCGGTCAGTACCGGCCGGACACCGCCGCTGGCCAGCTGCAGACCGAACAACGGCCCCGTGGCGTCGCCGAGCCCGCTGCCCGTGAACGGGCCGGCCATCGCGAAGTCCCGCGCCACCAGGTACTGCGCGTACTGGGCCATGACCTGCGGGGTGCGGGTACCGGGCAGCATCCCGTGCCAGAGATTTTCCTGCTCGCCGCGCGGCCGGGTGAAGGTGTACTCGTTCCCGGCGAAGTGCCCGGCGAGCTCCCCAGCCCGCCGCTCGGCCTCCTCCGGGGTGCCGCCCCACACGCACAGGGCGGTCATGGCCCGGACCTCTACCTCTGTACTGGAGGCGGTCAGCCGCTCGCGGTACTCGTCCAGGCTCCCCACCGCCTTGTCGACGCTGGCCGGGACACCCGCGGTCTCACCGTCGTACTCGCTGTACTGGTTGGCGAGCTCGCGCGCCTGACGCCGAGTCTTCGCCTCCGCCTCGGTGCCGGAAGAGACACTCAGGCGCACCACCCAGTCCACCGGGAACGAGAACGCGTCCAGCGACGACAGATACTCAGACCCCGGGAACGCGAACGCCTCGGGCATCTCGGAAAGGGCGAGCATCACCTGATACGAGGGCCCCCACTCCGTGGTCACCTCCAGCCACCGCCGCGCAAAGGGATTCGCCCGCCCCGCCTTCCGCCGCCCCGCCTGCCGTGCGGTCCGGCCGGAGCCGGCAGCGCCGCCACTCAAAGCCTCTTCTTCGAGCAGGTTGCCCCCCTCGGCGAGCACCACCTGGCCGAGCGCTGCCGCACCCCGTCCCCGGCCCCGCATCCGAGGCCCTGCCCCGTCCGGCAGGACTGGTTCGAGAACGCCGCGACGGGCGCTGTGCCCGTAGATCCACAAGACCTCGGCAGTCGTTGCCGGACGCAGAGCAATGGCCGACGGCCACACCGACGCCATCCGCTGCGCCTGGGCCAGGCGCTCGTTCTCCTCGCGCGCCGACACCGGCCGCGGCAGCAGCCCCAGCTGCAAGGCAACGTCCGCCCGCGCCGCCGCAAACGCCTCCCGCGCCGACTCGCCGCGCGTCATCGGCAGCGGCACCGCCAGCCAGTCCGTACGCCCCGTCAGCTCCAGTTGCTCCAGCTGCCCCCGCAGCACACCAGTGGCCTGCCGGTACCGGGGAGAGGCCACCAGGTCGACGCCCTCGGTCATCTTCGCGACCACGCTCGCCGGGTCGACGGCCGGACACAGACTCAGCAGCATCGACTCACCCTTGAGCGCCTTGACCAGCGCCTCCAACTGCTTCAGCCGCTGCTCCTTCGCCCGCCGCGAAGTATGGGCGGCATCCGCTCCCGCCACCCGGTAGACGGCCCAGACCTGACCGTGCACGGTCCACATCACGTTCCCGGCCACATGCCGGATCGGCATCCGCATCGCGGATCACTCCCCTCGCTGCGCCACGGGCGCATCACTCGCGCTGAACTGGATGTCGCGACGGCGGGCGGCGAGCAACGCCGCCGCGACCGGCGCTGGCCGCCGCCCACCCGACCCACGTGCTGCACCGTTGGCCACCGGAGTGCTCTTCGCCGCGGTGCTGCGCCCGGCGGCCATCCCGCGGGAGGCCACAGCCGGCGACCGGACCGGGCGGAGCACACGATCGCCCGAGCTCCTGCTTTCCGCTCGGGACTGCGGTGCGGCCCAGGTGACGCTGCACACCCCGATCAACGGCCGGTGACCGCCCAGCGCCCTGAGCGGACGCCCGCCCAGCCGCCCGCCCGACGGCCGCGTCATCAGTGAGGCGGAACTCGCAGCCACAGCCAGCGGATTACGGCCGTCGACCCGGATGTGGCGCACAAGCAGCGACAACCCGTAGGGCCCACCGATCGCGATCGCGTAGTTGAACAGCCCGAAATGCGCCCACACCCCCCGCGTCAGCACCAGGCCCGCGAGCGAGACGGCAAGGACCACGACCTGAGGCACCGTGTACGGGCCACCCCAGATCCGCCCACGCCCACCGGGCCACTTTCCGATCATCAAAGGGTGACGGCGCGCCCGGGTGTAGCACCTACCGACCAGCATCTCCGGCGACGATTCCGCAGCGCCGCTCATCGCAGCTCACCGAACATCTGCCACACCGTCGCCGCGCTGATGAACACTGCTCCCGAAGCGGCCAGCAGGGAACGGATCTTGGCCCACACGTACGACACGGCGAACCGAACGAACAGCACCGCCACACACCCGGCGAGAAAGCCGTTCATCGCCGGTCACCGGGCACCGGCTCGATGACCCGGACCACCGAGTAACCGGCGCCCGCGCTCTTGGCGGTGCCGCTGTCCGGCGCGATGTCCTCGCCCACACTGTCGCGGAACACCGCCGCGTTCATCACCGCGAACCACAGCGCGACTCCGCCGACGAGTGCCACGCCGGCGGACACCACCGACTTCGTCTTGGCCCAGGCAGTCACCACTGCCGCGACCACCATGAGCGACATCACCGAGCCGACCAGCAGGTCGTTGATCTTCTGGCTGAGCTGGTTGACGTCGTCGATTGCCCCGGCCAGCACCGTCACGTCCATCACTGCGCGCTCTCCTTCGTCTCGGCCCCGGCCGGCTCGTTGCTCAGCACGGGGGCGCCTTCCACGGATGCGATCTCCCAGCGCCCGTCCCGCGCCGTGATCGTGATTGCGTACGTCAGCGGTCGCTTCTGCCCGCCGGGATCGGACGCGGTGATGTCGACGAGGAGCTGCCTACGCGCCCCGTCCGACTGCGGGCCGGCGCTGCCCGGGTCGTTCGTGCCGACCTCGGCGAGCCGGTCCACCGCGACCTGCGTGTACGGCGCGGGCGACACCGCCGCCAGGGCCGTACCAGGGGACAGGTAGCGGTCGAGCTCGCCACTGCCGGCGAGATAGGCGGCGAAGAATCCCGTGAGCGTCTGCCCAGCCGGATCGGTACTGCGGACCGGGACCGACTGCCCATACGCCAGCACCGGAGCCTCACCGGACAGCGGCGCGCCCACTTCGGCCGGCAGAGCCGCAGCCGCCAGAGCGCCTCCTGTACCGGTCCTGACCGGGACGTGGAAATACCGCAGCACCGGCCCGGACCCAACCTCGTCCGGCTTCTTCTTCCCGTCCGCAGGGCCGACCGGGGTCACCCGGGCGGCCACGGTCACCGACCAGTAGCCGGAGGACACGAGTCGCACCCGCACCGTCGCGACTTCTTGCGCCCGCTGCATACCCGGATCGGCCGTCAGGCTCACGTCGCGGGCATTGGGCAGGAACGGAGCCAGGGAATCCTCCGTGCCCTCCCCGGCCGCGAGATACGCGCTCACGAACAGCTCCGCGAACCCGCCCGGCCCCGCTGACTGCCCGGCCGCCGGCTGCTCCTGACGGACCGGGGCTGCAGCCGGTGCGACCGCGGGCCGGGACACCAGCGCCCACCCCGCCAGAACCGGGCCGGCCACCAACAGGACCCAGGCCGTGCGGCGGAGCACCGTCACCGTGTTCGCCGCAGCGCCCAGGGAACCCAGCGACCAACCGCCCGCTTCGGCCGGCAACACGTCCTCCGCGTGCTCCTTGCGGCGCTTCACGGCTGCTCCTGCCACATCCGGGCAGTCAGCCGGTCCCGCGCCGCCTTCGGCAACGCCGCCCAGCGGGCGAACGCCGCCTGCGCCGGTCCCGCGTCCTCATCGAGATAGGCGCGCATGGACGCCGCCGTCCGGTCCGCGAACGGCGCCATCTCCAGCTGCACCACCAGATCCCGCAGCCGCTGACGTGCCTGCATCAGCAGCTCGAAGTCCGTACCGTGCTCTGTCGCGGGCATCGGATCCGCCATGGCCTGCTCACCCCTTCCAAGCCCTGGTGCGGCAGCTGTTCCGCCACACACCCGGACCAAGGAGCCACCACGCCCCAGACGTGACAGCCGGAGCCGAGAAATCTGAGAAATCGTCATCACGCGGCCTGCACCCACTGGTCAGCGATCGGCCGCAGCTGCCGTACGGTCCGGCTGCGGCGCTGCCGCCACGTCACCGCGGACACCCCGGCCCGCTCCGCGCTCTCCCGCGCCCCGGTCCGGGACTCGTCCGCGATCACCCGGGCCCGCACCACGTCGAGCAGGCCGGCGGCCACGGCCCACACCAGCAGTTCGACCAGCTCGCCCCGCGCACCGTCCGGGACCTCCCCGGCCCGCAGCAGACCGGCCTCGGCGGCCTGCCGCCGAAGGGCTGTTCGCCAGACGGCCTCTGTCGGATCGTCCGCCGCCGGCTCGCCAGGTACGGCCGCGGATTCGAGGACCGGGTGCCACGGCATCGCGTCCGTCTCCGACTCCGCCTGCAGCTCACGGCTCGCCAGATGCAGCGTCTCCAGGAGAAGGTTCGCCGCGGCCCCGCTCGTCCGATGCAGCGGATACCGCCGCACCACCTGATACAGGCACGCGACGACGACCTGCCCCGTCTCGTCGAAATCCCGGCCCGCCCGCAGCAGCCGCTGCGTCATCCGCACCGCACCCGGCAGCATCGCTTGCACCACCACCCGCGCGGCCAACTGCGCCCCGGCCCCCTCGCCCGCCGCACGCTCCAGGAGCACCCGCATCCACCGGTCACTGTGCACACGCCCCTGCGCCCGGTCCCGGCACTCCAACTCCGCCAGGAGCTCCGCCAGACCGCGCGCCCGCTCGTCCCCGAAGAGCACCCCGCCCTCCCGCAACCAGCCGAGCACCATTTCGGCGCGCCCGGCTCCGGCGCAGACCAGCGCCCATTCCGCATCCAGCGACTCAAAAACACGTGGTCCAGTCACGACAGCTCCCCGTTCGGTGATGCCGTGAACTCTTCTCAGCGCCCCTGACCCGACCGCTGACCCAAACCCCCGAATGCGCAGGTCAGAAGGGTGCCCAAATGCTGACCCATGGTGTATCGCGCGCTTGCGCTGACCCGCGGCCGTAATTGCGGAGTTGGGCCCGTCAGTCGGGGGTTGCGCGCCTTGCCTGTCACTGCCGCACTCTGCTGCCCGGCACCACGGACCAGCCGCGCTTCTGACTCAATTGCTGACCCCCATCACGTCCGCGACTACGAACGTCTGCCACAACATTCCGAAGCCCACCTGACCTGGGCACTCATCACCCTGATGACCCGGAGGATCACCCGCAGCGGTCCTCGCAAGGACTGGTCGAAAAGGGACTCACCGGCATAAGAGCTCGCAGGGGATGCTTGGGCCTGAAGAGCGGCAGCACCACCTCGGGTGCTGCCAAAAAATAGATCGCCAGGACGGACCAAGCCTCCTACCGTTCCGCCATGCAGATCGTTGTGACGCTGGACTGTGTCGACACCGAAGCGCAAGCGAACTTCTGGCTCGCCGCGCTCGCCCCGCTGGACTACCGGCGCGGCTTCCACGGACCTCCCTACCTGAGCCTGGTCGGGCCCGCTCCTGCACCAACCCTTCTCCTGCAGCACGTCCCAGAACCAAAGCAGGGCAAGAACCGCATGCACCTTGACCTCGACTTTGGCACCGCAGACCTGGCGTCCGAGGTCAATCGCCTCGAACGGATCGGCGCTGCGAAGCTCTCTGAAGAACTCAGCGAACACGGCTTCCGCTGGATCGTCGTTGCCGACCCGGAAGGCAACGAGTTCTGCGTATTCAATCCCCCGAACAACATCAACGTTGCGCGGTAGTTACGCGGTCGGGCTGAGGTTCCACCATGGCCTGGGAAGCCGCCCGCGGCGGCTTCCCCAGCCGGAGCCCGTTCCCCCCATTCCCCCCCCCCTCCGAAGGCCCGGGCCTCCCACGCCATGACCCCACCGG
>NZ_JBHWIY010000056.1:0-21210 GCF_042731715.1 Streptomyces sp. NPDC059832 | reverse complement strand
GAGGGGAGGAGGGGGGGTGGGCGGATAAACCCCAAAAAAAAACGCAGGGGGGGGGGGGGGGGGGGGGGGGGGGGGGGGGGTCCCACGGGGGCTGGGGAACCCGCTTGCGGCGCCCCCCCAGGCCGGAGCCTGTTCCGTCGATTACCGCCCCTTGCAGAGGGCCTGGGCCTCTAGTGCCGTGACCGCATTGGTTCGCCGGGTTGGGAGTCGTGGCGGTTGGATGTGCGGTGACGTCCGATCCGATGGCTGGGGGTGTGGTGGCTGAGCCTGTCCGTGTGCGCAGGTTGACCGACCAGGAGGGGCAGAAGCTGCAGCAGATCGTGCGCCGGGGCAGCACCAGTTCGGTGCGCTACCGGCGCGCGATGATGCTGGCCTCGGCAGGCGGGAACCGGGTCCCGGTGATCGCGAAGCTGGTCCAGGCCGACGAGGACACCGTCCGCGACGTGATCCACCGGTTCAACGAGATCGGCCTGGCCTGCCTGGACCCTCAGTGGGCGGGAGGCCGTCCCCTCCTGCTCAGCCCTGACGATGAGGACTTCGTCATCCAGACGGCCACCACCCGCCCGACCAAACTCGGCCAGCCCTTCACCCGCTGGTCCATCCGCAAACTCGCCGCCTACCTGCGGAATGTGCACGGCCGCGTAATCCGGATCGGCCGTGAGGCGTTACGGTGCCTGCTGGCCCGCCGCGGTGTCACCTTCCAGCGGACCAAGACGTGGAAGGAGTCCCCGGACTCCGAGCGCGATGCGAAGCTGGATCGGATTGAGGAGGTCGTGGGCCGCTTCCCGGACCGGGTCTTCGCGTTCGACGAGTTCGGCCCGCTCGGGATCCGGCCCACCGGTGGCAGCTGCTGGGCTCAGCGGAAACACCCCGACCGGCTGCCGGCCAACTACCACCGAACCCACGGTGTGCGGTACTTCCACGGTTGCTACTCCATCGGCGATGACACCCTGTGGGGCATCAACCGGTGCAAGAAAGGCGCCGCCAACACGCTGGCCGCACTGAAGTCGATCCGCGCCGCCCGGCCTGACGGCGCCCCAATCTACGTGGTTCTGGACAATCTGTCCGCCCACAAAGGCGACGACATCCGACGCTGGGCGAAGAAGCACAAGGTCGAGCTGTGCTTCACTCCGACCTACGCGTCTTGGGCGAACCCGATCGAGGCGCACTTCGGACCGCTGAGGCAGTTCACCATCGCCAACTCCAACCACCCCAACCACACCGTGCAGACCCGGGCCCTGCACGCCTACCTGCGGTGGCGCAACGCCAACGCCCGCCACCGCGATGTTCTGGCCGCCGAACGTAAGGAACGGGCCCGCATCCGCAGCGAGAAGGGCATCCGTTGGGGCGGACGCCCTCTTGAAGCTGCAGCCTGACCAGACGGGTGAATCTATGGTCAGAGCGTCAAGGACGCGTGCAATACATCAAACATGCCGCGAAGTTCGGTGGCGTCGATCGGATCGATTTCCATTTGCAGGTGACACACATCGTCGTCACCGTTGGGTGTCAGGCGCATGAAGAAGGCGAAACCGTCCCCGACAGGTTCGGCATTCCGCAGCGAGAGGGGCCTCCGCTGGGGCGGACGCCCAAACCTTCCCGGTCAGAGCACTAGCGAGCTCCCTGACCATCAGCAGGTCTTGCGGTAGGGCACATCGGGGATGTGCTCCTTCCACTCCTTCTTGGTCAGACCGCCGCCCGACATGGCGCACAGCTCGTGAACGAGCCTGGACGGAGCGACGGGATGAGTACGGAACCCTTGGCTGTCCAAGGTGACAAGGGCGGAGCTGTCAGCGGTGAAGGTTGTCAGTGCGATGTCCCCCGTGGCGCTGGTGAGGGAGGGGCCCACCTGGCGACGGGCGCGCAGGTCCCAGAGTTTGACCTCGTCGGCCCCGGGTGGCTCCTGGTCCGCGGTCGTCGAGTTCTCGTGGACGACGGCGATCAGGTGGCCGTCCGAGGAGTGGGCCGTGGGGACTTCGAACGAGGCGGGGGCTCCGAGATCGAGAGGCTGTCCCTGGCGGCGGAGGGTCTGCGGGTCGAGGAATGTCAGGTTGTTGTCTACGCTGTCCGGGTTGGTGTAGGCCGTGGTTCCGTCGGGGCCGTAGCCGTCGAGGTGCAGTCCCGCAGTGCCGGGGACGAGCACCTTGCCGGAGGGGACCGCCACCGTGCCCAGGAGGGGGCTGACCGTCACGGCTTTCCCGTCCGGCCGGAACGTCACCATTGTGGAGAAGTCGATCTGCGCGGTTCTGAGGGTGAAGGTCTTCTTCCGGATCAGCTTCATGGTTCTCAGGTCGTAGAACCTCAGCGAGTTGGTGTAACCCTTCGCCCCCGCGTTCCCGACCCTCTCGTAGGTGACGTACGTTGTGCCGTCCGGTGAGAACGCGACGGTCTTCGTGAAACCGCCCAGACTGCCGGGCAGGATGCCGAGCCTGGTGCGCTTGTTCGTGTCCCAGATCTCGACCTTGTCCAGCCCGCGGGAGACTGCCAGCAGCCCGCCGTTCGGGCTGAGCAGCATTTTGCCTGCTTGCGCGAGCGCGATTTCCGTCCGCTTGTTCAGAGGCGCGGTGGACCAGATCTGTATCCTGCCGTCGCCGGATCCATGGACGGCGACGGTCGACCCGTCCTCGCTTGCCACCGCCCCCGAGGTTGAGATTGAAGGCTCGGCGCCGTACGAGGTTATACGGGAAATATCAACGGAACGGAACGTCCCGTCGTCGCCCACGCACCGAAGTTCGGTGTCGTCAGAGGAGAACCGGAACGTGCCGGGGTCGCAGAAGCTGATGGCTGTGGGGTAGGTGAAGAGGGGTGCGATGCCCTGGGAGTACGTCGCGTCCCAGAGAGTGAAGCCGACGGAGACGAGCTTTCCGTCGTGGCTGAAATGCACGTCGCCGCCGTACGTGTCCTGGTCCGCATTCTCCTCCGGCACCTGCTGGAAGTCTTGGTAGCTGACCTTTCCGCCGTCGGACAGCTCGGACACGCGCAGGCCTTTCTCGGTCAACACGGCAGTATGGCTGCCGTCCGGACTGAATGCCATCGCGCCGGGGAAGTCCGTGTGCTTGATGTCGAAGTCCGGCACGGGGAGGTTCTTCCCGGTCCTGAGGTTGACCCAGATGACGGTCGCTCCGGTGTCCTGGGCGCTCGTCAATGACAGCCGCCCTTCGTCCGCGGAGAAGGAGGGGTCGAACGGCATGCCGCCGGTGCGCTGGAAAAGGGCCTTTCCGGTATGGGTGTTCCAGACCGTGGCAACGTAGTTGCCGTCCTTGCCTCCCACGTCGGCGACCAGGAAAGTGCCCTTGGGACTAAGGGAGAAGACGGCGGGTCCGGTCGGGTAGGGGCGCCCGCGTCGCTGGAGTCCGCGGGTCTCCAGAACGACGGTGGTCTCGTCGTCGGTGCTCACGGCCACCGTCGTGCCGTCGCCGGACAGACGCACGTTCCGTACCCTCTCGGCCGTCCGGTACGAGCCGAGCTGCTTGCCGGTGTCCACGTTCCAGGTGCCGACGTGTGTCCTGCCCCCGGCAACGAGGATTCGGCCGCCATCGTCAAGGGCGGAGGTCGTCACGTCGAACTCGGGCAGTTTGACGGCCCGTTTCTCAAGCTGGTTACGCACAGCGAGGAGCCCCGACCACGCCTCGGGAGTGTCGCCGAGGCGGGCGGCCGCCACGGCCAGCCGCCGGGCGAGCCCCGGGTTGGTGCCGCCCAGCGACTGGGCCAGGCCAGCGACCTGCGCGGAGGTGGCCCTGTCACGCTGGTGGACGACGGTCTGCCGCTGGTCGAACGCGACACCAGCGGCGACGCTGACCGCCAGCAGCAGGACGCCGAATAAGGCAGTCACCATGCGGCGCCGACGCGTGAGGTACCGACGGTGGGCACGCCCCCGCCGGACGTACTCCCGCTGCGCGTCACCCAGTTCACCGCTGCGTGCCGGAAGCCACCGCTTCGCGGCGTCCAGGGCGGTGGCGGTCGGCAGGAGTTCCTTGGTCTGTCCGGCCCCGTCCCAACGGGCCATGTCTAACTGAAGGTTCTCGCGCCAGTCCAGGAAGACGCGGTCCTCCCTGACGCGCGAACTGAGCCTGTCCCAACTGGATATGAGCGCCTCATGGGCCAGCTCGATCGTCTCCAAGGCAGACGACTCGCCAGTGGGCTCGGAGTGCTCGGGACCTTCCGAACCTGGATCCTCGTGGCTCTGACTTGGGTTGATGACCAGGATCCGAGCACCGGCCAGGCGCTGGGCGATCCGCCACTCCCGGTCGCTCAGCTCCGCCCGTGAAACGAGGCGCCGGACTGGCGTATCTGTCCCGATGGGAGTGCGCACGAGCCGGGTCAGCAGTCTCTCTGCGTGCTTGTCTTCCGCGTCCCCCTCGTCTTCCCCGTCCGCGTCTTCGTTCCCGCCCTCGTCGTTGCCGGCGTTCACCTCGCCGACGTACTGCTCCCAGATCCTGTTGGCGTGCTTGCCCAGGGCGCCTCTCACTCCTCCGAGTGCGTCGTAGGCGTCGTGGGTGAGGTGTCCGCCGCGCTGACCGTCCCAGAGCTGGGCGAGGGTGAAGCTGAGGAGGGGCAGGATTCCCGGCGCGTTGCCGACGTCGGCCAGGATGCGGTTGACGAGTGCGTCTTCGTAGGCGACGGCAGGTAGGCCATCGATGGGCTTGGTGACGATGTCCCGCAACTGCTCCTGGCGCATCGGCTCCAGGGCCTCGATCCGCTTTTTGGCGAGCAGACCGAGGCGGGGATGGGCCAGGACGGGACCTAGGAAGTCCGTGCGCAGGACAGCCAGCACGGAAACCGTCGGCGGTGACTTCGGGCCGAGGACGTCGGCCAGGGCGTCGATGTCATCAGAATCGAAAATCTCCTCGTCGAGGAGTTCCTCGAACTGGTCGACGACGATCAGCAGCCGCGTTGCGCGTTGCACGCGCAGGACGCGTGCGGCGACCTCGCGGATCCCGCGGCTGACGATCTCGTCCGCCACCGCGGAGATCCGCGCGAACTTCTCCGCCTCGGCGCAGTCGCGCTCCAGCAGGTCCAGCAGTACAGAGGCCAGGCCCCTGAGGGCGGTGGAGTAATGGGCGGGGCGGAGGATCGCTACCGTGTCCCCTTCGGCGCGGCGCTGCGGGGCCACTCCCGCCATCGCGAGCGAGGACTTGCCGCAGCCCGAGGGGCCCACCAGGGTGGTCCACCGCTGTTCGCCCACAACCCGCGCGAGCCGGTCGCTGTCGGCTTTCCGGCCGAAGAACGTGGTGGCGTGCGCCTCTTCGAACGGTTCAAGGCTGCGAAACGGCGAGGGCGGACGTGCCAGGGCTCCTAACGGGGGCCAGGAAGCGATCAGCTGATCGACAGGGATCATGAACCCGGCTGCCGGTTCGCCGAGTTCAGCCTTGACCGTCATCCCGACCACAGCGCCGAGATCCCGGGACCATACAGGGCTGCCGCTGAAGCCCCGGGACACGCGATAGCCGGCTCCGACCCGGTCGACCTGGATATGACCGTCGGCCTGTGGCCCGCGCAGGACACCCTCGTGCCAGACGCCCTGACCACGGCCCTCGGGAAAACCGACGATCTCGGTGGCGTACCCTCGCAGGTTCTCCGGCTCGATGTCGACTAACCGTACCGGCCCGGCACCGGGTACCGCCCTGTCCAGCCGCAGCACCGCGACGTCCAAGCCGCTGCCGCCCGCGGCCTGCGAGGGACCCCACCGCACGACGCTGGCCGTGACCGTCACAGCACGATCGCCCGGTCCGGACAGCAGCGGCAGGTCCACGTGCAGGCGCGCACCCTCTGGAGGCTCACTTCTGTCCAGGCCGAGCGCTGCGGCAACGACATGCGCGCAGGTGATCGCATGGCGGTCGTCGACCAGGAATCCCACGCCGAGCGGACCGGTCGCGATATCAGGTTCCGGTGGGAACCTGAGGATCCGCAGGATGGCCGTGTTCGGGAAGGAAATACCGCCGGCTTCGCCCGCCGGCCTCATGCGTCCCCGCCGGACGGCTCGGAATCAGGGCCATTCTCCGCAGGTTTCTTCCAGTTGAGCGTCACCTTGAAGTTGGCCGCCGCCGCAGTGCTCGACACCACGACATCGGCCTGGGCGGTCAGCGACAGCCCGAACTCAAGACCGATCTCGTCCGGTGCCTGCTCCATGCCGACAAACCCCTCGAGGAAACTCTCGGCCACCGGCCTGATGCCGGCCAGCATGTCCCCGAGTGAACGCGTGGCACGCGCCGCTAACCTCCCGGAGCGCGACACGTCGGCCAGACCCTCCCCGACCTGCTCGATCTGAACCTGAACCGTCTGCCGCTGCCCATCCTTGGCGTCAACCGGCAGCTCCACCACTTGCTTCATCCGTCCCCCTACGCCATCCCACGCCTCGGCCCGGCAGCCCCGGGCTCATCCGACCAGGATTCTCCAGTTCACCGACCAGAGAGTCTGCGACTGCACAACGGTTCCACACAGGAGAGGCCAAAGTGTCTCGATCCCATCGGCCAGCGGCTCAATTGAGCCGCTCGGTGAACGCGATGCCGGCGATCAGCCCCACGGGCTCCGCAATGACTCCGTGAGGTTTCGCAGCAGCGGCCAGCCTGAGCAACCTGCCCACCTCAGGGATGCAACTCTTCTTGAAACCCGCCTCGGAAGCGACACGCTTCGCAGCCACCACGCGAGGCGGAACCACACGCTCTGCCATGATCACGGATCCCCCTTCACCGTGAACATGACGCTATCCGCCAGCAGAGGAGTCCGTACGGAGTTTCTCTGCCCAGACCCGGCAAACCTTTCCGGTCAGAGCACTAGCGCCGGTGTCCCGTCTTTCCAGACACTCACTCATCACCCGATGACGCCGCGCACCGCCCGTTCCCGGGCCGGGCCGGCGGCCACCGGGCACCCGCTCCGGGCCCCGCCACAGGGCTGCACCAGCAGCAGCTGGACCGGCCCGGCGGGCGGCGGGTCAGCAATCGGGTCAGCGCCCCGCAGACGTCAGGAGGACGGAACCGGCCGCGCCTTTAGGAGCTGGTCCAGTGATCGGTACAGCGCCCGTACCAGCCGGGCCCGTTGCTGGGCGTGCGCGAGGGTGGTCTGGGAGGTCACCGACAGGCGGCGCTCCGCCTCCTGGAGGACCTGCTCGGCCACCGGCCGCAGCTCACTGTCAGCCGGCAGGGCCTGGACGTGCTGGCTGACTTCGGCGGCGACGATTCGGGCGTGCCCGGTGAGGAGCAGGGCGATCTGCGCGCAGTCGCCCGCCCGCAGACCGCTCGCGTCCTTCCGTGCCAGCATTGCATCGACCAGCGCCATCATGGGCGCGCGGTCGAGCGGCAGCTCCTCGGCCAGGAGCGCCTCGGGGTCGTACAGCACCGTGTTCATGACCGTGGCTCCTCTGGTTCCAGGCCCGTGACCAAGTTGGTCGGGTCGGTGGCGATGACGAACAGCCCGCGGTCCAGCAGCCAGGACCGTTGCGTGTTCCAGTCGTGCCAGCGGTAGGCGATGTGCGCGAACGCGGGGACGACGATCCCGGCGACCCGGCCGCTCTCCACCGCTGCGCGGATCCGTGCCCAGCCCGGCCGCAGCTCCGTGTCCTGGTCGAGCGGCCCGGTGTCGGTCACCGCGCAGCCGGCCGGAACGTCCCAGCCCTGCGCCTGCGCGTGCGCGGCCAAGGGTGCCGTCACCAGGTGCTCCGTGCCCGGTACCGGGACCACGGCGTACAGCGCCACCGCGGTCACCGGCGCGACGGGGGCCCCGTCCACTGCCGGGGCACGGAGTGCTGCGATCTTCCTGCGCACCCGGGCAGGTAAGGGCCGGGCGGTGGTGTGGCGGGACGAGTTCGGCATGGGGGCCTCTCCGGTTGTCGGCGTACTCCCAGATAAGCGCGACTCGTTCGGGTGGGCTCAGGCCAGAAAGCGGGCATCTCCAGAACAGGGACCGGACAGTTTTACCAAGGCAGAAGAGCGGCAGGACTACCGTCTGTGCCGCGACCGGAAACCTGTGGGGGAACCGATGGACAGACAGCGAAACACTCAACTCGAAGCCGCGATGGCCGAGTACGGCTTCACGCACCAGGGCCTGGCCGACGAGATCAACCGGATCACCGGCCGGATCTTCGGAGAGTCCCACCCCCGCAAGTGCACCGACCGGCACGTCAGACGCTGGGTCAGCGGCGAGGTCCGATGGCCCTGGACCCGCTACCTTCACGCCCTGGAACAGCTCTTCGACCGCCCGGCGCAAGCACTTGGCTTCATCCCGAGAGGCAGGAACAGCGCGAACCTGCTGGCCCCGCCGCGGTCTCCCGCACCGACGAAGGAGGCGCCCGTGCGCCGCCGCCGCTTCATCACCGCGACCGCCGCCGCGACGGTCGCCCTTGCCCTCAACATCGACGAAACCCCCGTCAACGGCCGTCTGTCGATGAGCGACGTCGACCGCGCCCGCGAGCGGATCGACCGCCTCGATGCCCACTTCAGCGCCATCGGAGGCCAACCCCTCCTGACCGTCGCCACCGCCTACCTCGACCGCCTGACCACCGCGGCCGACCGCTGCACCTACGGGCCCCGTGTCGAGCAGGCACTCCACACCGCGATCGCATCACTGTGCAGCTCGGCCGGATGGGCCGCCGACGACGCCGGCGACCTGGACGCAGCACACCTGTGGCGTACCACCGCACTGCAGAGGGCCATCCTCGGCACCAGCCACCAGGCCCAGGCACGGGCCTGGTCCGACCTCGCCATCCACGCCCGCCGCGGCGGACACGACCGCGAAGCCCTGCGCATCAGCCAGACCGCCCTCACCAGCCGCGAAGCCCGCCAAGACCCCCGCTACGCCGCCCTGCTCCAATCCCGCCTGGCCATCAGCCACGCCCGCGCCGGCAACCGCCCGGCAGCAGCCCGCGCTCTGCTCGCCGCCCAGGCCGCTTACGACCGCGTCAACTCCACCGACCCCGCTCCGCGCTGGCTGAACTTCCTCACCGCCGCAGAGATCAGCGGACTCGCCGCCATCACCCACCAGGCAATGGGACGCCTCGCCGAGGCCGAGACCGCCACCACCCAGGCCCTCACCCTCCTTGAACCCCGCCTGCGCCGCAGCCGCGCGTACTACGGAGTCCAGCTCGCCGAACTCCAACTTGCCCAGGGAAACACCGCAGGCGCCCGAACCACCGCAACCACCATCGACGCCACGCACATCGGCAGCCGCGCCATCACCAGCCGGCTCACCACCGTCCACCGCACCCTCGCCGCCGCATAGGAGAACCCCCCGCAGTGACCGCTGACATAGAACTCCGCCACTACACCACCCACCACCGCACCGCCCAGCTGCGCACGCTCCTGCTGGACGTATACGCCGAGGTGTACGCGAAGGAAGCGCAGACCGACCCGTTCTGCGCCGTCGACCGGTTCGCCGAAGGACTCCACAGCTGGATGACCGACCCCGACTGGACCTGCATCGTCGGCTACGACCACGGACAGCCCGTCGGCTACGCCTACGGAGCTCCGCTGTATCCCGCCAGCCGCTGGTGGGGCGGACTGCTCACCGACGTACCCGCCGGCACCATCACCGAGACCGGCACACGCACCTACGCACTCAGCGAGCTGATGGTCCGCACACCCTGGCGCAAAACCGGCACCGCCCGCCGGCTCCACGACGAGCTGCTCGCCGTCCGGCCCGAGAAACGCGCCACGCTCCTGGTCCTGAAGGACCATCCCAAGGTCCGGGCACTGTACGAATCATGGGGCTGGCAGACACTGGGCGACCTACGCCCACGCATCCCGAACGCGCCGCTCTTCCACTCCATGCTGCTGGACCTCCCACCAGACCACGGACCCGTCGTCGCCACCGTTCCGTAAGAACTGCTAACGAAATGATTAACGGGGAACGCTAAGGGCTGTCCCGTAAATGATCTTTGAGTCGGTGGAGGCGTGGCTCCGCGGGCGACGGCGGCCGCTCCTATCCGGCGAGGTTGAGGTTGTGCAGGCGGGCGATGCCGAGCATCGCTTGGTGAACCCCATCCCCTTTGAGGCGGCAGTCGCGGAGGATCTTCCAGGTCTTCATACGGGCGAAGGTGTGCTCGACACGGGCGCGGACCTGTTTGTGGGACTTGTTGTGGGCCTGCTTCTACTGGGACAGCTCTTCGCCTTTGCGGCGGCGGTGAGGCATCACGAGTCCGGTGCCGGGATAGCCGCCGTCAGCGATCGTCATGGTCTTGCCGACGGCGGCTCTGGCGCCGGATTCCTCCCACGCCTTGCAGTCGTTGCGGTTGCCGGGAAGGGGCTTGCCGACCACGACGACCAGGCGGGTGTCGGCGTCGATGACCACCTGATGGTTGGTCGAGTACCGGTAATTCTTCGACTGCTCGGCGATGCTGTGGTCGCGGGTCGGCACCAGGGTCCCGTCCACGATCAGCACCGCGTCCTTCGCGAACCGTTTCCGTGGCTGCAGCGCAAGCTTCGGCCCGAGATGGTCGATCACCCGGTCGGCAGCCGACTTCGACACCCCGAACAGCGGCGCCAGTTGGCGCATTGTCAGGTTGGTGCGCCAGTAGGCCGCGACCAGCAGCACCCGGTCCTGCAACGACAGTTTCCACGGCCGGCCCCGCCCGGGCTCGTCCGCGCCCTCGCTTCGCAGTGCGGTCACCAACTTCCCGAAGCAGCGCGGGCTCAGCCCGGTGAACGGGGCTATCCAGGACGGTTCAGACGCGGTGATCACACCAGCCACGGCCGTGATCATCGCACATCGTGATCACTTAAAGGCTGTCCCGCAAGTGGGTCAGGCGTGTGGGAAAGCTGCGCTCAGGTGCGTGGGTTCCTCCAGAGATGACGCTCGTCGAGGGTCCCAAACCGCACATCGCCGCTGTCGAGGTCAACCAGGATGGGCCAGCAGTCCAGCAGCTGCTGTCGCACATCACGTGAGGAGAGGTACTGAACGGAGTTGTAGGGGGCGATCAAGAGCCCGTTGCTCTCCCGGACACGTTCTGTATCGACGGCAAGGGGCGGCTCGTTGTCGCGCTGGCTGCGCTCCAGGAACGAAACCGCGAGATGCAGGGCCTCCGCTTGCTCCAGCATGTGTCTCCCTTTGATATGCATGGCTGAGGCGACTTTACGGCCACGTGCGGCTGCCCTGCATACCTCTCATTCGCCGATGCGATGATCTTGCCGTGGCTGGTGTGATCACGGCGTCTGAACCTTCCTGGATAGCCCCGTTCACCGGGCTGAGTCCGCGCTGCTTCAGGAAGTTGGTGACCGCACTGCGAAGCGAGGGCACGGACGAGCCCGGGCGGGGCCGGCCGTGGAAACTGTCGTTGCAGGACCGGGTGCTGCTGGTCGCGGCCTACTGGCGCACCAACCTGACAATGCGCCAACTGGCGCCGCTGTTCGGGGTGTCGAAGTCGGCTGCCGACCGGGTGATCGACCATCTCGGGCCGAAGCTTGCGCTGCAGCCACGGAGGCGGTTCGCGAAGGACGCGGTGCTGATCGTGGACGGGACCCTGGTGCCGACCCGCGACCACAGCATCGCCGAGCAGTCGAAGAATTACCGGTACTCGACCAACCATCAGGTGGTCATCGACGCCGACACCCGCCTGGTCGTCGTGGTCGGCAAGCCCCTTCCCGGCAACCGCAACGACTGCAAGGCGTGGGAGGAATCCGGCGCCAGAGCCGCCGTCGGCAAGACCATGACGATCGCTGACGGCGGCTATCCCGGCACCGGACTCGTGATGCCTCACCGCCGCCGCAAAGGCGAAGAGCTGTCCCAGTAGAAGCAGGCCCACAACAAGTCCCACAAACAGGTCCGCGCCCGTGTCGAGCACACCTTCGCCCGTATGAAGACCTGGAAGATCCTCCGCGACTGCCGCCTCAAAGGGGATGGGGTTCACCAAGCGATGCTCGGCATCGCCCGCCTGCACAACCTCAACCTCGCCGGATAGGAGCGGCCGCCGTCGCCCGAGCAGCCACGCCTCCACCGACTCAAAGATCATTTACGGGACAAGCCTTAGCCATCGAGATTGAATTGCTCGATGACCTGCTTCGCAACGTCTTCTGGCGAGAGGTGGGTGTTGTCGATCCGCAGGTAGTCCGTGCGGTCCTGGAACTCCGTAGTGGAGTTGAGCCGGTGCCTCTCGTCCATATCCAGGAGCCGACGCTGCGACGCATCGAGGTCGCGCTTGGATGGCTTCTCGGCGAGCCGGGACGCGCCCGTGTCCCGCTGCAGCCTGGCCTCTTGGCTTGCCTTGAGCTCGAGGTAGAGAACTCGGCCGCCTCGCTCACGGAACGGAAGGGCGTACTGCTCCAACGCTCGCTGACCGTCTGGCTGGTCGAATGCCCACACGTAGGTGAAGATCAGGCCGGGCAAGTCGCTCGCGGCGACTTCTTCGATCAAGCTCTGTCGGAACCCGTCAACGAGGCGCCCGAACGCCGGGCTGCCGAAGTCGAAGAAGCGAAGAACCGGCTCGATGGCCATGTGGTTGTGGAACAGGCGGAGCCCGGTGCGCGTGGCGATCTCGTGACCGACGGTCGCCTTGCCAACAGCAGGCGGCCCGACGATGTACAGGAGTGTCGGAGCAGTGAGAGAAGATCCTTCGGCCATTGCCCGAACCTAGACGGGACGTGGACTCCCTGGCCAGCGCCTTCCTGCTGAGCTCCCGCCCTTCCTGGTCAACAGCCTGCACTCGGTCAGGTCAGGCCGGGCCGCTGCTCAGAAGGTGCACCGCTTACGGGACAGCCCTTAGCCTCGGGCTTTCATGACGATTGTTCGATCAGCCTCTTGGCTGGTTGCTTCCACTGCCTGTGATCTGGGCTGTTGCATCTCGGCCCGGTCGTCATCTTGGCCACGGTGCTTTCACCTGTTGAGTGACGCATCCATCCGGCGTGGAACAGCTGGCAGGCTGTGCCCATGGACATGGAGGTGCTCAGCGCAGATGACTACGAGTCGGTGCATCGGGCAAGCCAAGGTTTGGCGGCGCGGTACGGGATGGTGACGCTCAACGCCATGATGGAGGCGTGGGAGGCATTGGTGCAGGATGTCGAAGAGGGCTTCGACTCCGAACTCGTCTGGGAGTACGCGAACATGCTTCGTTGCCGCGGCTGGCTGGCGGAGGCATGGCCCGTGTTCACCGACAGGATTCGGGCCGCGCGGCAGGCGGAGCTCGACGCGCTGGATGCCCGCTTCCAACTGGCTACCGTGCCGCTGCACGGCCAGGCGGACGATGCGCGGTGGCATTCGCGGCGACCGCTTCTGATCGTCGGCGACACTTTGCTGGAACTGCCTGGATCCTGGGTCCTGTGACACGTGCGAGCTGATGTCCAACCGCCGGTCAGATCACCGGAGAGTGCCTCTGAACTGGTGAGATAGGGCTTGTCTAGGGTCCTGTCCGCCCCAACGAGAGGCACTCTCCAGGTGAGGAAGCGTAGCGCGTCGTACCCGCGTGTCCGTATCGAGAGTGGCGGTCACGGGGTGGTCTCCCAGGCCGGGGGTGTGCTGCTGGTCGAGACCGCCCGCAAGAGCGGCCTGGATACCGCGATATCGGCGGCGCTCGTGCCCTGGCGGCGCCCTCGGACGGTGCACGATCCGGGCAAGATCCTGCTGGATGTGGCGCTCGCGGTCGCGCTGGGCGGAGAGTGTCTGGCCGATGTCGGCATGCTGCGGGCCGAGCCTGCCGTGTTCGGGCCGGTGGCCTCGGACCCGACCGTCTCCCGTCTGGTCGACCACCTCGCCGCTGCCGGGCCGAAGGCCCTGGACGCGATCCGCACCGCTCGGGCCGATGCCCGCGAGTACGTATGGAAGCTGGCCCGGAACGAGGCGCCGGATAGGGACGGCCACGTGATCGTGGACCTGGACGGCGTGCTGGTACTGGCGCACTCCGAGAAGCAGGACGCCGCCGCCACCTGGAAGAAGACCTACGGGCACCATCCGCTGATGGGCTTCGTCGATCACGGACGCGGCGGCACCGGGGAGCCGGTGGCCGCCCTGCTGCGGCCGGGGAACGCGGGCTCCAACACCGCCGCCGACCACATCACCGCCACCCGGCTCGCCCTGGCCCAACTTCCCCAGCGGCATAGGCGCGGCCGGTCCACACTGATCCGCACTGACTCCGCAGGCGGCACCCACGAGTTCGTGGCCTGGCTCGCCCAGCGCGGGAGGTGGCTGTCGTACTCGGTCGGGATGACCATCACCGAGCAGATTCACCAGGCTGTCCTGAAGGTCCCCGCCTCTGCCTGGACGCCCGCCGTCGAACCGGGCGGCGAGATACGCGACGGCGCCTGGACCGCCGAGCTCGACGGAGACGTCCTCAAGGGCTGGCCGAAGGGGATGCGGCTGATCGTCCGCAAGGAACGACCCCATCCCGGCGCCCAGGTGCGCTTCACCGACGCCGACGGGCTGCGGCTCACCGCCTTCGCCACGAACACGGCAGACGGGAAGATCACCGACCTCGAGCTGCGGCACCGTCAGCGCGCGAGGGCCGAGGACCGCATACGGGCCGCACGGGCCACCGGTCTACGGAACCTGCCCCTGCACGACACCGCGCAGAACCAGATCTGGCTGGAGATCGTCCAGCTCGCCCTCGACCTGCTGGCCTGGCTTCCGATGCTCGCCCTGACCGGCAAACCCCGGCTCTGGGAGCCCCGCCGCTTGCGGCTGCGACTGTTTCTCCGCCGCCGCCCAGATTGTCACCACCGCCCGCCGCCGGCACCTTCGGTTCGGCCGTCACTGGCCCTGGACCGACGTGATCACCAACGCGGTCCAGCGACTTGCGGCTCTCCCGAACCCCGGCTGACCAGCAGCGTCACCCGCCCCAACAAGCCTGGTCACCCCGCCGGAAATCGTGGAACCCGGCGCCCACCCGACGCGACAGCCGGGCCCTCACCGCACCCGCAACCAGCCACGACACCGAAACGGCCCGCCGGATAATCCGACGGACCGTCACGAAAGATCGAGGTTAGGCTCCCGTGGCATGAGTCAGAGTGGTTCGCAAGCGGCAGCGTTCTTCCGAGAGGCCCGCCAGAGCGGAGTGGTCTGGTTTGTCCGGGATGACGAGGGAAGCCCGGCTCCCCTCTCCGCGGATGGCACGCGAAGTCTTCCCTACTGGTCGACCACGGCCCGCGCCCAGCGGGCGGCGAAGATCTGGGGGCACGGGCTTCGTGTTGAGTCCATGCCCCTGGACGCCTGGCGCGATTGCGATCTGCCTGATGCTGCCCGAGAGGGATACATGATCGGCATCAACTGGAGCGGACCGCGCCTCGTCGGCTGGAGCTTCACCCCGGTGGAAGTTCTCAACCGACTCGCAGCGGGTGATTAGCCAGCGGCGCCGCTCAACACAGAGCGCAGCCGCCGCCAACAGATCAGAGCGCCCTCGTCGGATAGGTAAGGGCCGCACAATGACCCACCCCGCGGTGGCTCGGAGATCATTTACGGGACAGGCCTTAGCGGGCCTGCCGGTTGCTCAACAGGTTGCATAACGGGTTGCCTAACAGGTTGCCTAACAAGTTGCGTAACGGGTTGCCTAACAGGTTGCCAAGGTCGGATTCGCTTAACCGCTGTTCCCGCAGGTCAGCGGCGTGGGTCAGCGCGACGCAGACGCCGACACCTCTTTCCCCGAAGGGGAAGAGCACCCTTCTTCTTCCCCCCCCGGCCTGGACGCCGGCCCACTGTGCGGCGGTGCCCGCTCCCGGATCGCCTCCGCCGGGCTCTCCGCCGGGGTCGCCGCCGGGCTCTCTGCCGGGGCCTCCGCCGGGGGCGCCGCCAGCACCAGGATTCCAACTTCAGCGAACTCCGGCGTGGGCAGGAGGACACCGATTCCGGACCACGCGGGCGCGCCGTCCGTCTTCCCGCGCGACACAACGGACCCGTTGGACAGATGGTCGACACCAGTCAAGGTCACCGGGGCGCCCCACAATTCCGGATACAGCGGACCGTCAGCCAAAGACGCTCCCCGTACGGGCCGGCACCGAACCGGAGTCCGGACGATGTCGCCCGGACCGACAGCGTCCCACGTGGTGCAGCGCCATCCCGGGGGCGCCTCGGTGCGCCGCCGCATCTTGCGCGCCACGTCGGCTTCAACAGCCGCGCGCATGTCAATCAGCGCCACAACGCGGGTTGCTGCTGCCCCGCGGCAGGTGTGACTGGTCGCGTACTTCTCGGAAAGACCAATGGCATGCCACGTGCGGCGAATTCGGTAGACGTGCCCGACCAACTCGCCATCGACCGCCACCGGGCAGCGTCCCCGGTCGTCATACCGCCCGAACCGGTACCGAGGCACGTCGACACGCATCGGCGCTGCGGGCGCGTCGGAGACAGGCTCTGCCGCCTTCGGGCGGGGAACGGCGACACCCGGAACCGCACCGCCATCGCTCTCCCACTCCTCGGCGCTGCCAGGGTCGGACACGCCTGCAGGCGCCGGCGCACTGGTTCCCTTGGGCATACCAGCCGTCGCGATCTCCACGGCTTCCGCAACCTGGCCGATCGTGGTCAGCACCCGCGACAACTCCGCAGAGCTGCCCAGCCATCGGCCGCCCACACACGCATCCGACCGGCAAGCGTCGTACATGCCATCCGTCCACACCGCGACGATTTCACCGGCCACCGGTCCGCCAGCCCGTGCAAGCACTCCGGCCGCACGCACGATGACGGTGCTGGACCCCTGCCGCTCCATTGCGACAGCCCACCCGTTGGCCGCAGCCGTCTCGGCGATGTAGACAGCCGCGCGCGGGAGCCACACACCGGGCGCTGCCTCAACCTCAGCGCATACCCCATCGGCGTCCAGCACGGCGAGTGCTGCGCCGTCCAGCGGCTTACCCTCCGCCGGGATACGAGGAGCCTTCCACGGCTGTATCAGCGGACGCGACGCGCGGGTAACGGCTTGCTTGAACTCCGTCCCGGGGCCACGCCCGTGCTTGGCCTTGGTGGGGATGTCAGACGACTTCAACAGCCGTCCAGCATCCTTCGCAGCAACCGCACCGGCCAGCACACCAGCAAACCGCGCGTCCGTCTCCATCACGGTGTCCGCCTCGGTGGACAGCGCAAGAGCGATGACCGTACGGCCGTCCGCCGACACCCACCGCGACCGATCGTCCCCCTCCCCAGAGAACAGCCGTGCAGTGCGCGTACGCATCGCTTCCATGTCCGCCACCGCACGCTCCGCAGCCTGCACCCAGCGCTGCGCCTCCCAGCGCGCCCGCTCGGCGTCCATGGCGGCGGACGCTGCAACCGACGCAGCACGCTCCGACCAGCCCCGCGCGTCCGCGACATCGACACCCAGCACGTTGCCCTCGCGCACGTCCAGGACGAGCGCTTTCATGTCGACCATCCACGCGTGCCGCTCCCGCGCGATCAGGTCGAGCCGCGCCGCTTCCGCCTCCGCCCGTGCGGCGCACTCGGCAACCGGCACGACCCGCGGCCCCGTGGCTACCGGTGCAGGGGCGAGGGGGACGCCGGCCTTAGCCTCGGCACGCTCCGCCGCCTCCGCCTCGGCACGCTCCGCGTACTCCGCCCACGCGAACAGTTCGGCAACCTGACGCGCGTCCCGCTCACACCCGACCGCCAACACTCGCGCACGGTTGGCACAGTCGCGGGAGCGCTGCGGGTCGGTCACCGGGGAACCGTCGTACCACTCCCACCGCGCCCCACAGTCGACGTCGTGCGCCACACGCGACCGGCGGTCGATACGCCCAAGCAACGCACGCGCCTCCGCAGCCTCCGCCTCAGGCAACAGGTCGACCGGCCGCGCCGCCCACGCACTAAGCGTGTACATCATCAAATCGCGCGTGATCTCGTATGCCTCCGCCGCCCGTCCGGAGTGCTCCGCCGCCGCCTCCGCCGCCTCGGCACACTCCGCCGCACGCCGTGCCGCTTCACGCTCGGCCGGCCGCGCGGCCGCGCGCTGCGTCTCGATTACAGCCTCAGCAACACGTACCGAGGTGCGTCGTTCCTCCGCCTCGGCCGGTCCCTCCGCCTCAGCGAGCGCCTCCTCGGCCTCCTCCCAGCCACCGGCCAACATGAGCTGTCCTGCGACCACCCGCGCGGCATCGTCGGAGTCCAGCAGATAACCGATGCGCACCGCCTCGGCGTCAACCACACGCGCCACGGTCGATCCCGCACGGTCGAGCGTCGCAAGCATGGCCGCGCGGCACCCGCACGCCGTACCGCGGACGAAGCACCCACACCTGAGGCAGACAAGCTCAGCCGTCCCGCGCGCCGCCTCGGCCCAGTTCTGCGCCTCCTCGGCCGCCTCCTCAGCCTCTCCCAGAAGCTCACGCACGGTTTCCTCAGCCTCAACAGCGATGCGCCGGAATCCCTCGTCCAGGCCAAGCTCCTCGACCGCGCGCACCGCGGCCTGAATCGCGCGACGCTGCGCCTGAACCCGACGCAATGCAGACTTTGCCCGCTTGACGTACTCGGGTGCGCGTTCGACTGCTTGCTCGGCCGCCTCGGCCCATTCCTCCGCCTCGCTGGTCGTCCACGCGGTCTCGGCCGCTTCCCCCGCCGCGCACGCCTCGGCGTGGCACCCCTCCGCCTCCTCCACGGCTTTGCGAGCCTCGGCAACTGCGTCCGTGATCTTGCGAGATGCGTCATTCAGTACAGCGAGTGCAGACGTCTCGGCATCGACTGCCGGGGCAACGTCCACCGCACTGGGCGCGGCATCCGTGGCGGACCGGTACCAAGCCATGGTGTCCCGGTAACTGCGGCCGGCCGTTGCCCATTTGCCCCTGCACCACGTGTACCGGCCTGTACGGGAGTCGGACGGTGCCGATACGACCAGCGTCCATGCGTCGCGTTCCTCGGCCCGTTCGACCATGGCGCCCCAGCCTCGGTCCGTTGCTGCAGCGGCGAGCTTCCCAAGGTTGAGGGGGGCGTTGATCGCTTCAGACACGGGCATCGGGAGGGTGGTCACGGCCATTTCAGGGTCCTTCCGGGGCGCGATACCGCGGGGCTTGCTCCCGTGCGGTTGGTGCAGCCCCACCGTAATCGACTTTCAGTGCCACTTCAAGTTCAACTTGAAGTGGCACTGAAAGATTCCAGGAGGGGGCATCGGGAGACGAACCATGGCTACAGGTGATCTTGGTGACGCCACAGCACCCTCCGCCCATCAGTAGAGGGATCCCACCGCAGTGATCACGGTCAGTAGGGAACACTGGAGAGATGAAGACTTCCGCTGCTCGTGACGCATGGGTGAGCTACGGCCGGAACAGCGTCGGCAGCGGGCCCACGCGGACGTTCTTCTGGGACTGGTACCAGCGTGCCGGGCACGGCCTGGAGCTCCTTGGCGACGTGACCAACCGTGCAGTGGTGGAGCTCGGATCCGGGGCCGGCAAGCAGGCTGCAGCCCTGGTTCGGACCCAAGCCCCCGCACGGGTCACCGCGGTCGACAGCTCATCCGCTCAGCACGGCCGGGCCCGGGAACTCCACGCCGGCCTCACGAAGCTGGAAATGGTCCACGCGGACGCCGCGACTTACCTGCAGCAACGCCCCGGGGCCTTCAACGTCTGCTACTCGGTATTCGGGGCCATCGACTTCACGGACCCCCACACTCTTCTGCCGGCCATCAGCAACGCCCTTGCCCCCGATGGCCTGCTGGTCTTTTCCACGCTCGGGCACTTCCACACCGGCCACCCCGCAGAAACCGACGCCCGCCCCACCAACATCTCGGTACGCCAGCCGGACGGGACCAAAGGCACCCTGGCCCGCTGGGTCCTCGGCATCCCGGTGTGGACCAGGCTCCTCGAAGAGGCCGGCTTCGAGACCCCGGAAACCCTCACCGTGAACGACCCAGGAACCGACGGCCGCCCCCCGATCGCGACGAACATGTTCCGCGCACGCCGCAGCAACTGAACCGACTCAATCAGCTGCGCAGCGCCCGAGTGAGCTCGAAAGCCTCGGCCGACCACCGCCAGTCCACAAGCTCCAGGACATCACCGGTGGCATCGACCAGAATATGCAGCACGCGCTGCAGACACACACCCCGCGGCAGCGCCAGGACCTCTCGCTCGACCACACTCGCAGAGCGCGCCGTAATCGTCTCGCTGCGCCGCAGCGCCCCGTGCCCAGCAGCCTCTACAGCTGCCTGAATGCTGTCCAGCGCCTCGGGATCGTCCAGACCCGCAGCGCGGGCAATCGAAGCCGGCACATAGCGGGTCGCCAAGCGCAGCGCAGTACCCTCCGGCGTGCCCAGGACACGGTCATGAACGAAGACCTCCTCGCCCAACGAGAGCCCCATCCGGGCCGCTACGTCGCCCGGAGCAGGCACGTACGCCACCGTTGCGGGGCGCAGCGGCACCAAGCCCTCCTCAAAGGCCCTGCGCCCGATGGGGAGCGGCTCAGGGGAAGGCGCCGGGCGCACCACGGTGCCACGCCGACGCACGGCCTGTACCAGGCCTTCGTCTTCCAGTTCAGTGATGGCTTGAGAAGCGGTCTGCTTGGCCATTCCGTACTGGGCAGCCAAATCCCTCAGGTGAGGCAGAACATCGCCCGGGGCGTACTCGCCCCGGGCGATGGCTGCACGCAGATGGTTGGCCAACTGTCGATAGGCAGGAACTCGCTGCGCAGTCTCCGGGGAACTCATGCAGACACTATATTCCTAGGCCTATAACCACCGCGCCTTGAGCAGCGGAACACCCCCGCGCGGGCTCGGCGCGGCGCAGCAGGCTCCGAAACCCTCATTCCGAGAGAAATAGCAAAGCCCAGAAATGAATCACATGCACAAAAGAGAACACCTGAAACCCGCACACTGAGGTACAAAGAAGAAGAATGCGAGGAGATCAAATAAAGGGGCGCAGCGAATTATTGGCCTGAATTTCTCCTCTTTGCGCGCGCGCTGCTCCGCAGAGACGTCGCGCCGCCGCTACGCGGCGGTTCAGCGCTACCGCGCTGAATGAATCAAAGCCGCTACGCGGCTTCCGAGTTGCCGCGCTCCGCGCTTCGTGGGGGGTGCTGGAATTTCCCGGAATTTCTATAGTCCTAGGTTTATTGAGCCACCCTCCGGGCAGAATAATCCTAGGACAAAGAGAGCGAGCGAAAGGCCCGCCGGTCCTGAGAGAAGGAGTCGACAGATGACCATCACGACACAGACCCCGCACCGTGACCCGCGCACTTTCGTCGCACCGGAGGTGTGGGAACGGGAGGTTGCTCTCCTGGTGCGTGACCTCCCCTACGACAAGGTGATGGCTGTGAGGTTCGGGGAGAGGGCTCTGGGGTGTTCGGGTTTGCTTGTCAGTGATGAGGGGTTGTTTTTGTGCTGGTCAGTGGGTGTGTCGGCTGACT
>NZ_JBHWIY010000055.1:0-34734 GCF_042731715.1 Streptomyces sp. NPDC059832 | reverse complement strand
TGGCACGCACGCTTCCCGCGTTGTCGTCGGTCGACGACGCTCCGCGTCGCCTCCCTCCTCCGCCTTGGAATCGCACGCACCAGACCGCGTCCGCTATCCGATCCGAGGTCACCCGACAGCCTCTGAGTCGCACCCGCCGCTCACGGCCGGAGGATGCGACCCTGGACAGTGAACTCCTGGGGAAGGATTTGGCCATGAGGGTGGGGAACGAAGAGGAAACGCCGCGGGTCCCGCGGCAGGGGAGGGCCGACTGGCTCAGGGGCGCGCGGATCATCGGAGTGCTCGGTGTCTTCTACCGCCCGGAGGGACGGCTGGGGGAGCCGGAGGCCGTCGAATTCCTGCTGGCCGACGGCCAGTCGCTGCTTCTGACCTGCGCCTCCGACGGAACCCTGCGGGTCGGGCCCGGTGCCTGGCCGCGGCTGCCCGGCTGGTGCGTACCGTCGGGGCAGTGGGAGTTCGCCACCGTGTCGAGCCTGCCGCAGCCGCCCGACGGCGGCTGGACGGTCACCCGCACCGAGGAACGCGGGGACGAGAACGGCCAGGTGTGCGAGGCCGTCATCCGCTGCGAGGGCGGCAGCTTCGTGGTCATCGGCGGGGACACCGTGGCGATCCGCTTCACCCGGGGCCACCGGGGCGCACCGGCGACCACCTGAGCGCCGCCCGCGGCCACCGTCACGTGCCCCTGCGCATGCTCTACGCGTGCGCCCCCACCGTCACCTTGCCCACCGTCAGCTCCGCGTTCCCCTCCAGCACCTCACCGACCCGTGACACCTCCGCCTCCAGCTCCCGCAGCTGCCCGGCCGTCAGCGGCGCCAGCGGCTCCACGGTGACCGCGATCCGGCGGCCCGAACGCCGCTGGTGCCACACCCCGGCGGCCGTGCCGTCGACCAGCAGCACCGGGAAGTTCCCCGCCTGGCCGCCCGCCAGCGCCCGCGTGTACGCCACACCGGGGAAGAGTTGCTCGCGCGGCTGGGACGCGATGAGGAAGGCGTCGAAGTAGGGGAGCAGCCGCACCCCGCGGACCGGCTCCGCCGGGAAGCCGGTGTCGCCCGCCACCACCCAGGCCGGCCCGCCCTCGTACGTCACCTGCTCGATCTCCCCGCGCGCGGCCGTCCCCGCGAAGAGCTCCGCCGACCAGGCGGGAGACAGCGCCAGCCACTTCGCGAAGTGCGCGGGCGTGGCGGGTCCGTACGTGTGCAGATAGCGGCGTACGAGACCGGCGAGGGCCTCGGGTCCGTCGAGCGGTACGACGCCGGGGCGGGTGTAGGTGACCTTGCGGCCGCGATCCGGTGCGAAGCACAGCACACCGCGGTGGCCCGCCAGATGCATCACCTGCCGCCAGCGCGGCCACATCCCCTGGAACGCGGGCATCACCAGGTCCCCCGCCCACGCCCCGGCCCGCTCCACCACCGCCTCGGAGAGCTCGTCGACGGTCAGCTCGGCCCCGGTCAGCGCCTCCTCGATCGCGGCGAGCACCGCCTCGACCTGATCCGGTGTCATCCGGGCGTCCTTGGCGAACGGGTTGCGCCCGGCCGGCAGCGCGGACAACGCACCGGTCCACAGGGAAAGCTCGGACATCGGCAGCAGATGGACGGTGCCGCGCGGCCCGAAGGTCTTGACCAGGGTGCGGTCCTTCCACAGCGCGTCGCGCACCCCGGCACGGGTCACGCCCGTCGTCCGCAGCCCGACGGAGAGCTCGGCGGCCGAGAGCACCTGGGCGTGCGCGGCCGGCAGCGTACCGACCACGTCGGCGGGGCCGAGGCGACCGGGGGCGGTGAGCCCCTGGCGCGCCATCCGGCGGGCGTTCGCGGCGGTCCAGGTCACGGATGCGGTTCGGGTCATGACGGGGAAGCTAGCCGCCCTTCAGGACAGTTCCTGTCCTGAAGGGCGGCCCGAAGGCGTTCGGCGGCGCCCCGGACGTCAACCGGACGATGTGCGCACAACGGAGTCCGGTGAATTCGGAGAGTGATTGTGGAGTGGCGTGGCGCGCAGCATCACTTACGAAGGGTTATGGTGGAAACCCCCCCTCGGGCCGGTCCGTATCCCCCCCCACGGACCGGCCCGTTTTTTGTCGGCCCGCGAGGCCGGCCGCGTACCGGCCCCGCGGAACCGCCCGCCGTCAGCCCCGTCCGGCCCAGATGTTGGTGCCCTCGGTGTCCACGGCGAAGGTGTCGATCTCCTTCAACTCCTCGGCGGACAGCGGCTGTCCGCCGAGCGCCGCGACGTTCTCCTCCAGCTGCTTCACGCTCGACGCGCCGATCAGGGCGGACGTCATACGGCTGTCGCGCAGCACCCAGCAGAGCGCCAGCTGGGCGAGCGACTGGCCGCGCCGGCGGGCGATGTCGTTCAGCCCGTTCAGCCGGCGGACCACCTCGTCCGAGAGCAGACCGGGATCCAGGGACTTGCCCTGGGTGGCGCGGGACCCCTCCGGGATGCCCGCCAGGTACTTGCCGGTGAGCAGGCCCTGGGCGAGCGGCACGAAGGAGATGCAGCCCATACCGGCCGTCTCCAGGGTGTCGAGCAGGTCGTCGTCCTCGATCCAGCGGTTGATCATCGAGTAGGACGGCTGGTGGATCAGCGCCGGTACGCCCATCTCCTTGAGCAGCCCGGCCGCCTCGGCGGTCTGCTCCGCGTTGTACGAGGACACACCCACGTACAGCGCCTTGCCCTGCTGGACGGCGGAGGCCAGTGCCCCCATCGTCTCCTCCAGCGGGGTCTCCGGGTCGAAGCGGTGGGAGTAGAAGATGTCGACGTAATCCAGCCCCATCCGGTTCAGCGAGGCGTCGAGCGACGACAGCAGGTACTTGCGGGAACCCCATTCGCCGTACGGGCCGGGGTGCATCTCGTAGCCGGCCTTGGTGGAGATGATCAGCTCGTCCCGGTACGGGGCGAAGTCCTGGCGGAACAGCTTGCCGAAGTTGAGCTCGGCGGAGCCGGGCGGCGGCCCGTAGTTGTTGGCCAGATCGAAGTGGGTCACACCGAGGTCGAAGGCACGGCGCAGGATCGCCCGCTGGGAGTCCAGCGTGCGGTCGTCGCCGAAGTTGTGCCAGAGGCCCAGGGAGACGGCGGGAAGCTTGAGACCGCTGCGACCGCTGCGGCGGTACTCCATCGAGTCGTAGCGCGATCCGGCGGCTTGGTAGTAGAGAGGAGAATCAGTCACGTTTCTCTCCTTATCACGGACTTGTGACAGGCCGGGTTGGGCCGGTGCACCGCCTGCGCAGTAATGTGGCGGCTTCGGGGACTGCCACAGCACGGCGGGGCGATGGACTCTGTGGACCGGTGCGGCGATCTCCAGGGGGACGACCCCGGACCCCGGGCAAGGGGGCGGGCGGGCCCGCACGGAACCGAGAGGTGAACTCAGTGAACTTGCGCGACCTGGTGTACGGGCTCTACGCGCGCCGGGTGGAGGCCCGCCTCGACCACACCCAGGTGCCCAAGCACATCGGTGTCATCCTCGACGGCAACCGGCGCTGGGCGAAGGCGTCCGGAGGCACGGCCGCGCAGGGGCACCAGGCCGGCGCGGACAAGATCAAGGAACTTCTCGGCTGGTGCAGCGAGACGGATGTGGAAGTCGTCACGCTCTGGCTGCTCTCCACGGACAACTTCGACCGCCCCGAGTCCGAGCTGACGCCGCTCCTCGGGATCATCGAGAACACCGTGCGCGACCTCGCGTCGGACGGCCGCTGGCGGGTCCACCACGTCGGCACGCTCGACCTGCTGCCCGCGCACACCCAGACGGTGCTCAAGGAGGCCGAACAGGCCACGATCGGTGTCGACGGAATACTGGTCAATGTCGCCGTCGGCTACGGCGGGCGCCAGGAGATCGCCGACGCGGTCCGCTCGCTGCTGCTGGACCACTCCGCCAAGGGGACGTCGTTCGAGGACCTGGCGGAGATCGTCTCCACCGACCTGATCTCCGAGCACCTCTACACCCGGGGCCAGCCCGACCCGGACCTGGTCATCCGCACCAGCGGCGAGCAGCGGCTGTCCGGCTTCATGCTCTGGCAGACCGCGCACTCCGAGTACTACTTCTGCGAGGTCTTCTGGCCGGCCTTCCGCAAGGTCGACTTCCTCCGCGCGCTGCGTGACTACGCCGCCCGGGGCCGCCGCTACGGCGGCTGACCCTCCGCGGACTCCCCGGGGTCCGTCCGTCACCTCCGGCCCGTCCGGCGTTCGAGGACGGAACCGCACGGGTGGCGAGTCCGAACCCATGTGCCCCGGGGCACCAATCCCAGCTCACCCGCCCGCCGCAGGGCGGCATGGCTTTGCGTGTTCGAGGGAATACCCCTGACAGGTCGATGTCCGGTCACAAACCAGGCGGACGTCGTGTCCAAGTGAGCGGCATGGAGTCCGCTCGCCCGGGAGGCCCTTTGCACACGAAGGACCGTACGAACAACGCGGCCGACGCGGAGGGCCGGTACCCGGCCCGCGCATCGGGGCCCAAGCCCGGTCCGTCCTCTCCCATTGGGATGCTCCGCGACGCCGTCGCACCCCAACCTCGTCCGAGGGGGTACGTCCTTCCGTGGTGACCAGCACAAAGCGCCGCATGCCCGACAGGCGCACCTATGTTCTCGACACCAGCGTCCTGCTGGCCGATCCGAACGCCATGGCCCGGTTCGACGAGCACGAAGTCGTGCTCCCGATCGTCGTGGTCACGGAACTGGAGGCCAAACGGCACCACCCGGAGCTCGGCTACTTCGCCCGGCAGGCCCTGCGCCTGCTGGACGACTTCCGGGTCCGGTACGGCCGGCTCGACGCCCCGATCCCGCTCGGGGATCTGGGCGGGACGCTGCGCGTCGAACTCAACCATTCCGACCCCGGCGTACTGCCAGCCGGCTACCGGTTGGGGGACAACGACTCACGGATCCTCGCGGTCGCGCGCAACCTCCAGGCCGAGGGGTACGACGTCACGGTCGTCTCCAAGGACCTGCCCCTGCGCATCAAGGCGTCCTCGGTCGGCCTCCTCGCGGAGGAGTACCGCGCCGAACTCGCCATCACCGACTCCGGCTGGACGGGTATGTCGGAGCTCTCCCTCGCCGGTGAGCAGGTGGACCTGCTCTACGGGGAGGAGACGCTCTACGTACCCGAAGCCGCCGAACTTCCCGTGCACACCGGACTGGTCCTCCAGTCCGAGCGCGGCAAGGCGCTCGGCCGGGTCACCGCCGAGGGCAATGTGCGCCTGGTGCGCGGCGACCGGGAGGCCTTCGGCATCCACGGCCGCAGCGCCGAACAGCGCATCGCCCTCGATCTCCTCCTCGACCAGGACGTCGGCATCGTGTCGCTGGGCGGCCGGGCCGGCACCGGCAAGTCGGCGCTGGCGCTCTGCGCCGGGCTCGAAGCCGTCCTGGAGCGCAGGCAGCACCAGAAGGTGATGGTCTTCCGCCCGCTGTACGCGGTCGGCGGGCAGGAGCTGGGCTATCTCCCCGGCACCGAGGCCGAGAAGATGAGCCCCTGGGCGCAGGCCGTCTTCGACACGCTCTCGGCGGTCGCCGGGCGCGAGATCATCGAGGAGGTGCTGGGGCGCGGGATGCTGGAGATCCTGCCGCTCACCCACATCCGGGGCCGCTCGCTCCACGACTCCTTCGTGATCGTCGACGAGGCGCAGTCGCTCGAACGCAACGTACTGCTGACCGTGTTGTCCCGGATTGGGGCGAATTCCCGGGTGGTGCTCACGCATGACGTGGCCCAGCGGGACAACCTCAGGGTCGGCCGGTACGACGGAGTCGTCGCCGTGGTCGAGAAACTGAAGGGCCATCCGCTCTTCGCGCATGTCACCCTCAGCCGCTCCGAGCGCTCGCAGATCGCCGCGCTGGTGACCGAAATGCTGGAGGAAGGCCAGATCTGATACGGGATATGACGGTTGGTGCCGCCCGGCGAGCGAAGCAGCTTAGTCGGGCGGCATCGTGTTGCGGCGCCATTTCCGAAAATCACTTGCTCCAAACGAGGTGTGAGCTTTCACACGCAACAGAGAATTGCTTCCCGGCGTGACGTTCCGGCAGAGTCTTGCTTCCGTCAGGCCCCGCATACGGCACACCCGCACCTCCAGAGGTGCCACGCACCACACAACTCAACAATCGCCGCCCGTATGCCGCCCGCGAGCACCACGCGGCGCTCCCTCCGGGGAGTCGCCCACCGGGCCCGTGCCTCCCGTGACCCAAGCAGTAGGGAGGCCAGCGCCAGGGGCACGATTGCGTCCGCGAGGTCACCTAAGCGGGCGATGCTGGAAGGACACCGTGTGAGCCGGATCTCGGTCCGGGGGTTCGCCGTGGCATCCGCCACTGCCGTAACCACCGTTGGCGCCGTCGTTGGCGTTGCCTCGGGCAGCACCCCTGCTGTCGACGACAACAACTTCGAGGCGACCGCAGCCGACACCACGCTGCTCGCAGACATCCCCGCGGGCCAGCAGGCCCAGGTGCAGACCGCCTCGCTGACCCAGCAGGCCGATGCCCAGGCTTCCGCCGCCGACGCGGCGGCGAAGAAGTCCGTGGAGGAAGCGGCCCGCATCCAGGCCGCCAAGGACGCCAAGTCGAAGAAGGCGGCGGCCGAGGACAAGCTGGAGCAGGAGCGCAAGGAGAAGAAGGAGAAGGATGCGGCCGAGCGCGCCAGCCGCTCCTCGATCCGCAATGCCTCCTCCTTCGCCCAGCAGGGCTCGTACACCGTGGCCGAGATCCAGGCGATGGCGCGTCAGATGGTGCCCGCCGACCAGTTCCAGTGCTTCAGCAACATCGTGAACGTCGAGTCGAGCTGGAACTACCGGGCGGTCAACCAGAGTTCCGGTGCCTACGGCCTCGTCCAGGCGCTGCCCGGCTCGAAGATGTCGACCGCCGGCGCCGACTGGCAGACCAACCCGGCCACCCAGATCAAGTGGGGCCTCAGCTACATGAACAGCGGCCGCTACGGAAGCCCGTGCGGTGCCTGGGCCTTCTGGCAGGCCAACCACTGGTACTAGAACCTCCCGAGGTTCCGGTCTCAACCGTGCAGAGCCCCTTGCCGTCCTACGGTGAGGGGCTTCGCGCGTGTACGGTCGGCTCGGTGGGGGAGCGGTGGGGAGAGAAGACGGGGGAAGAGGAACGATCATGTCGAAACTTCCGGGGTGGCTCGGCCGGCTGGGTGCCGAACTGACCGAACTGGGCGATCGGCTGGAGCAGCGCAGGGCCGAGGCCGTGGGGGACGAGGCCGCAGGGGACGCGTCCGCGCGGACCGAACTGCCGGTGCCCGCCTCCGCCGTGCCCGCCGGAGCCGCGCCGTCCGGAGACGTACCCTCCGCAGCCGTGCCGCACGAGGCGGCCCGGCGCGATGCCGTGGCCGACCATGTGCCGCCGCCGCCCTCGTACGCCCCTTCCGTCGCCGCCCGGCCCGATCCGGTCGCGGCGATCCCCTGGGGGATGCGGGTCGCGGCCGAGGCGGGCTGGCGGCTGCTCGTCCTGGCGGGCACCCTCTGGGTGCTGATGCGGGTCATCAGCGCCGTGCAGCTGGTGGTCCTGGCCTTCGTCGCCGCGCTGCTCGTCACCGCGATGCTGCAGCCGACCGTTGCCCGGCTGAGGCGCTACGGGCTGCCGCGCGGCCTGGCCACCGCAGTCACGGCGATCCTGGGCTTCGTCATCATGGGCCTGGTCGGCTGGTTCGTGGTCTGGCAGGTCATGGACAACCTCGACACCCTCTCCGACAAGGTGCGGGACGGTATCGACGAGTTGAAGCACTGGCTGCTCGACAGCCCCTTCCATGTCACCGAGCAGCAGATCAACGATGTCGCGAAGAACCTCAGCGACACCATCGGCACCAACACCGAGCAGATCACCTCCGCCGGACTCCAGGGCGTCACCGTGATGGCGGAGGTCCTCACCGGGATACTGCTGGCGATGTTCTCGACGCTCTTCCTGCTGTACGACGGGAGGCGCATCTGGCACTGGGTGCTGAAGCTGGTACCGGCCCAGGCCCGGCCGGGTGTCGCGGGCGCCGGGCCGCGCGCCTGGCGGACGCTGACCGCCTATGTGCGGGGCACCGTCATAGTGGCGCTGATCGACGCGATCTTCATCGGGCTCGGGATCTTCTTCCTCGATGTGCCGATGGCGGTGCCGCTGGCCGTCTTCATCTTCCTCTTCGCCTTCATCCCGCTGGTCGGCGCCGTGATCTCCGGGGCGCTGGCGGTGGTCGTCGCGCTGGTCACCGAGGGCGTGTTCACCGCCCTGATGGTGCTGGCGGTGGTGCTCGCCGTGCAGCAGATCGAGGGCCATGTGCTGCAGCCGTTCATCCTGGGACGCGCGGTGCGGGTGCATCCGCTCGCCGTCGTCCTCTCGGTCGCCGCGGGCGGCATGATCGCCGGCATCGGCGGCGCGGTCGTCGCGGTGCCGCTGGTCGCGGTCACCAACACGGTGGTCGGCTATCTACGGGCGTACGGGCAGGAGCAGGCGCTGCGCTACGCGCCGTCCCCGCGCGGGGCGACCGCGGTCGACGTCGCTCCGACACCCGCGCCGGGATCGCCGCCCGAGGACATCGACTACGGCGACGGCGGCGGCACGAAGAACGGGCCCGGCAAGTAGGCCCACGGGCGGCAGACGGAAGAGAGAAGGGCCCCGGGGACGGTCGGTCGTCCCTGGGGCCCTTCTCGTACAAGGGGTACTGCTGGTCCTACTCGGCGAGCACGGCCTCGGCATCGAGGGTCACGCCGACCGCCTGGATCACCGAGGCGATCTTGACGGCTTCCTGAATGGTCTCACGGTCCACGCCGGCCTTGCGCAGCACCTGCTCGTGGGAGTCCAGGCACTGGCCGCAGCCGTTGATCGCGGAGACGGCGAGCGACCACAGCTCGAAGTCGATCTTCTCCACGCCGGGCTTGCCGATGACGTTCATCCGCAGACCCGCCCGGAGCGTCCCGTACTCGGGGTCCGACAGCAGGTGCCGGGTCCGGTAGAAGACGTTGTTCATCGCCATGATGGCGGCGGCCGACTTCGCGGCGGTGTACGCCTCCGCGGAGAGGTTGGCCTTCGCCTCCGGCTCCAGCTCGCGCAGCACCTTCGGCGAGCGCGAGGCGATTGCGCAGGCGAGGACGGTGCCCCAGAGCTGCTGCTGCGGCAGCTCGCTGTTCCCGATGACCGAACCGAGGTTCAGCTTCAGGTCCTTGGCGAAGTCAGGAACGGCGGCCTTCAGTTCGTCGAGTGCCATGTCGCGGTCAGCTCACTCGCCCGAGAGGAGGGCGACCGGGTCGAGGGTGCTCTCGCCCTTGGTCCAGTTGCAGGGGCACAGCTCGTCGGTCTGCAGGGCGTCCAGGACCCGCAGGACCTCCTTGGGGTTACGGCCCACGGAACCGGCGGTCACCATCGTGAACTGGATCTCGTTGTTCTGGTCGACGATGAAGACGGCGCGCTGGGCGAAGCCGTCCTCGCCCTCGATGCCGAGGTCACGCATGAGCTCGTGCTTCGAGTCGGCCAGCATCGGGAAGGGCAGGTCGGTCAGGTCCGGGTGGTCCTTGCGCCAGGCGTGGTGCACGAACTCGGAGTCACCGGAGAAGCCGAGGATCTGGGCGTCACGGTCGGCGAACTCTTCGTTCAGCTTGCCGAAGGCGGCGATCTCGGTGGGGCACACGAAGGTGAAGTCCTTCGGCCACGCGAAGACGATCTTCCACTTGCCCTCGTAGGTCTTGTGGTTGATCTGCTCGAACTCCTTGCCGCTCTCCAGCGAGACACAAGCAGTCAGGTCGAACTCGGGGAACTTGTCACCGACAGTGAGCACGCGCTCTCCTTGTAGCGTTGGAATTCCCTTTTGGGGGATTTCCTGAGGGTTGGACGGAGTCCACCTTGGCACACAGTGCATTGATCACGGAAATAGCTACACTCGGCCGTGATGATCGGAGGTGCCTATCAGTGGCGCAGAGCAATCAGGGCAGTAGGCCCAAACAGCCCAGCCTGTCGCAGCTGCGCGCCTTCGTGGCCGTCGCCGAGTATCTGCACTTCCGGGACGCGGCGGCAGCAATCGGGATGAGTCAGCCGGCGCTCTCCGGAGCGGTGTCGGCGCTGGAGGAGGCACTGGGTGTCCAGCTCATCGAGCGTACGACGCGCAAGGTGCTGCTGTCGCCGGCCGGGGAGCGGCTCGCGGTGCGGGCCCGCGCGGTGCTGGAGGCCGTCGGTGAGCTGATGGAGGAGGCCGAGGCGGTCCGGGCGCCGTTCACCGGGGTGCTCAGGCTCGGTGTGATCCCGACCGTGGCCCCGTATCTGCTGCCGACCGTGCTGCGGCTGGTCCACGAGCGCTACCCGGAGCTCGACCTCCAGGTGCACGAGGAGCAGACCTCCTCGCTGCTGGAGGGGCTGGCCGCGGGAAGGCTCGATCTGCTGCTGCTCGCCGTGCCGCTCGGGGTACCGGGGGTGACCGAACTCCCGCTCTTCGACGAGGACTTCGTGCTGGTGATGGAGAAGGACCACTGGCTGGGCGGGCGTGCCGACATTCCGCGCGAGGCGCTGCGCGAGCTGCCGCTGCTGCTGCTCGACGAGGGGCACTGCCTGCGCGATCAGGCCCTGGACATCTGCCGGGAGGCGGGGCGCACGGAAGGGGCGCCGGTCACCACGACCGCGGCCGGGCTCTCCACACTGGTCCAGCTGGTCGCCGGCGGGCTCGGTGTGACACTGCTGCCGCGGACCGCGGTGACGGTCGAGACCGGCCGCAACGACGCGCTGGCCACCGGGTACTTCGCGGAGCCGGCGCCGTCGAGGCGGGTGGCGCTGGGGATGCGGACGGGGGCGGCGCGGCACGAGGAGTTCGAGGAGTTCGCGGTGGCGCTGCGGGGGGCGATGGCGGCGCTGCCGGTCCGGGTGACGACCGGCACGCGGAGCGACTGAAGGGGTGCGGCCCCTCGGGACCGCACCCCTTGCTCCGTCCGCTCCGTCACTCGGTACGCAGGCCGTCCGGGCGCATCATGCGCCACAGCGGCGGCAGCGAGACCAGCGTGACCAGCAGGATCAGCGCCGCGCCCGCGCCGGTCATCGGCAGGAACAGCCACCAGTCGGTGACCTCCTTGTCGAGCATGGCGATCAGGGTCGCGCCCAGGCCGAGTCCGCCCGCCACGGCGACGGCCAGCCCGATGACCACGGGCACGGCGGTCTGCCAGAGCACCGACCAGCCGAGCGTGGACCGCCGGGTGCCGAAGGCGACCAGCACCGAGAGCAGGCGCCTGCGTTCGCGCAGCTGCTCCAGCTGGGAGACCAGCATTGCGGCGGCGATCAGCAGCAGCGTCAGGGTCGCGCCGACCTGGAGGCCGCGCTGGACGCTGGCGTACTTCTCGTCACGGGCCACCGACTTGAGGGACGCGACCCGCATCGCGGGATCGATCCTGGCCGCGGTGTTCCTCACGTACTCCGCGACATCCTTGACGCTCTCGTCGACCCGGATCTGCGACTGGGTCGTGGCGCCCGGCAGGGTGCTCGGGTCGATCGCGCCGGTGGTGGCCATGATGCCCCAGGAGTCCTCGCCCAGCGGATCGTGGCGGGCTTCGACGGTCGGGGAGTCGGCGGGCAGGGTCCACCGCATCGCCTTGCCGCCGGGAGCGTCGCTGATCGCGACCTCCTTGCCCTTGCGGGCCGTCCGGTCGACCCAGTCGGACAGTTCCTTGTCCTTCCTGGGGTGGACCACGAAGGTGTCGCCGTCCTCGCAGGAGTCGATCCGGGCCAGTTCGCGCAGGGTCCCGCAGTCGCCGACGATGAGACTGGTGGTGGGCTGGACGTCGCCCTCCTTGAACTTGCCGGGCCGGGTGACGTACGTCTCGACCTTGCCGATGACGGCCTCCACGCCCTTGGTGGCCTTGAACTGCTCGATGGTCCGGGTGGCCGCCTCCGGGGTGACTTTCCCGGAGTACGTGTAGAACTGGGCCCGCGACGGGTCCTGTCCGGTCATCCTGTTGAACTCGTCGCCCACCGCGGCGAACAGCATCTGCAGCGCCACCGCACCCGCGACCGCGACCGTGATGCCGCTGACCGCGCGGGAGGCCGCGCCGCTGCTCAGCTGGAGCCTGCGGGTGGCGAGCTGCCAGGGCACCGGTCCGCCGTTCATCCGGTTCACGCACGCCTCGACCAGCCAGGGCAGCAGCAGCGCGAGCCCGACCAGGACCAGCACGGCTCCGCCCGCGATCGGATACGGATTGACCGGTGCGTACGGGCCGACCTTTCCGGTCATGCCGAGCACCACCAGGCCCGCGACCGGCATCAGCAGCCGCCACCAGAACCGGCGCTTGCGGTTGCGGCCGTTGCGTACGACACCGAGCGGCTCGATCACCACCGAGCGCATGGCGACCAGCGTGACCAGTACCGCCGTCACCGGAACGGCGACGACGACCAGCGCCGTCAGCCGGAGGTCGGGCACCAGGTCGGACGGGAAGACGCTGACGTCCCACATCTCGATGTGACCGACGAAGCGACGCCCCACCAGGAAGAGCACCACACCGGTCAGCAGGCCGAGGAGCGCCCCGAACACGGCCTCGCCGGCCGCGATCCGGCGGGTCATCCGGGTGTCCGTGCCGATCAGGCGCAGCGCGGCGAGCCGGCGGTCGCGGCGGTCGCCGCCGAACCGCACCGCCGTCACGATGAAGATCGCGACCGGCACCAGCAGCACCACGCAGATCATGATGATCAGCACGATGAGGACGGGTGGCATCTCCTCGCCCTCGCCCGGATTGCCGTAACCGGCGATCCGGTGACCGCCGTTGGCGGGGGTCAGGGTGTCGCTGCCCGCGTAGTAGACCAGGTCTCCCGGCGAGACCAGGCCGGAGTCGGCGATCGTGCCGGTGATCCGGTACGGCAGCCGTTCCCTGAGGAGGCTGCCCTCCGAGGAGCCGAGCAGCTCCTTCAGCGCGGGGGAGACCACCATCTCGTCCGCGCCGGGGAAGCGCGCGACGCCCGGCGGGACGACCGGGCGCGTGCCGTCCGCGCGCATCAGCCAGCCCTCGACGGTGCGGCCGCGGTATTCGGTCTCCGCGTCGATCCGGAGCACCGAGGTGTCGGACTTCTTGGCCCGTGCGTCGGGCCCGCCGGGGACATCGCTCTCGGCGCGGGCCTGGCTGCGCGCGGAACGCTCCTGGAGCATGTGCGGCGCGGAGGCGGCGGTCAGGAGCAGTGCCACACCGAGGCCGACGCCGACGGCGGTCAGTACGGTGCGGACCCAGCCCTCGCGCCCGCCGCCGGCGGCGAACCGGATGCCGAGGCCGAGGTCGCGGAGCCAGCCGGCGATGCCGGTGGGCCCGGCGGGCCGGAGCGGGGCCGCGGCCGGTGCCTTCTCGTGGTCGAGCAGGGTCATACGGCGTGCTCCAGGTCGCGGGTCCGGCCGTCGCGCACGGTGACGTCGCGGTCGGAGTACGCGGCGACCCGTGCCTCGTGGGTCACCAGGACCACGGCGACGTTGGTGGACCGGGCCGCCTCGGTGAGCAGCTCCATGACCCGTTCGCCGTTGAGGGAGTCCAGGGCGCCGGTCGGCTCGTCCGCGAAGATCACCTTCGGGGACGCGGCCAGCGCGCGGGCCACGGCGACGCGCTGGCCCTGGCCGCCGGAGACCTCGCCGGGGCGCTTGGCGGTCACGTTGTCGACCTCCAGCCGCTCCATCCAGTGGCGGGCGGTGCGCTCGGCCTCCTTGCGCTTGGCGCCGGCCAGGCGGAGCGGCAGGGCGACGTTCTCCACGCAGGTCAGCTCCGGGACGAGCTGGCCGAACTGGAAGACGAAGCCGAACTCGGTGCGGCGCAGGGCGCTGCGCTCGGCGTCCGACATGGCGGAGAGCTCGCGGCCCGCGTAGGTGATCGTGCCCCGGTCGGGGGTGACGATTCCGGCGAGGCAGTGCAGCAGGGTCGACTTGCCGGAGCCGGAGGGGCCCATCACGGCGACGACCTCGCCGGCGTGGATGGAGAACGACGCGCCGTCGAGCGCGGGCGTCTGGCCGTACGTCTTGTGCAGGCGGTCGGCGCTGAGCAGGGAGCCGACGGGGATCATGCGCCCACCTCCACGGCGAGGCGGTCGAGCCGGGCGGCGGTCAGTTCCAGCCAGCGCAGATCGGCTTCGAGGTGGAAGAGCGCGTGGTCGCAGATCAGCTGATCGGCGAGGTCGCCCTTGCGCTTGCGGTCGGTGAGGATGCGCATCAGGCGCAGGTGCTCGGTGCGCTGGGTGTCCAGCAGGGCCGCGGCGCTGCGGCCGGTGAGCAGGGCCAGGACGACCTTGGTGTAGAGCGTCGACTGGAGGTACGGCTCGGGCTTCTCCGGCTGTGCGAGCCAGGTGCCGACATCGGTGATCCCGGCCTCGGTGATGGCGTACCGCTTGCGTTCGGGGCCGCCGCCGCTCTCGACGCCGTCGACCTCGACGAGGCCGTTCTTGAGCAGCCGGGACATGGTCGAGTAGACCTGGCCGTAGTGCAGGGGGCGGTCGTGGCCGAACTTCTCGTCGAACGCGCGCTTCAGGTCGTAGCCGTGGCGGGGGCCGGACTCCAGGAGTCCGAGCAGGGTGTGGCCGATAGACATGCCGAGCACTGTACACGGCGTGTATACCCCCGGTGTATACCCGGGTCCCGCCCCCGGATTCCGGCACTCAGTCGCCGGACGGCCCCGGCGCGTCCTTCGGGGGCCGGCCCCGGCGGGGGATCGGACGCGCCGTGCCCGGCAGGCGGCCGGCCTCCGCCAGCGCCCTGCGCAGCAGGAACTCGATCTGCGCGTTCGCGCTGCGCAGTTCGTCGGAGGCCCAGCGGGCCAGCGCGTCGTGCACCGCCGGATCCAGCCGCAGCAGCATTTGCTTGCGCTGCGGCGGAGTCCGGCGTGCCGGGGTCTGTTCGGTCACTGGTAAAGAGTGCCCGTGTTCAGGACCGGCTGCGCCGCGCGGTCACCGCAGAGCACCACCATCAGATTGCTGACCATGGACGCCTTGCGCTCCGCGTCGAGTTCGACGATGTCCTGCTCGGCGATCCGGGTGAGCGCCATCTCGACCATGCCGACCGCGCCCTCGACGATCTGCTGCCGGGCCGCGACCACGGCGCCGGCCTGCTGGCGCTGGAGCATCGCGGAGGCGATCTCGGGGGCGTACGCGAGATGGCTGAAGCGCGATTCGATGATCCGTACGCCGGCGGCCTGCACCCGGGCGGTGAGCTCCACGGCCAGCTTCTCGGTGATCTCCTCCGCGTTGCCGCGCAGCGAGAGGCCGCCCTCCTCGTGGGCGTCGTACGGGTACTCGATCGCGATGTGCCGGACGGCCGCCTCGGTCTGGGTGGCGACGAACTCCAGGAAGTCGTCGACCTCGAAGAGCGCCTGCGCGGTGTCCTCGACCTTCCAGACGACGATCGCGGCGAGCTCGATCGGGTTGCCGTAGGCGTCGTTGACCTTGAGGACCGCGGTCTCGTGGTTGCGGACCCGGGTGGAGATCTTCCGGCTGCTGGTGAGCGGGTTGATCCAGCGCAGCCCGTCGGTGCGGATCGTGCCGACGTACCGGCCGAAGAGCTGGATCACCCGGGCCTCGCCCGGTGCGACCATCTTCACACCCGTCATGCAGAAGAACGAGGCGATGACGAGCAGGACCCCGAAGATGCAGACCGGGATGCCCAGGCCGTTGTTCCCGTTCGAGCCGATGACGCCGCCGATGATCGCGAGGCCGATTCCGGCGATCACCCCGAGCACGGTCAGCAGCAGGCCGAGGCCGCCGGGGATGCTGTGCGCCGTCACCTCCCTCACCTGCGGTTCGGGCATCTGCGGGGCGTCGGGCGTGAGGTCGGCGGCAAGGGTGGCCACATTGTGCGGATTGCCGTGGTCGGGCATGGGATCCCCCGTTTCGAAAGACTGACTCGGTGCTAGCAATGTGATTACACATTATCTGAGTTCGCAACCTTGGGCACCCTTCAGGAGTCGGTTCCCTTAAGAACGGGTGCTGATTGTCACGTCCGGAAAAGACCGCATCGCTTGCTTTTTGTCCTCGCCGACGGTGTTAGCTGGCTGGGCTTAGCTGATCTGGTCGAGCAGAGAAACGGGAGCAACACAGCGATGGGTCGAGCGGATGCGCGACGAGCCCAGCGGCGCGGAGCGCGGCGGGCCGCGAAGAGCGGCGGCATACGCAGACTCTTCACCTGGAAGAAGATGCTGGGCGCCTTCTTCGGGCTCTGCCTGCTGGTCATGGGCGCCTTCGTCGCGCTCTACATGTACGTGGACATCCCGAAGGCCAACGCTCTGGCCGAGCGGCAGAGCAACGTCTACCAGTACAGCGACGGGTCGCTGCTGACCCGGACCGGCAACGGTGTCAACCGCCAGATCGTCGACCTGGCCGAGGTGCCCAAGGAGGTGCAGCACACCTTCGTCGCCGCCGAGAACAAGTCCTTCTACGACGACAAGGGTGTCGACCTGAAGGGCACCGCGCGCGGCCTGATCAACACCCTCAGCGGCAAGGGCAAGCAGGGTGGCTCGACCATCACCCAGCAGTACGTCAAGAACTACTACCTGACGCAGGACCCGACGATCAGCCGGAAGCTCAAGGAACTGGTGATCTCGCTCAAGATCGAGAACAAGAAGGGCAAGGACTACATCCTCGCCGGGTACATCAACACCAGCTACTACGGGCGGGGCGCGAGCGGCATCCAGGCCGCGGCACAGGCCTACTACGGGGTCGACGCCAAGGACCTCAACGTCTCCCAGGGCGCCTATCTGGCCTCCGTGCTCCAGGCCCCCAGCCAGTACGACTGGCAGTCCGCGACGAAGACCGGCAAGAAGCTGGTCGAGGAGCGCTGGGGCTACACGCTCGACAACATGGTCGAGATGCACTGGCTCGACAAGGCCGAGCGCGACAAGCTCAAGTTCCCGGTCCCGGACAAGCCCAAGCCCGCCAAGGGCATGGAGGGCCAGACCGGTTACCTCGTCGAGGCGGCCAACAAGGAGCTGGAGAAGCAGGGCATCACCGCGGAGATGCGGCAGGCCGGCGGCTGGACCTTCACGCTCAACATCGACAAGAAGCGGCAGAAGGAGCTGGAGCAGTCCGTCGACCGCCAGCTGGAGTCCAAGCTGGACCGCAAGAACAACAAGGTCGACGCGACCGTCCAGGCCGGTGCCACCTCGGTGAACCCGAAGACCGGCGCCGTCGTCGCGATGTACGGCGGCGTGGACTACGTCAAGCACTACTACTCCAACGCCACCCGCCGGGACTACCAGCCCGCCTCCACCTTCAAGCCGCTGGTGCTCGCCTCCGCGCTGGAGAACGGGTCGAAGACCCAGGGCGGCGACCTGATCGGTGTCAACACCCGCTACGACGGCACCAGCAAGCGGCCCGTGGTGGGCAGCGACACCCCGTTCGCCCCGGAGAACGAGGACAACCAGAGCTACGGCAACGTCACCGTGCAGAAGGCGATGAACGCGTCGATCAACTCGGTCTTCGCGCAGATGGTCGTCGACGTCGGCCCGCCCGCGGTGAAGAAGACCGCGCTGGCCCTCGGCGTACCGGACGAGAACTTCCCCGAGCGCCCCGCCATCACGCTCGGCACCATGAACGCCTCGACCTGGGACATGGCGGGCGCGTACGCCACGCTCGACAACCACGGCAGGAAGGTCACCCCGTTCATCGTGAAGTCGGCCAAGCACCGCGACCGGACGGTCGAGCCGGTCGAGGGCATCGGCAGCCAGGTGATCAGCCGCAAGTCCGCCGACACCGTGACCTCCGTCCTGACCGGCGTGGTGGACAGCGGCTCCGGCCAGGCGGCCAACACCTCGGCGTACGAGGCGGCGGGCAAGACGGGTACGTCGGAGAACAACAAGTCGGCCTGGTTCGCCGCCTACACCCCGGAGCTCACCACGGTCGTCGCGCTCTTCGGCGAATCGCCCAAGGAAGGCGGCGGCCAGGTCAGCCTGACCGGCACGGCCAACTCCGGCCGGGCCAACGGTGGCGGCTTCCCGGCGCAGATCTGGGCGGACTACACCCTCGGCGCGCTGGGCGGCGGCTCCAGCGCCCAGTTCGACCTGGAGGACGTCGAGCGCGGCGAGGTCACCGTACCGAGCACACCGCCGGCGAGCCCCTCGCAGTCGGCGAGCACCGACACGACTCCGTCCCAGTCGCCGGACGCGCCCGCGCAGAGCCCGAGCGACAAGCCCAGCCAGTCGCAGAGCCAGTCGCCCGACGTGCCGCCCAGCCAGTCGCCGGACGTGCCGCCGCCGAGCAAGTCCCCGGGCCAGCCGGGCGACGGACTGAGCTCCGGGCGCCCCGGCCAGAACAGCGCCGACAAGAACCCGCCCGGCCAGTGAGCGGATGACGGAGCGGTGAACGCATGAGTCAGGGGCGGTGCCGGCCGGCACCGCCCCTGACCCGTGTCTTCCGCGTACGGCGGTGTCAGCCGCCGTTGACCTTCTTGGCGATCCGGTCGCCGAGGTCCTTGTCCACGTTGCGCCAGTACTGCAGCGCCCGCTCCAGGACCGGGGCGCTCACACCGTCCAGCAGATGGCCGGAAATGTTGCCCACCAACCGCTCGCGCGCCGCGTCGTCCAGGACCTTGCGCACCATCGTGCCCGCCTGGCCCCAGTCGTCGTCCTCGCGGTGCAGCTTGTACGCCTCGTGGACCATCTCGCCCGCCGTCGCCCAGCCCGCCGGGTCGCCGTAGCGCGCGGTGTCCGCGGCCGGGCCGCCGTAGGAGTTCGGCGCGTAGACCGCTCCCGTGCGGCTCGGCTCGTACCGCATCGGGCCGTCCTTCGCGTACGAGTTCCGGCCGAACCGCGGACGGTTCGGGGGCAGCTGTGCGTAGTTCGGGCCGATCCGGTACCGGTGGGTGTCCGGGTACGAGAAGAGCCGGCCGAGCAGCATCTTGTCGGGCGACGGACCGATGCCGGGCACCAGGTTCGACGGCTCGAAGGACGCCTGCTCGATGTGGACGAAGAAGTCCTCCGGGTTCTCGTTCAGCGTCATCCGCCCGACTTCGATCTCCGGGTAGTCGGCGTGCGGCCACACCTTCGTGAGGTCGAACGGGTTGAAGCGGTAGTCCGGCGCGTCGTCGAACGGCATGACCTGGACGTACAGCGTCCAGCTCGGGTGGTCGCCGCGCTTGATCGCCTCGAACAGGTCGCGTCGGTGGACGTCGCCGTCCATACCGGCCATCCGGTCGGCCTCGTCCTGCGGGTAGAAGTCGATGCCCTGGTCGGTCTTGAAGCGGTACTTCACCCAGAACCGCTCGCCGCCCGCGTTCACCCACATATAGGTGTGCGAGCTGTAGCCGTTCATGTGGCGGTACGTCTTCGGGATGCCCCGGTCGCCCATCAGCCACGTCACCATGTGCGCGGACTCGGGGGACAGGGTCCAGAAGTCCCACTGCATGTCGTGGTCGCGCACCGCGCTGTCCGGGCGGCGCTTCTGCGAGCGGATGAAGTCCTGGAACTTCATCGGGTCACGTACGAAGAAGACCGGCGTGTTGTTGCCGACCATGTCGTAGTTGCCGTGCTCGGTGTAGAACTTCAGGGCAAATCCGCGGGGGTCCCGCCAGGTGTCCGGGGAGCCCTGCTCGCCGGCGACCGTGGAGAAGCGGGCGAGCATGGCGGTCTGCTTGCCCGGCTGGAACAGATCGGCCTTGGTGAACTGGCTGACGTCATTGGTCACCTTGAAGGTGCCGTACGCGCCGGAGCCCTTGGCGTGGACCACTCGCTCGGGGACCCGTTCACGGTTGAACTGGGCCATCTTCTCGATGAGGTAGTGGTCCTGGAGCAGGATCGGTCCGTCGGCTCCGACAGTGAGCGAGTGTTCGTCGCTCTCCACCGGGATTCCGGCGTTGTTCGTGGTGTAGGGGGTGTTCCTGGTCTTTGATTCCTCGGACACGAGCGTCCTCCCGTCGGTGGGGTTTTCGGTCAGGTCGTCTCGTTCACGACTGAAGTCAAACCCGCCGACAGGAGGTCGGCAACATTTCGCTACCGTGCGTGCAGGGCTCTGCCCCGTGCCCGTTCCGGACTCCTGGCCCGGCCCTCCGCCGGCCCTTCTACTGGCCCCGGGTCGGCATCTCGAACCAGACCACCTTGCCGGTCGAAAGGCGCGTCGCCCCCCACCGTCTGGCCAGTCGGTTCACCAGGAACAGGCCGCGACCGCCCTCGTCCATGTCACGCGCCCGGCGCTGCCGGGGCAGCTGCGGGGAGTCGTCGCCGACCTCGCAGCGCAGAATGTCGGTGCGCAGCAGCCGCAGCGTCACCGGCCGCTCCGCATAGCGCACCGCATTGGTCACCACCTCGCTGATCAGCAGCTCCACCGAGTCGGAGAGATCGTCGAGCCCCCAGCGGCTGAGCGCGCGCCGGGCCAGCCTGCGGGCCCGGCCCGGAGCGGTCTCCTCGGGTTCGAGGTGCCAGTACGCGACATCGCTCGGCGCGATCCCGTCGAACCGGGCGGCGAGCAGCGCGATGTCGTCGTCCCGGTCACCCGGACCGAGCATGTCCAGGACGTCGTCGCAGAGCGCCTCCAGCGGCGGCGAGTGGTCCGGGCCGGTCAGCCGGGCGGTGGCGGCGAGCCGTTCGCGCAGCTGCTCGATGCCGGTCCAGACGTCCCGGAGCCGGGACTCCACCAGGCCGTCGGTGTACAGCAGCAGCGTGGCGCCCGCGGGCGCGTCCAGCTCGACGGCCTCGAAGTCCACCCCGCCGACGCCGATCGGGGCTCCGGGCGGCACCCGCAGCACCTCCGCACGGCCGCCGAGATGGAGCAGGACGGGCGGCGGATGCCCGGCGTTGGCGATGGTGATCCGGTGCGCGACCGGGTCGTACACCGCGTACAGGCAGGTCGCCATGCGGTCGCTGCCGAGCCGCTGCGCTTGCTCGTCGAGGTGGTGCAGCACCTCCTGCGGCGGCAGGTCCAGCCCGGCGAGGGTCTGCGCGGTGGTGCGCAGCTGGCCCATGATCGCCGCGGACGTCATGGAGTGGCCCATGACATCGCCGACGACCAGGGCGACCCGGCTCCCGGGCAGCGGAATCGCGTCGTACCAGTCGCCGCCGACCCGGGCCGTCTCGGCGGCCGGCAGATAGCGGGAGGCGAGCCGGACGCCGGTCGGCTGCGGCAGCGAGTCGGGCAGCATGGTGCGCTGGAGCTCGTCGGCGATGTACGCCTCGCGTCCGTACAGCACGGCCTTGTCGATGCCGAGCGCGGTGTGTGTCGCCAGCTGGGCCGCGACCAGCAGGTCGTTGGACTCGAAGGGCGGCCGTTCCGTGCCGCGCAGGAAGACGGCGGCGCCGATGACCCGCCGCCGTCCGCGCAGCGGGGCGAGGATCGCACGGTGTCCGGTGGGCACGGTCCGGCCGGCGCCGAGCAGCTCGGGCAGCGCGGCGCGGGCCGCCGCGGAGTCCCCGAAGACCGGCCGCACCCCGCGCAGCACCTCGGCCAGCGCGCCACCCGAACGGACTTCGCACAGCTCGGCCGCGGGCGTCAGATCGCCGTGCGGATCGATGACGGGCAGCCGCAGGCGCTCGGTCTCCGGCGAGCCCTCCGTCTCCTCCTCGGCCAGTCGCAGCCGGTCGGACCGGCGCAGCCGCAGCACGAAGGGGGAGACCGGCCGCTCGTCGCCGACCGGGAGCGGGTCGCGGAGGTAGACCAGTATGGCGTCGGAGAACGTCGGCACGCTGGCCCGGCACAGGCCCAGCACGATCTCGTCCAGGTCTATGCCGCGGGCGATCCGCCGGGTGGCGGCCCCGACGAAGCGCAGCCGGTCGCCCTCGCGACGGGCCGCGGCCTGGGGGTCGAGTCCTGCGGGGCCGGTGCTCGCCGCGGGAGCCGGGCCGGGTCCCGACCCCGGCGCGGCGGCCGGGTTGGGGATCGCGGCGGCGGCAGGGGAAGCGGCCGGCGCGGCGTCCTGCTGCCGCGGCCGGGTGCGTTCCTGCGACCGGGCGGCGAGAGGCTGCCGGCCTTCGTGGGAGGTGGGGTGCTCCGTCACGCGTGGGGTTCCGTCCGTCCGGGCCGGTTGTATGAGGCAGTCACCTCGTGGGGCGTTACTGTGCCCCGGCAAGAGCGGCGATAACAACGGCTGTCACCGGATGCCCCGGAACGAGGGGCTGAAACCGGATGTCTGCGGGCTGGTTCGGTGACAACGTTTCCGGCGACGGGGCGGGCAACAGCGAGCACGTCTCCACCCCCTCGTAGTGGTTCATACGATTCATACGACTGATGTGGCTCATACAGCTCATACAGTGCGTGGTGCTCGTGCGTTGACTTGTGGTCAGGTCCGTTGCCGCGCCTCCCGGTTGGGGCGGAGCGGCGCTCCGGAGGACGATCCTACGTTTGTCCCCCTGGGGTGCATCAAGGGTCTCACGACGGCATATGCGAGGGGGTGCGGTCCCAGTCATCCGGAAGCGCGGGAACCCGCCATTGTGGATCGGGCCGCCAGTCCTCCCAGCCGTCCCGGAACGGAGCGCCCCAGTCCTGGATCAGTCCGACGGCCGCGCGGCCCGCCTCCCGCACCCGCTGCGCGGTCCGCGGGGCCATCAGACCGGCCCGCTGCGCCATGGCGAATTCGTCCTCGTCGCGCCAGACCCAGCTGCGGTCCGGGTAGACGGAGATGTCGAGAAAGTGATCCTCGGAATCGACGCCGCCCTGCCAGCGGGTGTGCGGCTCCTCCAGATTCACGTACCAGCTGCGGAACTGCCAGACGGGCTCCCAGAAGAGCCAGACCGACCAGGGGTCGCCGGGCCGGGCGAGTTTCAGCACGCCGTTTCCCAGCCAGGTGGAGCGGGCGGTGGTGCGCGGGGCGGTGTAGCGGGTGGCGAGCGGCTCGGCGTGCACGTCCTCGCCGTTCGCCAGCACCGGCTTCACGCACTCGGTGCCCGGCGCCACCCACACCGCGAGCAGCTCGTCGGTGTCCTGGACGACGGTGACGGGGCGGCAGATGTGGAACGGGTCCGGGGCGCGCTCCGGCGCCCCGGACCCGTTCGGCGCGCCGTTGCGGCGGTAGCGCCACAGGATCTGATCACCCGGCGCCCAGTGCTCGATTTCTCCCTTGCCTGCCATGGACGGATCTTAGAGCCTGTCGGGTGACCTCGGATCGGATGGCGGACGCGGTCTGGTGCGTGCGATTCCAAGGCGGAGGAGGGAGTCGACGCGGGAAGCGTGCGTGCCAGGGCGTGGCCGCCCGGCCGGAGGCCACCCGACAGGCTCGTGGAGGGGGCCGGGGCGCCGTGGCTGCGGCGCAGGTCACGGGTGAGTCATGCGCAGCACGTCGAGGGCCTCGTCGAGCTGTTCCACGGTGAGGTCGCCGCGCTCGACGTACCCCGAGTCCAGCACCACCTCGCGAATGGTCCGGCGCTGTGCGAGGGACTTCTTGGCGACCTTCGCCGCCTCCTCGTAGCCGATGTACTTGTTCAGCGGGGTGACGACGGACGGCGAGGACTCGGCGTACTCCCTGGCCCGTTCCACGTTCGCCGTGATCCCGTCGACCGTGCGGTCCGCGAGCAGCCGGGAGACGTTGGCCAGCAGCCGCACCGACTCCAGCAGGTTCTTGGCGATGACCGGAAGCATCACGTTCAGCTCGAAGTTGCCCGCCGCGCCCGCCACGGCGACCGTCGTGTCGTTCCCCGTCACCTGGGCGGCGACCATCAGCACGGCCTCGGGAACGACCGGATTCACCTTCCCCGGCATGATCGACGAGCCCGGCTGGAGGTCCGGGAGGCTGATCTCCGCCAGTCCGGTGCGCGGCCCGGACGCCATCCAGCGCAGATCGTTGGAGATCTTGGTGAGCGAGACGGCGATGGTACGGAGCTGGCCCGAGGTCTCCACCAGCCCGTCCCGCGCGCCCTGCGCCTCGAAGTGGTCCCGGGCCTCGGTCAGCGGCAGCCCGGTGGTGCGGGCGACCTCGGCGATGACGGCGGCGGAGAAGCCGGGCGGGGTGTTGATGCCGGTGCCGACGGCCGTGCCGCCCAGGGGCAGTTCGGCGAGGCGGGGGAGTGAGGCGCGCAGCCGCTCGACGCCGTACCTGATCTGTGCCGCGTAGCCGCCGAACTCCTGGCCGAGGGTGACGGGCGTGGCGTCCATCAGATGCGTACGCCCCGACTTCACGACCGTCGCGAACTCGGCGGACTTGCGCTCCAGGGCGGCCGCCAGATGGTCCAGCGCCGGGATCAGGTCGCCGGTGACGGCCGCCGTCGCGGCGATGTGGATGGAGGACGGGAAGACGTCGTTGGACGACTGCGAGGCGTTGACGTGGTCGTTCGGATGGACCTCGCGGCCCAGGCGCTCGGTGGCGAGCGTGGCCACCACCTCGTTGGTGTTCATGTTGGACGAGGTGCCCGAGCCGGTCTGGAAGACATCGACCGGGAAGTGGTCGTCCCAGCGCCCCTCGGCGACCTCGGCGGCGGCCTCCTGGATGGCCGCGGCGACCTCCGGGTCGAGCACTTTCAGTTCGGCGTTCACCTTGGCGGCGGCGGCCTTGATCCTGGCCAGGGCCTCGATGTGGGCCCGTTCCAGGTGCTGCCCGGAGACCGGGAAGTTCTCCACCGCGCGCTGCGTCTGGGCCCGCCACTTGGCGTTCGCGGGCACCCGCACCTCGCCCATCGAATCGTGCTCGACCCGGAAATCCGTGCGGCCCGCCGGGGTCTGCGCACCGGCCTGTGAATCGTCCATCTCGTTCAACCTCCTGAAAAAGTTGAGCACTTGTCTTGTTCTGTCTATTCCCAAGTCGCCTACCGACCAGTAAATACCGGGGGTAACCACAACCCGGGGAGGCGCAATGAGGCGCACCAGGCACAGACTTCGCTGTACGGTCGCGGCCGCCGCGGCCATGGCGGCGGCACTCGGCGGCATGGCGGCCGCCGCCGGACCGGCCGGAGCGGCGGACCGGTCCGGTTCCAGCACTACCGCATCCACCCCCCTGTCGCCCGAACTGGAGGCCATCCGCGCCGCCGAGGCCACCCGGCTGTACGGCGACCCGGCCGAGCGCCCGCTCGCCGAGCGCAAGACCGGGCTGATCTCGCTCGGCGACAGCGAGATCTCCGGCGAGGGCGTCGGCACGTACGAGGCCGGCACCAACGGCCCCGACAACTGGTGCCACCGCTCGCCCGACTCGGCCATCCACCGCACCGGCATCCCGGCGGACGTCACGTACAACGTCTCCTGCTCCGGCGCGTACACGGGCAACATCGTGATCGGCGGCTCGAAGCAGTACGCCGACGAGCTCGTGCAGAGCGACAACCTCGCCATCAAGGCACGCAACACCCGCATCAAGATGATCGTGCTCGTCGCGGGTGCCAACGACGACCTCCAGTTCGGCCCGGTCATGACGGACTGTGTCACGCGCTGGGTGCTCTCCCAGGGCACCTGCCAGCCGAAGTACGAGGGCGGCTGGCAGGCGCGCATCGACGGACTCGTCCCCAAGGTCGAGAAGACGGTGCGCGACCTGAAGACCGTCATGTCCGGGGCCGGCTACGGCGACAGCGACTACAAGCTCGTGGTCATGGGCTACCCGAGCCCCATCGGCCCGGACTTCTACGACAACCCGGACTTCCCCGGGAAGCTTCCCGGCGGCTGTGCCGGATACGACTCCGACGCCGCCTGGGGCCGCAACACCGCCGTGCCCGCCTTCGAGCGCGGCATGCGCAGGGCCGCCGCCGACACCGGAGCCGTCTACCTCGACAACTCCCGGCTCTTCCACGGCCACGAGGTGTGCAGCGAGTCCACCTGGGCCCGCGGTCTCTACATCGACCTCGGGCACTTCCCGCCGGACTCCAACTCCCTCCGGCAGTCCTTCCACCCGAACGAGAGAGGCCACGGCGCCTTCGCGTCCTGCCTGACCCAGATCTACAACTCGAACCTGCGCGAGGCGAGCTGCGCCGACCCGGCGAGCACCGGAAAGCCGGTCCTGCAGGCCGGGGCGTGGGACGACCTCTTCAAGCCCCTGAAGAACGAGGCAACGGGCACCTGCGTGGACGCCCCCGGCTCGGTGACCCGCAATGACACCAGGATCGGCGGCTGGGACTGCCACGGCGGCCGAAACCAGGGCTGGTGGTACGACTCCGGCACCAGGACCCTCCGTACGGCGCTGAGCCACGACCGGTGCCTGGACGTGCCGGGCGCCGACTACAAGGCGGGCGCCACGCTCATCGTGTACAACTGCTCGGGCGCGGCCAACCAGCAGTTTGTGAGCCAGTCGGGCACCCTGCGCCCGGCGGCCTCGACCGGGCTGTGCCTGACGCTGGCCGGGGCGAAGGAGCCGCTGAAGCTCCAGAGCTGCGACGGCGGCGCGCAGCAGCGGTTCGCGTAGCGGGGCCGTTCCACCGGCGCGTGGAGGGGCGGGACGGCCGGGCCGTCCCGCCCCTCCGGGCCGGTCGGCGCAGGTCAGCCGGATGTCACGAACGCGCCCAGCACGGCGGCCAGATGGCCGGGGTCGTCCGCCCCGCACAGCTCGCGGGCCGAGTGCATGGACAGCCCCGGCACCCCCACGTCGACCGTCGGCACACCCAGCCGGGCCCCGGTGATCGGGCCGATCGACGTACCGCACGGCATCGCGTTGTTGGAGACGAAGGGCTGCCACGGCACGCCCGCCCGCTCGCACGCCGACGCGAACACCGCCATGCCGGTGCTGTCGGTGGCGTACCGCTGGTTGACGTTGACCTTGAGCGCGGGGCCGCCGTTCGGCAGCGGACGGTGATCCGGGTCGTGCCGCTCCGCGTAGTTGGGGTGCACCGCGTGGGCCATGTCGGCGGAGACGCAGAAGGCGCCGGACAGGGCCCGGGACCAGTCCTCCGGACTGCCGCCGCGCGCGGTGACCGAGCGGCTCAGGACCCGTTCCAGCAGCGGTCCCTGCGCACCCGTCTCCGAACCGCTGCCGACCTCCTCGTGGTCGAAGGCGGCCAGGACCGGGATGTACGCCGGCCCGTCGGCCGCGGTCGCCGCACCCGTCAGGGCCGTGACGCCCGCGTGCACGGACACCAGGTTGTCCAGCCGCGCCGACACCACGAACTCCCGGTCCGCGCCCAGGTATCCGGGCGGTTGGATGTCGTGCAGCATCAGGTCCCAGCCGAGCACCTCGTCCGGGTCCGCCTCGGCGGCCGCCGCGACCCGGCGCAGCAGCGCGCCCTCCTCGTGGGCGCCGAGCGCCCACACCGGAGCGAGGTGGCGCTGCCGGTCGAGCGCGAGCCCTTCGTTGACCGTACGGTCCAGATGGATGGCCAACTGGGGTACCCGCAACAGGGGTTCGTCGATCCGGACGAGCCGGGAGCCGGTTTTGCCGCCCGGGGTACGCAGCGCGAGCCGCCCGGAGATGCCGAGATCGCGGTCGAGCCAGGTGTTCAGCGGAACGCCGCCGTAGATCTCCACACCGATCTGCCGCCAGCCCGCGGAGGCGGTGTCGGGAGCGGGCTTGACCCGCAGATTCGGCGAATCGGTGTGGGCGCCGACGATCCGGAAGGGGGTGTGCGCCGGGGCGCCGTCGGGGACGTACCAGGCGATCAGCGCACCGCCACGGGTGACGAAGCTGCCGCCGGTCGTGCCCGTCCAGTCGTCCGTGCCCCGCAGTTCACGGAAGCCGGCCTTCTCCAGGCGCTGGGCGGCACTGGCCACCGCGTGGTACGGGGAAGGGCTGGTGCTGATGAAGGACAGCAGGTCGTCGCTGTGGCTGCGGTGGGGAAGCGGCGTCATTCGGCGTCCGCCTTTCCGGTGTTCGACGGTGAGGGTGGAGGAACCCGAGCCGGGCCGCTGGGTGCGGTGCGGGCGGTGTTCGAGGCGGGGGGTGACGGAGCGCCTCGGGAACGTCCGACAACCCACCAAAGCGGCCCGGTAGGGCGCAAGCCCGTCGCGCGGCCCGCTGCGCGAAAGCGGCGGTGCCGGACCGGCCGCGCCGATGACGGGCCAGGGTCTCTCGTTTGGATCACGCCGGGCCCGCGTGCCCCGGTGCCGCGAGCGTGCGGGACGGCGCGCGGGGCGCCCGGCCCCTCGCCGACCGCCGCAAGATTGGCTGAATAACGTCGTAGGGGAATCGTCACCGCACCGGCCCACCGCGATCTGCGCCGGAGCGGGCGGCGGGGACGCCGGTCCGCCCGCGTGTCCGGGTCACCCTGATGAGGAACACCACGGCGACCACGACGGCCACCCCGTGCGACCAGCCGACCACGGTCAGCGGGCTGTACCTGTCGAGTGCCGCGGCGACCAGGATCATGCCGACGCCGAACCCGAGGTTCTCGACGGTCGCGGAGAGCCCGAAGGCATGACCGCGCAGATCGGCGGGGAGCGTCTGCAGATGGGAGGTGTACGAGACCTCCGTGAGCCCGTCCGCCGCCCCGGCCGCCAGGGCGATCACAACGGTCGCCGCCCAGGGGAACCCGGCGAACGCCAGGATGAAGGCCCCGGACATCAGACAGGTGCCGTACCCGAAGCCCGGCGCGCCCACCGTGCGCCCGGTGCGTCTGACGTACCGCTGGATCACCTGTTGCGCGGCGACGTTCCCGAGCGCCCACAGGCACCGTCGCCGGATCGCGTCTGCGACTCGGCCCTCGCGGCCTATCGGCGCGCGCTCACGGACGGAAGCCTTCCGGCGGGCGAGGTGCCCGGCTGCCTGAGCGCCCTGCATCCGATGGTGGCGGACCGTGACGCACCGGGGCGCCTCATCCCCGTACCGCCCGAGACCGCTTCGTTCGATGTGCTCGGGCCCATCGAGGCGACGATCGCCCGGGAGCGCCGCACGCTGCGTTCGGCCCGCACCGCCCTGAGTGTGTTCGAGGGTCTGTACGCCGACGCGCACCGGCTCGAACCCTCCGCCCTCACCCGGCTCTCCGGCGAGGCCGTCATCGGCAAGGCGCTCGAAGCGGGTGTCGCGGGCTGCCGCGAGGAGGTCCGCACCGCCCACCCGGGCGGCGGCCGTCCCGTGCACGTGCTGGAGGAGTCGCTGCCCAGGGATCTGCGCAATCTGCGCCGGGGCATCCGGCAGCGGACCATCTACCAGCACACGGTCCGCTCGGACCGCACGACGCTCGCCTACATAGAGCGGGTGACGACCGAGGGCGCCGAGGTCAGGACGCTCGCCGAGGTCGCCGACCGGATCATCGTCTTCGACCGGAACCTCGCGTTCGTCCCGTTCTCCGACGAGCCGCACCGGGCCCTGCGCATCCAGCACCCGTCCCTGGTCCGCTTCCTGGCCCGGCACTTCGACGAGGCCTGGGCCCGCGCGGTCCCGGTCCGCCCGGAACGGGTGCCGCTGCGTACCCCGGTCGTCACCTCCGACCTGCAACGGACCATCCTGCAGGCGGTCGTGGGCGGCGAGACGGACGAGTCGATCGCCCGGCGGCTCGGCATGAGCCGCCGCAGCGTCGCCGAGCACGTGCGCAGGGTCTCGGAGCAGCTGGGCAGCAACAGCCGGGCCCAACTCGGCTATCTGGTCGCGACGTCGGGCCTGCTGGAGGCATGACGTCACGGCCCCGCGCGGGCGCCCCGGCCGGAACGCCCCCGCGGGGCCGTGACGTCATGCGTGCCCCGTACGGGGCGGCGGGTCAGGCCAGACCCGGGCCCCGCACCGGAATGCTGGTGAACGTCGGTGCCGGGGCGGGCTCGGTGAAGAAGTCGTTGCCCTTGTCGTCGACGACGACGAAGGCGGGGAAGTCCTCGACCTCGATCTTCCAGACCGCCTCCATGCCGAGCTCCTCGTACTCGACGACCTCGACCTTCTTGATGCAGTCCTGCGCGAGGCGCGCGGCAGGGCCGCCGATCGAGCCGAGGTAGAAACCGCCGTGCGCGTCGCACGCGTCGGTGACCTGCTTGGACCGGTTGCCCTTGGCGAGCATCACCTTGGAGCCGCCCGCCGCCTGGAACTGCGCGACATAGCTGTCCATGCGGCCGGCCGTCGTCGGACCGAAGGAGCCGGAGGCGTACCCCTCGGGCGTCTTCGCCGGGCCCGCGTAGTAGACCGGGTGGTCCTTCAGGTACGGGGGCATCTCCTCGCCCGCGTCCAGCCGCTCCTTGATCTTGGCGTGCGCGATGTCGCGGGCCACGACCAGCGGGCCGGTCAGCGAGAGCCGGGTCTTGACCGGGTACTTGGTCAGCTCGGCGAGGATGTCGTCCATCGGCCGGTTGAGGTCGATCCGTACGACGTCCCCCGCCTCGTCCAGGTGCTCGTCGGTGGTGTCCGGGAGGAAGCGGGCCGGGTCCTTCTCCAGCTGCTCCAGGAAGACGCCCTCGGCGGTGATCTTCGCGGTGGCCTGGCGGTCCGCCGAGCAGGACACGGCGATGGCCACGGGCAGCGAGGCGCCGTGGCGGGGGAGGCGGACGACGCGCACGTCGTGGCAGAAGTACTTGCCGCCGAACTGGGCGCCGATGCCGATCTTCTGCGTCAGCTCGAAGACCTTCTCCTCCAGCTCCTTGTCCCGGAAGCCGTGGCCGGTGGGGGAACCCTCGGCGGGCAGCTCGTCCAGGTAGTGCGCGGAGGCGTACTTCGCGGTCTTGAGCGCGAACTCGGCCGACGTGCCGCCGACGACGATCGCCAGGTGGTACGGCGGGCAGGCGGCCGTGCCCAGCGAACGGATCTTCTCCTCCAGGAACTTCATCATGGAGGCCTCGTTCAGCACGGCCTTCGTCTCCTGGAAGAGGAACGACTTGTTGGCCGAGCCGCCGCCCTTCGCCATGAAGAGGAACTTGTACGCGCCGCCGTCGGTGGCGTACAGCTCGACCTGGGCGGGCAGGTTCGAGCCGGTGTTCTTCTCCTCCCACATGGTGAGCGGAGCCATCTGCGAATAGCGGAGGTTGAGCTTGGTGTAGGCGTCGAAGATGCCGTGCGACAGCGCCTCTTCGTCACCGCCCTCGGTGAGGACGTTCTGCCCGCGCTTGCCCATCACGATCGCGGTGCCGGTGTCCTGGCACATCGGCAGCACGCCCGCCGCGGCGATGTTCGCGTTCTTCAGCAGGTCGAGCGCGACGAACTTGTCGTTCGACGATGCCTCGGGGTCGTCCACGATCCGCCGCAGCTGCGCCAGGTGGGCGGGGCGCAGATAGTGCGAGATGTCGTGCATGGCCTCGGCGGCCAGGGTGCGCAGCGCCTCCGGAGCGACCTTGAGGAACGTACGACCGTCCGCCTCGAAGGTGGAGACACCCTCGGAGGTCACCAGACGGTACGGCGTGGTGTCCTCTCCCAGGGGGAGCAGATCGGAGTACGCAAACTCTGGCATTACGGCCATTCCTCACTCGGCAGACGGCGGCTGACCTCCCTTGGGCAGCGCACCCACCAGGGTAGAACGCCGCACGGGTGCCGAAGTTGTGAGGTAAGGCTCAGTTCGGCCACCCCGGGGCCGGGGTGGCCGACACGGCGGAGGCGGGGCGGGGGCTAGTCGCGATCTATCGCGTTTGGGTACGCTGGGTCGGTGGACCTCGAAAAGCAGCCCCAGCAGCCAGTGGCCCCGGCGGAGCCGGCCGGCATCCGCGCCTCCGACGCGGACCGCGACCGGATCGCGGACATCCTGCGGGAAGCCATGGCCGAGGGCCGGCTCACCGCCGAGGAGCACGCCGAGCGGGTCGACGCGGTCTACCGCGCCAAGACCGTCGGCGAGCTCGAACCGCTGGTACGGGATCTGCCCGCGCCGCCGGGCACCGCCCGCTCGGTCGCCGCCCCCGCCTACGGCCACGAGGGCCCCACGGGCCCCGCCGACAACCTGGTGGCGATCTTCAGCAGTTCGACCCGCAAGGGCCGCTGGCGGGTCGGCGGCCGTACGAACGCCTTCGCGCTCTTCGGCAGCGTGGAGGTCGATCTGACCGAGGCGCTTTTCGGTCAGAGACTCACGGTCATCAACGCGACTTCCATCTTCGGGAGTGTCGACGTCAAGGTCCCCGAGAACATCTCGCTGCGCGGCAGCGGCACGGGTGTCTTCGGTAATTTCGAAGTCGCCACTCTGGAATCCGCCGACCCCGAAGCACCGGTGGTCGTCGTCAACGGCTATTCCGTGTTCGGCAGCGTCGAGGCGAAGCCCAAGCGCGGGAAGTTCATCGCGGATCTCCAGGACCGGCTGCGCAAATACCTCGGATAGGGGCGGCGCGTTCTTACCGCCGGGGCCCCGGGCGGTACCGGGAACTACCGGTAACCACTGAGAACCGCCGCGAACCGCCGAGGACTCGCGAAAGCTCCCGCGAACCCCTGCCGGCCCCTGCCAACCCCTTCGAAAACAAGCCAATTTCCTGGTCGGCCGCAATTCCGCACCCTGGGCAGGGCGCCACTCAGTGCATGGGCGCGCGCACAGCGGGTAGGGAATGCTGCATCGTCTCTCGCTCGCGAAGCCGTCGTCAGGAGTAGACCGTGCTGCAACTGCCGCATCAGCCCCTGCAGGTCGCCGCCGTCCCTTCCCAGCGGACTCCCGCGCGGGAGGACCAGGCCGGCCCCTGGCATTCGGAGGCGGTGTGCCGCCGGGACGAAGCCGGGCTGTTCTTCGCCCCGTCGAAGGAGCCGACTGCTGCCAGACTCGCGCGCGAGGAGTCCGCGAAGCGGGTCTGCGCGCGCTGTCCCGTGATGATCGAATGCCAGGAGCACGCGCTCATGCAGCCGGAGCCGTACGGGGTGTGGGGCGGTCTCACCGCCGCCGAACGCCGTGTGGTGCTCGCCCGTCGCAGACGGCGCGAGATGGAGCTCAAGGCCTCGTCCGCGTCCTCCGCCGCGACGGGCCGCATCGCCGCGGCGGGCTGACCGGGGCCCGGCCGGCCCGGGTGCGGCCCGGGTCCGTAAGGCCCCGCGTTCGCGCGCGCACTGCCACGACGGCGGCTACGCGAAGAGGCGCCCCCACCGCACATGGGGGGCGCCTCTTCGCGTTCTGCTTCCGGGACCGGTTCGGGGACCGGGACCGGCTTTTCCGCTTCCGGACCTACTTCGCGCGGTCGAAGTCGATCGCGCTGTAGGCGCGCAGCTTCGAGAGCCGGTGCGTGGAGTCGATCTTCCGGATGGTGCCGGACTTGGACCGCATGACGATCGACTCGGTGGTCGCCGTCTCCGCGCGGTACCGCACGCCGCGCATCAGCTCACCGTCCGTGATGCCGGTCGCGACGAAGAACACGTTGTCGCCGCTGACCAGGTCGTCGGTGGACAGCACCCGGTCCAGGTCGTGCCCGGCGTCCAGCGCGCGCTGCCGCTCGGCCTCGTCCTTGGGCCAGAGCTTGCCCTGGATGACGCCGCCGAGGCACTTTATGGCGCAGGCCGAGATGATGCCCTCGGGGGTGCCGCCGATGCCCATCAGCAGGTCGACGCCGGTCCCTTCGCGGGCGGCCATGATGGAGCCCGCGACATCGCCGTCGGAGATGAACTTGATCCGGGCGCCGGTCTCCCGGATCTCCTTGACGATGCCCTCGTGGCGCGGGCGGTCGAGGACGACGACGGTGACGTCCTCGGGGGCGGAGTTCTTCGCCTTCGCGACACGGCGGATGTTCACCGAGACGGGGGCGTTGATGTCGACGAAGTCGGCGGCCTCGGGGCCGGTGACCAGCTTGTCCATGTAGAAGACGGCCGACGGGTCGAACATGGCGCCGCGGTCCGCGGCGGCCAGTACGGCAATCGCGTTGGGCATGCCCTTGGCGTTCAGGGTCGTGCCGTCGATCGGGTCCACGGCGATGTCGACCTCGGGGCCGGTGCCGTCGCCGACGCGCTCGCCGTTGAACAGCATGGGGGCTTCGTCCTTCTCGCCCTCGCCGATGACGACGATGCCGTTCATCGAGACGGTGGAGACGAGGGTCCGCATGGCCTTCACGGCGGCGCCGTCGGCGCCGATCTTGTCGCCGCGGCCCACCCAGCGCCCGGCTGCCATGGCGGCGGCCTCGGTGACCCGGACCAGCTCCAGGGCGAGGTTGCGGTCGGGGGCCTCGGGGGAGACCTCGAGCTGAGACGGCAGATGATGCTCGGACATCGGAGCGCACCTTTCTGTACGGCGACGACCGGAAGAGGGTGCTGTGACTCTATCGTCAGGTCGACAAAATGAGCAGACCGGGTCACTTATGAGCGGCTGCCCCCGAGTCGGGCCCATCGGGCCTAGTGCGACCATGGACCCGTGGCTAGCAAGCGAGGCAAGCAGACAGTGCGGGACATGTTCCTGTCGATGGCGGTCATCTCCGCTGCGGCAGGCGTTGTTTACATCTTCGTTCCGCACGACGAGAACGCCAACCCGGTCAAGGCGGTCGACTACCGGGTGGAGCTCCTGACGGCGCGGCGCGCGGCGCCGTACCCCGTGGTCGCCCCGGACGGACTGACCGAGAAGTGGAAGCCGACCTCGGTCAGCTACGACCGCAAGGCGGGCAACAGCTGGCACCTGGGCTTCCTCGACCCGGAGGGCAAGTACGTCGCGGTGGAGCAGTCCACGTCCCCGGCGAAGAAGTACGTGACCGAGGTCAGCCAGGACGCCAGGAACACCGGGCGTACGCAGCAGGTGGCGGGCGAGACCTGGCAGCACTGGGAGGGCTCGAAGTACGACGCCCTCGTGCGCCACGACAAGGGCTCGACCACGGTGGTCACGGGCTCCGCCTCGCCGGACCGGCTGGCGGAGATGGCCGCCGCGCTCAAGACGTCCTGACGCCGCCGGGACGTACCGCGTCCTGACGCCGCCGGGACGTACCGTCCTGGCGGCGCCGGTGCGTGCCGGCCTGATGCCGCCGGGACGTACTCCGTCCTGACGCCGCCGTGCGTGCCGTCCTGCCGCTGTCGGCGCGTGCCGTCCCTGCCCCCGCTGTGACGCGTCGCCCCGACCGCCGCCGGGACGCACGGAGAAGGCCCTGGAGCACCGAGGCGAATTCCAAGGGTCGTGGCAACACAGGTGATCAACTGGCTGTTGCCAGGAGCTTAGCGAGACGCTCGGCTGGGGTTTCCCAGTCGAGC
>NZ_JBHWIY010000054.1:0-35790 GCF_042731715.1 Streptomyces sp. NPDC059832 | reverse complement strand
CTCCAACTCGGCCTTCCAGCAATCGACTTCAGGCATCACGTCCATACCCGAACAACGACAACCAGCAGCTCAGGACACGAAATCTGACTGGAGTACTAATACTCCAGTGCGAGTTTGTGATCGTGTGCTTCGACCGTGCCTGAGTGCGGGCCGCGACCGGCGGGTCACGTCCGGCGTCGGCGGCGCCAGTAATGCACAGTGACTGCCAGTAGCAGCGGCCCCCAGAGGATGATGGGCGCGTAGCAGAGGTTCAGGACCACGACGGAGATGCCGTGTGGAGCATCGGGGTCCGGATTGACGAACATGTTGTGGATCAGGCCCACGGAGTACACCATGACCAGGCTGGCTCCGACCAGGGCGGGGATCACTGCGGCCGGGACCGGTACCGGGCGGCCGCGCAGGCCCGGCACCCAGCGCGGCCAGACCTCGCCCCAGGACTGCACCAGGCCGAGCGTCAAGAAGGCGAAGACCTCCGAGAACACCGTCAGGCCCACGATGTACAGCGACCCCCAGCCGGGCACGTGGAGCGTCCTCTTGGCCTCCGGCCCGAAGCCCATCATCCAGCCCCAGGCCATCGGGAGCCGCCAGAGGCTGGACGGCAGCGGCGTCAGGACCGCCAGGCGCGCTGCGTTGCGCGCCCAGCGCGGGACATTGGGCTGGGTCTGCACGGCGGAGAACATTGGCATGGCGACGATCATGGCCGCAGTGCCGACCTCGCCGCGTCGGCCTCCGGTCGCAACTGGATCACGCCCCAGCAGGAGCTGTCCGTCCGCCTCGGGTAGCACGCGCCCGCCCGGCGACCCCGGACCCGATCACCTAGTGCTCCAGTGCGTTTCGTGATCTATCCAGCGGGTTCGCTGGCGATTCGGCGTCGGTAGTGGCTGCGTCGGGCTGTTGCTTGGTGGCGTCGGCGCCAGGTGGACCAGTGCAGCAGCTTGGCCGCTGTCACGACTGGTGGGTTGAAAACGGCGGCAAGTAGGTGGCGGATTTCCGGGACGGTCAGCGTGATCGGATCGCGGCTGCGGGCGAAGTGGTGCGTATCTGCGGGCGGTTCGGGGGTCGCGTCGGCGGCGAGGGCGGTCAGGAAGGCCAGGGCAAGCGTGGCAAGCGTGATGTGCCGGTGCCATGGATCAGCCCCAATCTGCGTCACGTGCTGGGGCGCAAGCGACGTGTCCGATCCCCGCACCCAGGCCCTGACGTGGTCGCACCGGCGCGGACACCACCAAGCCATCTCGCAACGCTCCCCCTACGGGAAGAGAGAGACATTGCAGGAAACGAAATCCCACTGGAGTACCGGATCACCGGCCCATCGGCGGCGTCCCGGACGTTCGCTGGACTCGACTGCCTTGAAAGCGCCGTGGCCCCGATCCCTATGGCACTACGACAGTCAGTGATGTGTCTGTCACCTGGAAGCCGAGCTTCTCGTAGACGCGGCGGGCCGGATTCGCATCACTCACGGCAAGCGAGACCTCGGCCAGCCCGTCGGCCGCAGCCACACCGAGCACCCGCCGCAACAGATCGGCACCGAGGCCCTTGTAGCAGGCTTCGGGGCGGCGGAATACGTCCGCGATCCATGGCTGACCGTCACGGTCGGTGAGGATCGCCCCAGCGACAACGCGGTCCGTCTCGTCCACCACCAGGGCACTGCATGGAAGGACCGGTCCGAGGACGGAACCCGCCAGCATCGGTTTCAGGAGCTCGTTCAGGGCCTCTTCGTCGCTGCCACGGTGATGGTCTGGATGACCGGCAGGAAAGGCGGCTCGCCACGCCGGGAACACGGCGTCGGCATCACGGTCACAGGGGACTGCCCGCAGTCCCTCGCCCAAGACCCGCGGGGACCAGTCGGCCGGCGGCGGGCATCCGACCAGGTCTCGCCGCATCTCGTGGGCGTGTCTCATCACCCGTGCACCACGGCGCAGCAGGTGCTCGCCGAGCTCCACAGATCCCGAGACCGCCCATCCGGACATGCCGGAGACGATGGTGTCCACGGGGTCGGGGCCGACCACTTCGGCCAGGTCCGCCCACGGGTGCCCCTCGCGAACACCCTGCAGATAGGTCAGGACCGGCACACCCTGCCGATTGGTCAGGGTCTGGCGCTGCTCGTCGTTCTCAGTCACTCGTCATCCTTGATAGACCGCATGTACCTCGGTGCGGCATTCGCCGGTTCCGCGTTCGCCGTGGCAACAGAATTCCGCAGCTCACACGCCTGTACGACAGCTCGGTGGTCCGCAGACCGCGGCAGCGGGGCAGACCACCGCCGAGGCCCGGGATCTGTCCCGGCAGCCCCGCTGAACTTCTCGGCAGTGGCTGCCCGCTGCGCCGTGAGTTGCGGCGAAAGTCCAGATGCGGTGTGCACCACCACCACTCGGACCGGCCGTCGCCCCCGAGCGCCTGGGGCAAGACCCACAACCCGTCACAAAGCGTGACGACCCTTCGAGGGATTCGACACGCCTGAGTATTGCTCGCCGCCAGCAGCGCGGGCTCAGACTGCGAAGCCGCCGTCCACCGCCAGCTCCGCGCCTGTGACGTATCGGGCGCTCTCGCCGGCCAGGTATGAGACGGCGTCCGCGACCTCCGCCGCCGTGCCGTAGCGGCCGAGCGCAGTGAAGCCGCGCTGGAAGTCGGCGGAATCGCCGTCGCCCGGGTTCATGTCGGTGTCGATCGGGCCCGGGTGGACCAGATTGACGGTGATCCCGTGCGGGCCGAGCTCCCGGGCCATGCCCTTGGTGAAGCCGATCAGAGCGGCCTTGCTGGTCGCGTAGAGCGCGCTTCCGCCGAAGGCCACGCGCTGGGCGATGCAGCTGCCGATGCTCACGATCCGTCCACCCTCGACCAGGTACTGCAGCGCCGCCTGGGCGTAGAGGTAGGGCGCGCGAACGTTCACCGCCAGCACCCGGTCGATCTGGTCGCATGTCACCGCCTCGATCGGCCCGACGGCGCCGACACCCGCATTGTTCACCAGGATGTCCAGCCGCCCGAACCGCTCGGCGACCGCCGCCACCGCGCCGCACACCGCCTCCGGGTCTGCGCTGTCCGCGCGGACGGCCCAGCCGCTCCGCCCCATCGCGGTGATCTTGGCGACCACCTCCTCGGCCAACTCGGCCGAGCCCTGGTAGGTCAGCGCCACGTCTGCGCCGTCCTCGGCCAGCCGCAGCGCGACCGCCGCCCCGATCCCCCGGCTGCCGCCGGTCACCAACGCCACCTTGCCGTCGAGCGCCGTCGCACCGTTCATCGTCATCTCCGTAAAACTCCTTGTTCCGGTCTTGGACACGCTCAATCCAAGACCGGAACGCCCTGCGGGTCCGGCGGCATTCAGACATCACGTTCAATCTTCAACGACGACTCCGTACACCCCGAGACGGCGCACGCCGACTTCGCCGCCCTCCAGCAGTGCGACCGCAGCCCCAGGTAGTTACTCAGCAAAGACTCAGGGCACTGGGTCACTCCCGCGCCCAGTGCTGAGTCGACCTCGACGGCTCGCAGGACGCCAGGACCGGCCAGCCGGAGCTCTCGTCCAGACACAGGCTGCTGTACAGGTTCACGACGGTGCTGCTGGTGCCCGTGCGCCAGTTCTGGCCGGTTTTGGAGCCGCATTCGGCCAGGTACAGCACGTTGACGTTGACAGTCAGGCACTGGCCGGCGGACTCGTTGTGCAGCATGTAGGAACCGCCCGAACCGGCCTTTGCGGTCCAGTTGGCCACCGGGCTGTCCGTACAGGCGGCGAACACAACGTTGAGGTTGCTCGAGGCCAGACACTGGCCGTAGCCGACGTCCCTGAGCCGGAAATTGCCGCCGGGCGCGGGGGGGGCTTCGGCGAGGTCGCACCAGACGCCCCACCGGAACCGCTGGAACCCTTGCTCCCGCCGGAGCCACCCGCGTCACCCGACCCACCAGTGGACTTGCCGCCGGTGGTCTTGCCGCCCGACGCACCCCCAGGTGAGCCGCCGGTGTTGTCGTTGCTGGACGAGCCGCCGTCCGCGCCACGTGGGACGGTGACCGACGAGTTCCGTGCTCTCCTTCGCGCTACGGCCCTCGCCAGGCACCAGGAACTACTCGCCGCAGCGCGATGAACCTGCCCCTTCATCGGCACCGACAAGCCGGCTGATGGTGTGTGCGGTGCCTAGCGGAGCTCGTTCAGGGCGTCTTCGAGCAGGTGGAACCGCACGCGCTCCTGTTCGAGTCGCACGTTGGGGCCGAACTCTCCGTCCACGAGGTTGTCGTAGACATCGGCCTCGTCCGGCGTCAGCGTGCCGAGAGGCTGGTGGGTGGGCGTGTCTTCCTTCACCCACTGGTCGCGGTGCTCCAGGAGAGTGCTCCGGTCCATCAGGATGGACCGCGTATGCGGGAAGGCCCGACGCAGCCGGTCGAGGATGGTGAACCCGTGAGTGTCCAGGTCGCCCCAGTACACGAGGCGTACATCGTTCAGCCAGGTCAGGGCGGATAGTTGGGTGACGGCGTAGCCGCCGCCGTGGATCACGATGCTGTGGCGCTGGTCGGGGAAGGCAAGGTAGGTGGTTTCGTTCTCGACGACGTACACGGTCGTGACGCCGGGCGGTGGCGCGGTGAACTCATGTGCACGGACTGAGAGTTCACTGAAGCCAGTCAGCGACTCGCCGCCGAGCAGCCGGAATCGCAGGTAGGCGGGCTTGCGCAGGAAGCGGAAGCGGGCGGCGAAGTCAGTGCGCGCGGCCTCGGTGTCGATGCGGTCGTCGGGAATGCACTGTTCGAGCAGGGTGGTCAGGATGGCGCGGTGGCGTTCGATGAACTTGGTGTCCACCCCAGGCACGTCGAGCTGCCGCAGGTAGACGGCTGGGCCGCGGAAGTCGGCGATCCAGCGGATCGTGTCCTGCAGGCGAGGCCAGTCGGCCTCCCGCTGGAGGACCTGCATGGGGTGGGCGATCATCCAGTCGATGAGAGCGGGCAGCGCTTCCTGGGTGGTGGTCAGCAGGGTTTGGTAGCGGGCGACGGTGGGGGTGACGCCGAGCAGGCGCCAGAGGTCGTCGCGGTCGTCGATCCAGACGCGGTCGGGGATGTTGTTCACACCAGCCAGGCGTCCGCCGAGTCGGCGGTATTCGATGCGCAGGTGCCGGTGTGCGCTGGGCGCCCACGATTCGGTCCAGGCGAGGACGTTGTCGTAGTGGCGGGTGATGTCGCCGGCTTTCGGGCCGCGCAGGGGAATCTCGACGGGTTCCCAGGATGCCCCGTCGGCGAGTTGGGTGAGGTAGGTACCCGTGTTCCAGCGTTTGCGGAGGCGTTCGAGGACGGCCTGCGGCGTAGTCCAGTTAGAGTTTTGACGCGTCGTCATCTCAGTCTCCCTGTCCGGCGGCGGGCTGCAGGCCGGCCAGGGTGTGGGCGAGGCGTTCTTGGCGGTACTGGGCGATGGTCAGGGTGCGCAGGCGGGAATGGTGTCCGCCGGGATTGTCGACGAAGCCGACGGCGGACACGTAGGGCTCGATGACGTGGATCTTCTGCAGCGGGGTGACGATGAGGAGTTGCAGGCCCAGGCGCTTGAAGAGGTCCAGGGCGAAGCGGGCGGATTCCTCCGAGCCGCGTCCGAAGGCTTCGTCGATGACTACGAAGCGGAAGGTACGGCTCCTGCTGTGGGTGGTGTCGAGCTTGAACTGGTAGGCGAGAGAGGCGGCCAGGATGGTGTACGCGAGCTTCTCCTTCTGTCCGCCGGACTTGCCGCCGGAGTCGGAGTACACCTCGTACTCGGAGTCGTCCTCGCGGCGTCGTTCACTGGCGCTGAAGACGAACCAGTACCGCACGTCGGTGACGCGCCTGGTCCAGCCGCGGTCACTGTCCACGTGGCCTTCGCGGCCCTTGAAGCGTTCGATTAGGTGCTGTACCTGGTGGAACTTCTCCTCGGAGTACAGGTCGGAGTCGTCGCCGGACAGGACGTCGTCGGTACAGGCGCGCAGTTCCGCGGTGAACTCGCGGATCTCGGTGTTGGGGGTCTGCTCGGGCTTGAGCATGATGTAGCGGCCAGGGTTGTAGTCGATGCCGGCCAGCGACTCGTTGATGGTGTGGATGCGTTCGCCGATCTCGTCGGCCCAGATGTTCAACTGCGCGTGGAATCCGGCGATTTCGCGGATCACGTTGGTCTTCAGGTAGGTGCGGAACTGGTCCTGGAAGCGCGGCAGGTCATCGGCAACGAGCTGCTGGTGCAGGGCACGGTATCCGGGAGCGGAGGCAACGGAGGCGTCGAGTTCGCTGGCCTCGACCTGATAGGTAGTGCGGAAGGAGCTCATCTGGGCGGCGATCGTCTGGGCGAGGCGGGTCTGCTCCTTGGCCCAGCGGTGCTTGTGCGCCGTCATCTCCTCGCGCAGCCGGGTTTCGGCCTGCGCGCACTCCTGCGCGGTCCGGCACTCCAGGCGGGCGGTGGTCAAGCGCTGTTCGAGGGCCGGAAAGTGCGCCTGTGCAGCGCCGGCGGCCGGTTCGTCGAGTACCGCGCGGGCCTCGTCGCAGGCGCGTTCAGCGGCGTCGCGCTCGCCGTCGACCCGTCCCCAGCGCTGGCTGGCCTTCTCGTAGGCGGCCCCTTGTTCGGTGATTTCGTCGGCGATCTCGGTGAGGCGACGGGTGAGTTCGTCCAGGTCCTCGGAGGCGGCTTGCAGGCGCTGCTTCTCCGCAGTCAGCTCGGTGATGCGCCGTACCGCGGACGGCCAGTCGATCTCGCCGTAGTCCAGCATCGCCGCCAGCCGGTCGAGGACCTTGTCACGGCTGATGGCGTCCTCGTACGCGGCTCCCAACCCGCGCTTCTTCTTCTCCATCTCGCGCTGGGCGCCGTGGACCCGTCCCGCCTGATCCAGGAGGGCATCGATCTTCGCCTGGTTCGTCCAGCCGAGCACATACATGCTGCGGTCGTCGATGCGGGTGGTGTCGTTCTTCTCGTGGCGGCCCCGCGCCCCCTTGATCAGCCCCTGTGCGGTGATGGCCAGTTCGGCGTGCCGGAAGTCCTCCATCGTCGGCACGCAGGCGTGGGAGGCACGGCGTTCGAGCTCGCCGACCAGCCACGGGGCGAACGGCGAGTCCTCGCGCACCTCGAGCTTGGTGAACAGCGCCGTGGACGCACCGGTGGGCAGGCGCCGCGGCGGGAGCTTGTCCGGGACGCGGAAGTAGACCAGCTTCGTCCCCAGGTGGTGGTCGTTGATCCAGTCGGAGACGCGAGCGTACTGATCGCCGGGGACCAGGAGGGACACGGCGAAGCCGCGCAGCAGCCGCTCGGCGGCTCCGGCCCACGCCTGTTCCTCGTCTCGGACCTGAATGAGTTCGCCAGCGAAGGGCAGGGCACTGTCCTCGATGCCGAGTTCGCGGCTCAGGCGGGCGCGTACCTCCAGCTGCTTGCGGGGGATGTTGCTGCGGCGCGAGCGCAGACTGATCAGGTCTGCATTGAGGTCCTCGGCCCGCTGATTCAGCTGTGCGGCCTCGACTGCGAGCGTCTCCAGGGCCGTGCGCGTCTCCTGTGTCGTCGCGGCGACGTCGTGCTGGGCCCGGGCGATCTCCTCAAGGCGGTCGGTGAACTGCGCCTGATCGGTGACCGGGGCCAGCTCTGCCTGCTCCAGCAGGGTTGCGTGCTGGCGGGCGCGCTTCTCCTGAGCGGCGCGCTGCTGCTCCGTCTCCTCCATCTGGCGCTCCAGTTCACCCAGGCGCCCGCCGCCCAGGCCCTCACGCTGCAGTTCCCACCGGCGTTCCTGGTCCCGCAGCCGCTCCAGCTCGTCCTTCGCGGTCTTCTTCTCACCCTCCAGGCGGGCGAGCATCCGCTCCGCCTCGGCGCGCTGGGCTTCGCGCAGCACCGACGTGCGCTGGGCGATGAAGTACCGCAGGGCGGCCTGCTGGGCGTCGGCCTCCTCGATGCGTGCGGCCAGGCCGTCGTAGGCGTCGCAGTCCTCAAGCAGCGGGGTGAGGGCATCGACCTGGGCACGGGCCCGCTGAACGGAGTTGTAGGTGGTAGTCAGAGCGTCGAAGTGACTCACGATGTTGTCCGTCATCGCCGCCGCATCGAACGGTTCGAGCATGTGACTGCGCACGAACTCGTCCAGGCTGCCCACCGACTTCATCGACACCGTCTGATGGAAGAGCTCCAGCGCCTGCTCGGACTCGATGCCCATCCGGCGCCGGAAATCCTTGCTGTACGGCGGGAACGTCTTGTGGACGCGGACATCACCCGCTTCGAGACGCTTCTTCAGCGCCCGCACCTCGGTGCCGAAGTCGGCGAAGTCTCCGGCGACGGACAGCGCACGGTCGGCGACGAGGAACAGCCGCTCGGGGCTGGTGGCGTTCCCGTCGGCCAGCCAGAACACCTGCCCCAGCGTGACGGTCGCCGCCAGCGCCGGGTTCGTGAACACGCCCGAAATGACGGAGTAGCTGCCCGGCTTGCGCAGCGCCACCGGCTTGGTGGTCCCGGTGGTCTCGTTGCGTTCGGACTTGTAGTGGCCCAGCACGTAGGAGCGCAGGCTGCGCTCGCCGCTCTCCGCACCGGCCGCCTTGTTGTAGGCGATCTTGCGGGCGGGCATGAACAGCGTGGTGATCGCATCCACCAGGGTTGACTTGCCGGAACCGATGTCACCGGTCAGCAGGGCGTTGGCGCCGCCGAGGCCGAACGACCACACGTGCTTGTCGAACGTGCCCCAGTTGTAGACCTCCAGACGCTCCAGCCGGAAGCCTGCCGCAGCCAGGTCGGTGAAGGCACTCGTGTCGGCGGGGCCGGGCTGGGCGGGGATCACTGCTGCTTCTCCTGGGGGGTGTGGGTGGCCGCATACTGGGCCAGGTTCGTGTCGAAGTCGGCGAGCCACTGCCCGTCGACGAAGGCTTTGATGATCCGCTGCACCTCGAACAGCTGCTCCTGCCCGCGAGCGCGGCGCAGAAATTGCAGGCCCACCACCTTGTTGATGTGGCCGTCGATCTGGTCGACCAGGCGTGCCTCGTTACTGCCGGCTGGGAGGAACATGCGGATCATCTCGACGATCTCGTCCCGGGTGATCATCAGGCGGGTGCCGTCGGCGCCCGCGTCGAACTCGGCGAGCCGCTTGCGCAGCAGCACGACCAGCAGACTGACGGGGTAGGACAGCGAGCGGCGGGGCATCAGCCGCGGAGGCGCCACGCGGAGATCGCGGACATCGTCCTCGTCGTCGGGTTTCGACTGGAGGAAGGCGTAGCCCTCCATCTCGTCGATCACCACGCGCAGCCCCATGACGTCGACGTAGTCCTTCACGTCGGCACTGTGGTGCAGGAGGGCGTCCCAGGCCCGCTCGTGCTGGTCGCGGAAGACCGGGCCCTTGAGCAGTTGGTTGACCGGCAGCGAGAGAGTGTAGGGCTGCTGCGGGGTGGGGGTGGCAGGTGTGGTCATCGCCCCTCCTTCGGGCTGGCTACCCAGGCGATGCCGGGGCTGATGCGGGCAAAGGTGACCACGGGCACGGTGGCGACCTGCTGGACGTCGTCCTCGCCGATCCACGTGATCTCTTCTTGGCGGTGGTCGTCGAACACGGTGGTAAACCCGTCGTCCGGTAGCGCGAAGTAGGCGACCAGTTCGGCAAGCCCCTGCTCCAGGGGGTGCTCGCGCAGCGTCTCGGCCAAGGACACCTGCGTGCGCAAGCCCAGGGCGTGATGCACCGCGGCCGTGAGCCGGGCGGGATCCACATACACCGCCTCGAACAAGGCGTCAGCGGTGAACTCCTCGTCCCCCGCCTCGATGCCGGTGCTGTCGATCGGTGCCTTGACCACCGGCGTATACAAGGGCCGCTCCAACGGCAGGGCGATGGCCGGGGCTGCTGCATCGATCTCGGCGACCAGATTCACGCCCGGCACGTCGCGCAGGGCCAGGGCCTGCGTCTCGATCGCGCGCACCAGTTCCAGGACGCGGCGGTCTTCCGAGCGCACGTGGTCGTCCAGGAACCGGCGGAGCTGATCCGACAGCTGCCGCACCGTGGCCTGGGTGCGTTCGGCGGCCTCCAGCCAGTCCCGGGGCATGCGTCGCATGCGCGGGTCAGGCTCGTCGATGGCCTCCATGGCCTCGACCTCGGCCAGCAGCGTCTTGAGTTCGTCCTGACGGCTCGGGGCGAGCAGGAAGTCGTAGAACGCCTGGAAAGTCCGTCCCTGGTCCGACTCTGCGATGCTCTCGCGGCTGCCCAGCACCTCGTCCAGGAGTTCGCCCTTGGCCCCGTCCCACGCGGCGATCTTGCTCCGCAGGTCCCGGTCCAAGTCCCGGAAGTTCGCCTCAACCTCGCGGAAGTCGGCCAGCAGCCCATGCGCCGTCGTCGTCACCTGCTGGTAGCGGTCCCGCAGCGCCGCGCTGTCCAGGACGTCCACCTCGCCAGCCTCAACACGCTCGACTTCCCGGTCGATTTCATGCCGCCGCCGGGTGAGCTCCGCCAGTCGCGCCTCGGGGTCGGTTTCGGTGCCGAACGTCATCTGCCGCAGCAGATCAAAGATCGTATTCAGGCGCGACTCCGTACCGACGAACGAACGCTCTCCCAGCGACCGGACCCACGCGATCGCCTTCTCGACCGCGGCCGTGGCGTCGTAGTGCGGCTCGTCCGAATCCGGCGGGTAATACTTGCGCAGCCAACCGTTCCCCGGTGCCGACCAGTCATCCAGATACGCCTTCGCGGACTTGGGAAACGTGCCCTGCCCCAGCCGATCATTGAGGGCGAACAACTCGTCGTCCAGCCGTTCGACAAGCTCCGCACCGGCAATCGAGCGCGCTCCCTGCTCGACGAACACCTTGTTGAAGAAGCTCAGCATCAGCGCGGCGTTGTCGGCCTTCAGTAGCCGCCAAGCAGCGCTCTGCTTCCGCAGGGCGACCAGACGGTCGTAGTCCAACTCCATACATCCTGCCCTCTCACCACTCCAGCAAGTACGACCGCATTTCCCGCCAACAGCGAAAACGCACGCCCCACTCGGTCGGCACTCATGCCCGCGTAGCCGTGCACAGGCATTCCGCGCCGGCCACAAGGAACCGTAGAGGCCACCACTGACAATGGGACTCGGCCAGAGCCGACGACGGGATAGGCCAGGCTGCCTCGGGGAAGGAAAACGGCAGGCAAGAGGCCGGATACATCCGGATTCCGGATCGTTCCCATTCCTCGCCCTTACAGCCATTTACGAACACAATTTCGATTCCCCGGCCGGGGATTTTGGCTCGCCTACCGGTCCGCCGGTGCCCTGCGCCATCCGGGCGGACGCGAGGCCGTGCCATCGCATCTTGATCGCGCCCGGCGAGAGCTGGGTCGTGTTGCCGTCAACAGATCGGGCCACCGGAAAGCGCCACAGGTTACCTCAAGATCAGAATAATCCATGATCCGGTTGGGTTTTCTGCCGAAATTCCAGTCGTTGTTTCCCTATGGCAGCCATGACGGCGCAAATACAGGGAGGGCCTCGCGGATGAACGGGCACATAGATCAACGGATGGTGCTGCTCATGCTCGTTGGATGCGGCACTGTGTACGTCGCCTTCGAGCACCCGTCGTTCGGTACCGCCCTCGCCGTCGGTGTCGCCGTGGTGACACTGCTCCACCTCCTGATGCGGGGGCACTGACCCGCATGCCGGTCAACTTCGGCACGCGCTCAGGGTTCTCGACAGCCGCCCTTGTTCGCAGCCCAGAACAGCTAACCGGAGCAGAGCAAACCCCGTCGACCACCGTTCAATCGGGCCCGTCCCCGTACGCGGAGACCCCCGCCGGATCAAGCCGACGGGGGGTCACATCGGTCACACCTGTCACGCGCGTGTCACCAACAGCGTCGACACTCCTCAACCACAAGGCCCTGAACAGGACAAACGCTCCCGACTTGGACCACGTAGACGCCAGAAGACGGCTTCTACGACATGTGCCAGGTGGGACCGTCGCGGCCCAGGACGGACAGCCGTCTCGCTATCAGTGGCCGGGCGCAGCGCCTTCGAAGGGATGGGTACGCACAGGCGGAGATCTTGGAGCCGAGATCAACCCTGGGATGCCGGCTGAGCGCCCGCTACAGTCACTCAGCGTGCCTGCGACAGCGCCAAGTTTCATCTCCCGCCGTCCGTCACGGCAGCCCTCCCTGGGGAGAATCTGGGGAGGATCAGCGCTGCTGGGGAGCGTCTGGGGAGAATCGACTACATAAGACTGCACGCCCCTGAAAGACCCTGAAAGATTCATCTGCGCTGGTCAGAGGCGACTGAAGCTGCATCGCTCCAGGTCAGCGCGACATGGTAGACAACTTCATGACAAAGGTGCCCTGGAGACTGGGACAAGCAGTGAGCATGCCCTGAATCCTTGTCACTTGAACACGTGCAGACGCGCAGATAGCGCGCTCACGGACGAGCCGGGGGAAAATCTGCGGAGTTTGGAACCATGTCTCCATTGGCCTGACCATCGAGCAGACTGTCGATCGGGCAACGCGCCTCCGGCACGAAGTGGGCATAGTGGTCCAGCGTAATGGTTGCAGACGAGTGCCCCAGCCACCTGGCCAGTGCCACCACGGACTCCCCACCCTCAAGGACGATCGAGGTGTACGTGTGCCTCAGCACACGGAAGCCATCCCTGCGCTCCGCCTGCCACTGCCGCAGCTTCGCACACTCGTCTACCTCAAAGCCGCCCCGAAAGAGGTCGACCTCATCCCCAGCTTCACGGGGGACATGACGGGCATCGGCCACCACGGAACCTGCGACCTGGAGCTGCAACTGCACAGGCAACGGCGTCCGCGATGGGGGTGGGTCCTGCGGTGAGTTCGAGGATGCGGCGGCGGATGCCGGGCTGGCGCACGAGTTCCGCAAGGACGGGGGTGATGTCGTCGCGGGGGACGTCGGCGTAGTCGATGGCCTGTCCGATGCGCTGCCGCTGCCCGGCTGCTTGGTGGCTCCGGTAACCAGCCGCGTTGGTCTCACACCGCGTGGCGACAGTTCGCCGATTACTGCGGAGAAGCACAGGAGGCAGCGGCTGGAGGGGGGCGGACTGGTTGGGGGGCGTTGTTGGCATAGGCGTACGGCGAGGAGTTGGGCGTTCCGGCCGTGGAGGGCCCGATCCGCCCCCGAATGCCGAAGTTCAACGCTGCGTAGTCAGCACCAAGTCAGCACGGGACAGGTGATCAGGGGTGCTGACATACGGTTTCAGGTCAGCACCAAACCAGCACGGGAGTCAGCACGAGGGCAATAAACCATGCCTGATAGCGCAATCCTGACAGGCGCCTGCCGGCCTTCAATACGGTCCTCGAAGCAGTCTCGACGTGCCTGTCATAGTGGCCCCGCGCACACTCGGCCCGAGAACTATCGTGTCCCACCACATACGCCCCTGACCTGCCCCTTCCTACGGTGTGGCGACACGGAACCGTCCCCGCCAACCGTCCGGAAGTGGTACCCATGGCCGCCCCAACAACCTCTCCGCCAGCCCCCTCGAACCTCAAGCGCATCGTCACCGCAAGTCTCATCGGGACCACCATCGAGTGGTACGACTTCTTCCCCAGCGTCCCCTCACGGACCAGTGGGCGGGACCTGAGGTACACCCGAGAGGTGGAACCGCCGGTCTGAACCTGCAAGTAGACAGGTGGTTCATCAGTCTGTGCCCCAGAGGCCGACGTCCAGGATGCGTGCAGCCTTGGTGATGTTGCCCGGCATCAGATGCCGGTAGGTGCGAAACGTCTCCTCGATGGACTTGTGCCCCATCCACTCTGCTACGTCGGTGATCGGTATACCGTTGCCGAGCGCATTCGAGGCGAAATAGTGGCGGAAACCATACATGCCCAGGCCGTCCACGGCTGGGGCATCCTTGAAAAGCCGATGCACACGGCGCCGTTCCATCGCCTCGGTGTAGTACCCGCTCGGGCCGCGTAGCAAGTAGCCGTCCTTCGTGGTTCCGTGCTTCTCCTCATAGCGCGCCATTGCTTCTCGCACTGAGCGCGGCAGAGGGACCTCACGAAACTCACCCGACTTGCGGTGCTTCAGCTTCGCCGGCTTGTGGGTGTTGGAGTGAATCTGCTCGTGCACCCGATAGACGTCCTCGGCCACGACGTTGTTGATGTTCACCGCCCGGGCCTCGCCATTGCGCAGTCCGCACCCCGCCATCATGACGATTTCCAATGCCAGATCTTCGTCAGCGACCGTGAGGGCCTTCGCTACGTACGCCAGGGACGGGATAACCACCTTCTCCCGGACGTACTCCGGTTCCTGCACTCCCTTGACCGGATCATCCGCCATCGCCCCCTTGTCGTAGGCGTCTCGCAGAATCGCCTTGAGGGCACGGAATATGTTGACCTGATTGCCACGACCAACGCCGTCGACCTCCAGGCTGTCCAAGAAGCGCTCGATCACCAATGGCGTGACCGAGTTCAATTTCCGCGACCCGAGACGAGGAATGATGTGCGCGTTGATGGAACTGTCCACGTGCTGGCCGGTGGAGTACTCAGTCATTCGGCGTTGCCGGGGCCGCCAACCCTTCACGTACTCCTCGACCGTCTGCTGACCCAACTCACGGCGCGCCTCAGCAACAGACGGCGCCGTCGTCCGCTTCTCCGCATAAATCTGCGTCAGGCGATCAATGGCATCGTCCTGTGTCCTGCATCCGGTCTCCTTGCGCTGCTTGCCGAGCGCATTCCTGAATCGAACCGACTACGTGTGGGAGCAGCGCGTCGACTTGATGCAGTCGCACTCCTTGAAGAAGGTCCCCATCCCCCGTGCGAGTTGTCGAGCCATGTAGCGAACCTCTCAAGCGAGCCAGATCTCCACGCCCAGATCGCGACCACGACGGTCATAGGCAGCAAGCTGGACACCACTGCGCGCCATGCTCACTGGTTGCTAACCGGGAACGGCTTATCATGCCTCTGGCCTGCGCATATGACCAAGTGTTAGATCTTGGACTTGAACATGGCACGCAGCATCGAGGTGCTCCTGAATCTAGGCTCCCTGCCTGCGTTTTTGCAGGTCAAGGGCTGTTCTCCTACCCTACAACGAGCCGTATGTCCGGGCAGCGTTCCCCAGGTTCTTCAGGACTCGTGCTGACCGCTCGCCGACTCTTCTGACATATCGTCAGACGATTTCGGAGGGATTCACCCGCTCTCTCCAGCAGCGGATCGCCGGTCACTCAGGTTGAACTCGTGGTGTTGTAGGGGCTGACGGGCTGCACCTCTCTGCGGTATCGCCGGGGCATGCGGCATCCACAGGATGGCGGGTCGACCGCCGTGAGAGCTTCTCCTGGCGCGACCACCGGGACCTGCCGATCGCCGCACATCAGCAACTCGGCGGCCCGATCGCGCCCATCCGGGACAACCTCGACGTTCACAAGGCTGCCGGCCTGCGGGGGTTCGCTGCCGCCCGGGACCGACCGACCATCTGCCACCTCCCGCCCCGCGCACCCGACCTCGACCCCGTCGAAGAAATCCGGTCGCTCCTGCGACGCGGCCGGCACTCCAACGTCGCCTTCGGCACTCCCGAACACCTCGTCCAGCGCTTCGGACGCGGCCTGCGGCACATCCAGTACCACAGCGACCTCATGGACGGCTGCCTCGCCGGGACGGGCCGGACCATCAGACCCACCTGAGCGACGGCGCGACTCCACGAGTCCAACCCAAGTAATTGTTGGAATGGCACAAATTCCCGCTTTCGAATCGGTCGACTCCTAGCCTGATTTCCCTTCTGGACGCTGGCATGATCCCCATGAGGGCAAGTCATGAACTATGTGGTCTACACAATTCAAGGAGGCTCGTGTGACCCGTAACGGTCGTGTGCTGGTGACGGGCGTCGGTGCGATGACGCCACTGGGAGCCGATGCGCCGTCGTCGTGGTGGGGGCTGCTGGACGGCAAGTCGGGGGTGCGTTTCCTGGAGGAGGAGTGGGCCGCGGACCTGCCCGTGCACGTTGCGGCCGGGCTCACGGTGGACCCTGCCTCGCTGCTTCCGAGGACCGAGGCCAGGAAGCTGGACCGCGGTGAGCAGGTCGCCCTGCTCAGTGCGCGCGAGGCCTGGCAGGACGCCGGTGCTCCGCAGGTCGAGCCGGAACGACTTGCCGTCGTCATCGGTACGGGGACCGGTGGTGTCCTCACCACGCTGGGGCAGGACGACATCTTCGAACGCGCCGGGATCCGCCGGCTCTCGCCGTACGCGGTCCCCATGCTGATGCCCAACGGGCCGGCCGCCTGGGTGAGCATGGACCTGGGCGCGAAAGCAGGCGCCAGGACGCTGGTGAGTGCCTGCGCGTCCGGGGCGGAGGCCCTCGCCCTGGGACAGGATCTGATCCGCAGCGGGCGGGCGGACGTGGTCGTCGCAGGCGGGGTGGAGGCCTGCCTGCACCCCTTCACCATCGCGGCATTCGCCCAGATGAAGGCCCTGTCGACGCAGTCCGTGGACCCGGAGACCGTGTCCCGCCCCTTCGACGCCAAGCGGTCCGGGTTCGTCATGGGCGAAGGCGCGGGAATGATGGTGCTCGAACGCGCCGAGTTCGCCCGGACCCGGGGAGCACGTACCTACGGCACGCTGGCCGGCAGCGCCGTGAGTTCGAGCGCGAACCACATCACGGCCTCCGACGCGGAAGGCCAGGCCTTCGCCATGGAACTGGCGCTGCGCGACGCCGGCCTGACCCCGGCGGACATCGGGGTCGTGCACGCCCACGCCACCTCGACGGAGTCCGGTGACCTGGCGGAGGCCGAGGCGATCGGCCGAGTGATCGGCAGCCACGCCGCGGTGACCGCCACGAAGTCGATGACCGGCCACATGATGGGCGCGTCCGGAACGGTCGGCGCCATGGCCGCTCTCTTCGCGCTCAAGGACGGCATGGTGCCGGCCACACGCAACCTCGACGAACTCGACCCGCGCGTGGAACTGGACGTGGTACGCGGTGAGCGGCGCACCGGCCAGTGGTCCGCTGCGCTGGCCAACTCCTTCGGGTTCGGCGGACACAACGTCAGTCTCGTCTTCACCAAGTGACGACAGGACCCTGACCGCCACGCCGGGCGTCATGGCCCCCTCGGGCCCGCTTGCCGCCCACCCGTGATGCCGTCTCGTTGCTCAGACCGGCCTGACCATCAGGCCGGTCACGACAGCACGACCACGCACTACGGCGTGATCACCGCTGGACATCCGTCGGCAACAAGGAGAGTGCGAGTCCTCACTCTGGTCGCCGCCGTACCGGGCTTCCCGACGAGGGCACGGCGGGCAGCATGGGCGAGGACAGCGTCATACTGGCGCAGAAGCCCGCCGACCGGACCAGTGCCCGCACCGCGATACTGCCGGGTGCCCTCTCGTCGGCCGCCTCCCGCCACGTGCTCCTGCCCGGGAAGAGCCCGTGCAGCGCATCACCGCCCCGGCCGGACACTTAATGCAGTTTCGCGGCCGCGCGACTCTTGTACGCGGTCCGCCAGTGACCGGATCGTTGGTGCGGAGAAGAGTGCCGAAACGGGCAATGAGACGTCCAGTTCCTTCCTCACCACTGCCATCAGACGTACGGCCCGTAAAGAGTCTCCGCCCAGTTCGAAGAAGTTGTCCAGGACGGAGAGCGAGGACGTTTCGAAGAAGCCCTTCCACAGGGAGAGCAGGGCCTGTTCCTCCTCGGTGGCGGGGCGAGCGTTCTCGTCCTCCGCATCCAGTTCTCCCTCGTGCCGGGCCAGTGAGGCGCGGTCCACCTTCCCGTTCGCCGTCAGGGGCAGTGCGTCCCAGACGGTCACAAGTGCCGGAAGCATGTACGGCGGCAGGAATTCTTCTGCGGCCTTCCTGACGTCCGCGCCCGTTCGCCTGGCACCCGCCTCCAGCACGACGTGCGCCACGAGTCGCTTACGGCTCCGGTCGCCCGGGGCCGTGACGACAGCGCCCGCGACCTCCGGGCATCGCAGCAGCGCGGCTTCCACATCGCCCAGCTCGATCCGGTAGCCGCCGACCTTGACCTGCATGTCGTCGCGGCCGAGGAACTCGATCTCGCCGTTGGGCAGGAGACGTCCCCAGTCACCTGTCCGATACACGCGTTCTCCGGTGAGCGGTGAGACGGTGAAACTCCTCGCAGTCTTCTCCGTGTCGCCGAGGTATCCACGGGCCAGGCCGGCGCCGGCGATGCAGACTTCACCTACGACCCAAGTGGGGCGTGGCCGGAGGAGCGTGTCCGCCACAAAGACCTTCTGGTTCCGCATGGACGTGCCGTAGGGGATCGACGGCAACGTCGCATCCTCGGGCACGATCCGATGCCGGATCGACCAGATCGACGCCTCGGTCGCACCCCCGAGGCTCCACAGCGCCGCCCAAGGGAAGAACCGCCGGATCTCGACGGGCAGGACCACGGGAATCCAGTCCCCGCTCATGAGGACGGCGCGCAGCGAGGACGGAGCGTCCGGGGACCGGGGATCTGTGTCCTTTGACGACGTCAGGTGCTCGCACAGCATGGCCATCAGCGCGGGAACGCTGTTCCACACCGTGACGTTCCCCTCGGCCATCAGGGCAAGCCAGTTGGCGGGTTCGCGTGCGTCTTCGGGACCGGGCAGGACGACTGCGCCACCGACGGAGAGGGGGGCGAAGATGTCGTAGACCGACAGGTCGAAGTTGAGAGCCGAGAGGCCGAGGACGCGGTCGTCCGCGGTGAGCGACAACTCGTCATTGACGTCCAGGATCGTGTTGACCGCCGGTCCGTGCTCGATCACCACACCTTTGGGGACGCCCGTGGAGCCGGAGGTGTAGATCACGTACGCGACGTCACGAGGTGTCACCGGAACGTCCGGCGCCGTGTGGACCGCGGTGTTCTCGAACGGGCCGGGCGCCTCGACGTCCAGCACCGTGAGGCCATCGGGCCAGTCGACAGTGCTGCGCAGCGCGGGCTGGGTGAGGATCGTGTCCAGCCCCGCGGCGGCGATCACCGCGGCGAGGCGCTGGGCCGGCCAGTGCGGGTCGATGGGGACGTACGCGCCTCCCGACCGCAACACGCCCATGCTGCCGACCACCTGCTCCCAGCCCTTGTCCGTCACCACGCCGACCAGCGTTCCTGTGGTGGTGCCATGCTCTGCCAGGAGAGAGGCCACACGAGCCGATTCCGCGTCGACGTCGGCATAGCTGAGCCGCCGGTCCCGTGAGATCACGGCGACAGCATCGGGAGTACGCGCGGCTCGTTCGACAAAACGGGAATGGAGGGTGTGGTCCGAGGGGAACCCGGGCTCTGGAGTGCGCTGGAGCCTGCCGGCGCCGGGGGCCGGCCCGGGGTCGTTCGCCCAGGCGGGTACGAGCCAGGCGGAGTTAGCGACAGAGTTCACGAATCAGCCTTTCGTATGCCGTGAACATGGAGTCCACGACGCCCTCCGGGAACACTTCCTCCACCACATCCCAGTTGAGGATCAGACCGCCGTTCTCCTCGAACGCTGTGTGGTCAAGGATGACTTGCGGGGTGCGGACCCCGCTCCATACCGGCGTGCCGGTCTCGCCCATCCTGCACAGCCAACCCACCGGCCCTGCCTCCTGCCCGTCCGCAGCGGCCCCACCGACAGTGCTGTTGAAGACCACCGGCACGCGCGCCCGCCCCGCGCTCGCGTCCATGCGGCCGAGGTCCCTGAGCACGTCGAGGCCGGAATAGACGGTGTGTTCCATGTCCTGCATCAGCTGCCGCTGGATCCGGCGGGCCGTGTCCCGGAACGGATCGGCCTGGTCGATCCGCACTTCGAGCAGACTTGTGGAGGAGAAGTTGCCTATGACATTCGATGTGTCCACACCGGCTGTCGCGTCCCGTTGCGACACGAGGCATGTGATCGTGAAGTCCGGTGTCTTGGACCAGGCAGCAAGCACGTGACAGTACGCCCCCAGCACAGCACCCGACGCCGTCAGACCGGCTGCCGCGGCATTGCGCTTGAACTGTTCCCACTCCGGTGCGTCGACGCGCATGAAGCGGTTGGTGAACACGGGGCGCGGCACATCGGCAAGGCGGACTGCGAGTGGCAGTTCCGGCGCGGGGGGCAGGCTCTGGAGCCGACCGCTCCAGTACGACCTGCTCTGGTCGCTCTCCGCCGTCGAAGCCTGCTCGCGGATCTTGAGCGTGAACTCGTCGAACCCGGACCGGAGTTCCGGGAGTTCCAAGTCCGGGGCGTCGTAGAGCTGCGCCCACTCCTTGAAGAGGACGGAGGTGCTGCTGCCGTCCGAGACGAGTACGTCGATGCCGAAGTGCAGTCGCGTCACAGTCGAGCTGATGGCCGTGGCGCGAACCATGAACAGGGGCCAGCTGGTGACGTCGAACTCCTTGGCCTTCAGCTCTGCATGTATCGCGGCGAGCCGCTCGTCGCGCTCGCCCTCCGTGAGCCGGGTCAGGTTCTCGATGGGGATCGATACGCGCGGCGCGCTGCCGAGCACCCGCTGGCTCCCGGCCTCCGGGTCGAAGACGGCCCGCAGCATCGGGTGGCGCCGTACGAGCCGGTCGAACGCGTGCTCGGCCGCCGCCACGTCGAAGCCGGTCAGGTCGACCTCCACATACAAGTACGTGGAGACGTTGCCCAGTTCGAAGTCGCCGGCGCGCCCCGCGAGATACGCCTCCTGCAGTCTGGTCAGGGGAAACGGAGCGGAGTCGGGCATGGAGGGCTCGTCCGCCCTCAGCTCGTCGGCGTCCGTGCCCCCTTGCGCCTTCTGCCTCGCGGGTGCGGCAACCGGGGCTGGAACGGAGCTTGGCTCAGTGTCCTGGCCTGGGCCGGGCTCCTCGGACTCGTCCGACTCCTGCCCCTCATCGGGCAGGAACAGATCCACGACGTGTGAGGCGAGTGCCTCCGGAGTCGGGTGGTCGAAGACCACGGTGGCGCCCAGCCGGATGTCGAGTTTGCGGCCGAGGCGGACGCGCAGCTCCATGGAGGTGAGGGAGTCGAAGCCCATCTCGTAGAAGGACTGCTGGGCGTCCACGCGCCGGGGCTCGGTGCCGAGCAGTTCGGCCACGCTCTCCTTGACCACCGTGAGCAGGCCGGCAACGCGTTGGTCGTGGGATGCGTCCGTCGAGTTCAGGAGGTCGAGGACTGTGGCCGGCTCCTGTCGACGGGCGGGCCGGTCGGCCTCGGCGTGTTGCTGAGCGGGAGCGGGAGGTGTCTCCTGCATCTCCAGCCGCGGAGCCGGGACGGGCGGGGCAGCGGCGACAGTGGGTGCAGGTGTCCGCACCTTCTCGGTCCGGTCCACCCCGCGCCCTGCGAGGCGGGAGAACAGGAACGGGCCGTCCGTCGTTGCGTCTTCGGTCGCATCGGACACCGCGAGACGCGCCGCGATCACGGCGGTGGTGCCGCTGCTGAGTGCGGTATCGAACAGGGCAAGTCCCTCCGGCACCGTGAACGGCGCCACCCCGTTGCGCCGCAGTCGCAGCAGATCTGCCTCGTCGAGGTGCCCCGTCATACCCGTCGCCTCGTCCCACAGCCCCCAGGCGACGGAGTTGGCCGGCCGGCCCTGTGCCCGGCGCCAGTGTGCGAAGTGGTCCAAGAAGGTGTTCGCGGCAGCGTAGTTGGCCTGCCCGGGGCCGCCGAGCACGCCGTACAGGGAGGAGAAGACGGTGAAGAAGCGAAGGTCGTCCTCACGCGTCGCGGCGTCCATGTTGAGCGCCGAGTCGACCTTGCTCGCCAGGACACGGTGCAGCTGCTCGGGCGTCATGTTCGGAACGATGGCGTCGTCGAGGAGGCCCGCGGCATGGACAACGCCTGCCAGCGGACGCTCCGAGCGCAGCTGGTCCAGGGCCGTGCGCAGGCGCTCCGCGTCGGTCGTATCGGCCTCGAGCACGCGAACCGAGGCGCCCAGACGCTCCAAGTCGGAGGTGAGGGCCATGATACCGGGCGCCTGCCGGCCGCTGCGGCTGAGCAGCGCCACGGACCGCACGGACTTGTGGGTGACGAGGTGGCGGGCCAGGGCACGGCCGATCGTGCCGGTGCCGCCGGTGATCACGACGGTGTCGTCGCCGCAGTCCGGGAACGGGGCGATGACGGGAGCCTGGGGCCACAGATGTGGGCGCAGCACACAGCCGGCGCGCACGGCCAGCTGGGCCTCGGAACGTCGCAACGCCGCCTCGATCGGAACCGGTTCGGCGACTGCGGCGTCGTCGACGTCGATGACGCGGATATGACCGGGGTTCTCGGTCTGCGCGGTGCGCACCATCCCCCAAAGAGCGCTCGCGGCCAGGTCGTACGCCTCATCGCCGGGGACGGCCACCGCGTTCCGGGTGACGAACGTGAGAAGGGCACGCTCAGAGAGGTCCTCGACGAGCATCCACTGCTGGACGGCCTCCAGCGCCCACGCTGCCGTGTCATGGACGTGAGCCGCGGTCACGGTCCCGGGGCCGGTCGACGGGGTGGAGAGGATGACCTGCCAGTCTCCGGGCAGAGCCCTGACGATCATGATGGCTTCGTCGAGCGTGGCCACTGTTATCCCGCCGCGGGCGGTGTCGCGCAGGGACGAGGCGAGCGGCCCGTCAGCGCCCACGACGCACAGGCGGCGTTCCACGCCGAGTTCGCTCCCGGCCTCCGCCCAGTCGGTCGTGTAGAGCGTGGCCTCCTCGTGCGCCGGTTGCTGAGCGGGGCGCTCAAGGCCCCGGACCACCATGCGGTCGACACTCAGCAGCACGTGTCCGTCGTCGTCGGCCAGGGTGAGGGCGATTGCGTCGGGAGCCACTCGGCGGGCAACGGCCCAGCACCGGTCGGCATCAACGGAGTCACCGACACGCACGCCGTTGAACACGAAGGGGACGGCGATGTCCCCTGCCGCCGACGTTTCGATCAGGCCGCAGGCCACGGCGGCGTGCAGTGCCGCGTCGGACAGCGCCGGGTGCAGCGCGAAGCCGCTGTGGTTGATGCGAGCGCTGTCCGGCAGGACCACCCGGGAGCGGGCCCAGCCGTCGCCGTGCTCTCCACCGCGTACGCCTTGGAACGCGTCGCCATAGCCGTACCCCATCTCGCGCAGCTGCGAGTACAGCGCGTCGGCTTCCAGGCGTCCGGCACCGGGCTCGGTCGTGGGACCGGCGGGAGCCGGCGGACGGGTTTCGGGGGATACCAAGCCCTCCGTGTGATGGCGCCACTCGGCGTCGGCCGACGAGCGCGAGTACACCGCCACGGCCCGTTTCCCCTGCGCGTCGGCGCGTCGCACGGTCACCTGTACATCGACCTGAGTCCCGTCCACCGGCAGGAGCAGTGGATCCCGGAGCACCATCTCGTCGAGGGCGGGGCAGTCGACTTCGCGCCCCGCCGACAGCAGCAGCTCCGCGAAGGCGGTGCCGGGCAGCAGAGGCGTGTCCTCGACCCGGTGATCCATCAACCACGGGTGGCTTCGGATGGACAGGCCCCCGCTCATCACCATGGTGCCGTCGACCGTCTCGACCATGGAAGTCAGGAACGGGTGGCCGCCGGCTGCGATCCGCGTCCTGCTCGCGCTCGGCCGAACGGCGGCGGACACCGAGACGGCCGTGGTCTCCATCTGTGTCGGAAGCCAGAACCGGCGTCCTTCGAACGGGTAGGTGGGGAGGCCGTCCGGAGCCGGCCTCCCGGACCACGCACCGGTGTGCAGGGCAGCCCAGTCGACGTCGTGTCCCTTTACGTAGGCCTCGGCGGCAGCTGTCAGGAACCGCTCGTACGAACCCTGGTCCCGGCGGAGGGTCGCGCACACCGGGGCGTCGCTGTCGGCCTGTTCCAGAATCTGACGCAGCGAGGTGAGGAGCACTGGATGCGGGCTGATCTCGATGAAGGCGTCGTAGCCGTGCGACACCATGGCCGTGACGGTCTCGGCGAACCGGACCTGCTCGCGCAGGTTCCGATACCAGTACGCGGCGGTCAGGTCCTGTCCCGGTACGCGGTCGCCTTCGACCGTGGAGAAGAAGGTCACGTCCTCCGTGGAAGCCTGGAGGCCGTCGAGTCCTGCCATGATCCGGCCTTCGAGTTCGGCCATGACGGGCGAATGGGAGGCGCACTTGGCCGGGACCCGGCGGGCGTACACGCCCTGGTCCTCGCACTGGTCCAGCAGACGCCGGATGCCGGGTTCGTCGTCACCGGACAACACGGTGAAAGCGGGGCCGTTGGTCGCCGCGACGGTGAGATGCGCGCTCGCCTCGCGTGTGGCGGTCACCGCCTCCTCGACGCCGAGCGCCACGGCCACCATGCCGCCGCGTCCCTCGTGCTCCAGAACGCGGCTGCGGCAGGCGACCACACGGGCCGCCTCATCGAGACTCAGAGCACCGGCGAGGCACGCGGCGGCGACCTCGCCCTGAGAATGTCCGATCACTGCGGCGGGCCGGATACCGGCGAGCCCCCACATCGACGCGAGGCCCAGCATCATGGCGAAGATGAGGGGCTGGACGACGTCCGTGCGCTCCCGGTCCGTCTCCTGGTCCTTGCCGGCCAGCAACGCCAGCAAGTCGTAGTCGAGGTAGGGCTTGAAGGCTCCTGCGACCTCCTCGATCCTCAGCCGGAAGACCTCGGAGTCCTTGAGGAGCCGCACGGCCATGGCATCCCACTGGGACCCTTGCCCGGGGAACACGAAGACCGGGCGTCGAATGCGCCGTGCCTCGTCGTGGACGACCGCTGTGGAGTCGGTGTTGTCGGCGAACGCCTGGAGCGCGGCGGCCAGGTGCTCCCGTCCTCCTTCGATGGCGACGGCGCGGTGGGCATAGTGCTCACGCTGTGTTGCGAGCGCCTCGGCGGTTGCCGCCACGGAGGAGGTCCCGGAGGTGAGGTGTTCGGCCACCCTCGCGGCATGAGAACGCAGAGCCGCCGGCGTCTTGGCAGAGAGGGTGAGGGCGTGCGTGGCGTCGGGGGCGTCCGCCGGGATCGCGGAGACCGTCGACTCCTCCTTCCAACTCTCCAGAATCACATGAGAGTTGGTGCCACTGACACCGAACGAGGAGACGGCGCACCGACGTACGCCGTCCTGTGCCGTGGGCCAGGGCCTGCTCTCCCGCAGGACGTTCACCGACGAGGACCAGTCCACGTGGGAGTTGAGGTCCTCGACGTGCAGTGTCTTGGGCATGGTGCCGGCGCGCATCGCGCTCAGGCACTTGATGACACCGCCGACTCCTGCCGCGGCCATGGAGTGGCCGATGTTCGACTTGAAGGAGCCGATCCACACGGGTTCGTCGCCGCGGTCCGCTCCGTAGGTGGCCTGAATGGCGTTGGCCTCGATGGGATCGCCGAGCTTGGTGGCCGTACCGTGCGCCTCCACGAGCTGGACCTTGCCGGGCGCGAGCCGGGCGTCGGCGAGCGCCCGCTGGATCACCTTGACCTGAGCCTTGCCGCTCGGTGCGGTGAGGCCGTTGCTCGCGCCGTCCTGATTGACGGCGGTTCCCTTGATGACGCCGAGGATGCGGCGATGATTGCGCCGGGCCACCGAGAGGCGTTCAAGGACGAGGACGCCCGCGCCTTCGGCCCAGACGGTTCCGTTGGCGGTGTCGGAGAAGGTACGGCAGCGTCCGTCCGGCGAGAGGGCGCCCTTCTTCGCGTAGTCCACGAACATACCGGGGCCCGTGAGCACGGTGCAGCCGCCCGCGAGCGCCAGGTCCGTCTCGCCGCTGCGCAAGGACCGGACGGCGGTGTGAATCGCCACGCCGGACGACGAACAGGCGGTGTCGATGGTCAGGGCAGGACCTTCCAGGCCCAGGAGGTAGGCGATCCGCCCGGACGCCACGCTCGGTGAGGTGCCGGTACCCATGAAACCGGCCGTCTCGTCCTGCCACTTCCACAGCGGCATCCCGTACTCGTTCGGCATCAGCCCGACGAATACGCCGGTCTGTGAACCCTTGAGGCTCGACGGGACGATGCCCGACCGCTCGATCGCCTCCCAGGCGACCTGCAGGAGCACCCGCTGCTGCGGGTCCATGGAGATCGCCTCAGCGTGCCTGATCCCGAAGAAGTCGGCGTCGAAGAGGTCAGCGTCGTGGAGGAACCCGCCCTGCCGCACAAAGCTCGGGTCGTAGAGCGCCTCGGTGTGCCACTCGCGGTTGTCGGGAAAGTCGGTGATGGCGTCCCGGCCCTCGTCGACCAGGGCCCACAGACGCTCCGGGGTGTTCATGCCGCCGGGGTAGCGGCAGGCCATACCTACGACGGCTATGTCTTCGGGCTCCGTTGTCTTCTCAGCCACGGAGTGCCTCCAGTTCGGTGTCCAGGTGTGCCGCGAGGTCGTTGATCGTCGGGTGGTCGAAGAGCGCGGACTCCGGGAGTTCCACTGCGGTGGCGGCCGCGAGACGGTCCTGGAGCTCAAGCAGGGACATGGAGTCGACGCCCAGGTCCTTGAACGTGCTGTCGGGATCCACGCGTAGGCACTCGTCGCCTGTTTCGCCCAGAAGGTCGAGTAATTCGCGCTCCAGGAACGACCGGATGAGCCAGAGCCGTTCCGAAGGATCGGCAGTCTGCTCCCGGCCGTCGAGCAGAGAGCCTGTGAGAGCCTCTTCCGGGACCGCAGGGGTCGGCTCGGGGGTTGGGGCAACGGAGCGGGGCGGAGTGGGTCCGTGGAAGGTGTCGCGTTCGAAGGGGTACGTGGGCAGGCCAGGCACCTTGTGCAGTCCTGTTCCCAATCGATCCGCGACCTTGGCAATGTCTCCGTGGGTGGCGTACGTACCGGCGACGGCGACCCAAGCAGTTCGTTCCGCTCCTCCGTTGTGCAGCCAGTCCGCCGGTATGGCCAGGTCGTGGCCTGCCACGATCTTGAGCAATCCGTCGCGCATCTGGTCCCAGCAACCGCCGACCACCGCGACCCGGTGCTCGCCCTCGTCGCGCTGGGCGAGGGACCACGCCACATCGCTCACGGTGCAGCGCTCCATGGGGAAGGAGTGTTCGAGGAAGGCGCGGGCCAGCGAGCGGACCGCTTCGCGGGTGCGACCCGAGAGACACCACACGGTGTCCAGGGCAGCGCACTCGGACGGAGTCGGGGACACGAGTCGACCGGACGGATCCGTTGCGCCGGGCGAACTCGCCAGGACGACATGAACGTTGGTGCCGCCCATGCCGAACGAGCTGACCCCGACCACTTCGTCGGTGCCCAGGCTCTCTTCCCGGTCCGCGCCGACGACTCGAAGGTTGAGGTCCGCCAACGGCAGGTCCTCGGGGCTGCGGTGATGGTGCAGGGTCGGTGGCAGCTTCCCGTGATGCAGTACCAGGCACGCCTTGATCAATCCGGCGATGCCCGCCGCCGACTCCAAGTGCCCGATGTTCGACTTGACCGAGCCCACGAGCAACGGCGCGGTCCGCGAGCGCCGCCTTCCGATGGCCTCGCCGAGGGCCTCGGCCTCGACCGGGTCACCCACGGGTGTGCCCGTGCCGTGCAGTTCGACGTAGCCGACCGACGCACCCGTGACCCCCGCGGCGCGGTGGGCGGCTTCGATCACCTCGCGCTGGGCGTCCGGGCTGGGGACACCGAGACCGGCTCTGCCTCCGTCGTTGTTGGTGGCACTGCCGCGCACCACGCAGTAGACGTGGTCACCGTCGCGCACGGCAGCCTTGAGCGGCTTGAGCACGACGACGCCACCACCTTCGGCACGGACGTATCCGTTGGCGTGCTCGTCGAAGGCGCGACAGCGGCCGTCAGGGGACAGGCCGCCCCACAGTTGAATCTGGTCGGTCACATCCGGCAGTAGGTTGAGGTTGACACCGGCGACGAGCGCGGCATCGCATTCACCCAGCCGCAGGCTCGCGACCGCCCGGTGCAGAGCGCACAGGGAGGACGACTGACCGGTGTCGATGACTTCACTGGGGCCGCGCAGACCGAGGTGATGGGAGATGCGCCCCGCCAGCAGCGAGCGGCTTGAGCCCATGTGCCCGAACCTGTCGAGGCGCCCGGAGGCGAAGTACTGCGTCTTGAAGTCGTCGGCGCACGCCCCCACATAGACACCCCAGCGCGTCGCGCGCAGGTTGTGTGCGGGGACGGCTGCGTCCTCCAATGCCTGCCATGCGAGCTCGAGCAGGAGCCGCTGCTGCGGATCCATGTGCTCGGCCTCGCGTCGGACGATCCCGAAGAACCTGGCGTCGAACTCGTCGATACCCTCGATGAAGCCGCCATGCCGTATGGGAGTGCGGGGTTCGGCGGGCGCGGGCCCGACACGTTCCTCCCAACGACCGGGCGGAGCGCTGCCCACGCTGTCCGCCGCGGACATGAGGTTGCGCCAGAACTCGCCCGGATCGGAGGCGCCGGGAAAGCGGCACGACAAACCGATGACGGCCATAGGGGCTGCGCCTGGTTCCGCGTATCCCGGTGCCGGTTGCGGCTGCTGTGTCCGTGCGGTCATGAGGCTGCTCCACCTGCTTCTTCCGCGCCAGAGCGGGATCGCTGCGGTCCGGGGGCAACGACGAGATTCCTGAGTCCCCGGAAGGTGGGGCTGGCCTTCCACTCCATGTGCTGGGGCTTCGTGCGGACGGAGAGTTCTGGACAGCGTCGGACAAGGACGTCGAACGCGACTTCCGCCTCCAGCCGCGCGAGGTGCTTGCCGATGCAGTTGTGGATGCCGCCGCCGAAGGCCAGGTGTTCACGGCGCGGCTTGTCGACCGTGAAGCGGTCGGGGTCCTCGAAACGCGCGTCGTCGCGGTTGGCCGCGGCGAAGGCCAGGAACACGATGGAGCCGGCCGGGATGGTCACCCCGCCCACCTCGACCGACTCGGTGGCGTACCGGTACAGCGACAGATTGAAGGGCGACTGATGGCGCAGCATCTCTTCCACGGCGGTCGGCACGAGCGACCGGTCTCGCCAAACACGCGCCTTCTGATCCGGGTCCGACTCCAGCACCAGCAGCCCCGTGACGATCAGGTTCGCCGAGGTCTCGTACCCGGCGGCGAGCAGCGCGTACGCCTGGGCGACCGCCTGCGACTCACTCAGCGAGAGTGCGAGTTGTGTCAGAATGTCGTCGGTGCCCGTCTCACGTCGCTGTGTGATGAGGCCGCGCAGGTAGCCGACCATCCGCTGCGCGTCGCGCCGGAGTACCTCGGGTTCCGCGTCACTGGTGATCGTCTGTACCCATTGGTGGAACGTCTCGCGATCCTCGCGCGGAACCCCGAGCGTGTCGCAGATGACTCCGATCGAGTAGGGGAAGGCGAAGTCCTGGACGAGGTCGAACGACTCCTGTCCTGCGACGGCGTCCAGGACCGATTCGGCCAGTTCCCGCATGGCCTGGCGCTTGGGAGCCACTGCCCGCGCGGTGAAGGAGCTGTTGAGCGGTTTGCGTAGGGCGGTATGGATCGGCGGGTCGTTGTTCGCCATGTTGTCGTAGAGCAGCGAGCTTCGGTCCTGCTCCTGCCCGCCGTCCCGGGCGCTCGCGGCGAACAATGGCATTGCTTCATCGAAGCTCTTACGGAACCGGGCATCCCGCAGCACGAATTCAACATCCTCGCAGGACGTCACCATCCAGGCCCGCAAGTTCGGCGGCAGATAGGCCATACCCGTTTCGAGTACGACTTCAGTGGGTTTGTTTCCGCGTTGTTTTATCGCCCGGTAGATAGAATACGGATCTCTGTAGAAGTCCACATCGAGACGGACGGGGCACCTGTTTTCATGTATATCGGATGTCATGGGCTTCCTTCACTGGAAGAGTCAAAGCAGTACCGCTCGGTCACGGTGGCGCCAGCTGTTTCCTCAACTTCCTTTCACAGTTCGATAGTTGAGGGAACACGTAGATGTCAGGCGCGGCCGAGGACGAGTGAGGCGTTATGCCCGCAAAAGCCGAAGGAATTGGCCGATGCGACCCGGAACTGTCCCGTGCGTGGCTCGTCCATCACCACATCCAGGCCGATGTGCGCATCCACTTCCCGCAGGTTGCGGGTCGCGGGCACGACGCCGTCGCGAAGCGCCGGGCTCGCCGCGGCCGCGCCCATGGCCCCGGGCGCCCCGACATGTGACCGGTCATGGATCTCGTCGTGGTGACCACGGCATGCGCACCGATGGCCTGGGCGATGGCATCGGACCCGCACGCGTCGCCATGAGTCGTCGACGTCGCGTGGGCATGGACGTGCCCCACGTCCTCCCCAGTGATCCGCGCGTCGCGCAGCGGCAGGGTCATGGCGCGCACCTGTCCCGCCACGCCCAAGCCCCGCGCGATGGCCTCGGCCCCCGCCGCGCAAGCGCTGACCGGCGCCTGGGCGCCGCCTTGTGCGCCCGGATCCGTACTGACCCACGCAACAGAGCCGTTGGCCATCAGCATGGGCACGGCGTGAGGTGAGACCCGCCGCGGCCCCTTGACCTCGAACGTGTGGTTCTGGGCCAGCAGGGACGTGGCGCCGCCGATGCCGGTGCCCCTGACCACCGCGAGGCACTCAGAGGGAGTTTCGGGGAGCCGGCGTCCCGCCGAGCCTCCCGGGACGCGACGGGAGCGATCTGCTCTCCTCGGGCCCATTCGTCCTCCAGATTTCCAATTCCTTTGGCGCCGCTTCGCATTGCGGCCCGCATGCTCGACATGCCTCCACCGAGCGGCGTTGCGCCCAGACCGGTAACCCATACGTCCACTGTTCCATCTTCCCTTCGCTGTTACCGGTCGGGTTCCGGGCCCACAAAGCCGGTGTAGGGCCGGGCATTCCCCAGGCAGTTCCCATCCGGGGGGAATGAGAAGAGCGGCTGAAGAAGCGTCGGCACGTAACGCACATACCGCACTGTCAAAGAGAGGGACTCCGCCAGGCTTTGAACGCTAGCCAATGCCCAGACGTGTCGCAAGAGGCCCCGATCTCAGGAGAATTGACGATTAGGGGGACCCCCCTAGCCTCGATCTCTTGTGACGGTCCGGTCCTCGGCGCGTGCCCGTTGGCGGTGCCGTAGTTCGAGTGCGGCGATCGGAAGAATGGTGGTGTTGGTGGCAAACGCGGTGAGCCGGAGGCCGTCGGTATCGGTGAGATGCAACCGGGCTCTGGGGTAGGGGCGTTCCCTGTGGACGATCAGCCGCATCCTCCGCAGTACGACAGCGCCCTTCCCTGCTGGGCGTGCCAGGCGGTGAACTGTTGGGTGCCGCCCGCGGAGTCGGTGCGGATCAGTGTCCGGCGTCCACGCCGGTACTTCTTCGGCAGCTGGGCCAGGGCGAGGTGGGCCGTGATGATGTGATCGGCGGCCAGGTCCACGATTACCTGTCCGCGGGCATCCGGGGCCGCGCCCTTGGCCACGTTCCAGACGTGCTCACGTGCTCGGGCCCGCGCGGCCGGCATCGCGTTCAGGGCCTTGGGCCCGGCTACGGCGAGGGCGTCGATGAGACGGGAAGACCGTCCGTTTCGACCGGCAGCACAACCCCGGCCGGGCGCGACCGATCCGACCGCAGTCCCGTCCGTCGCCGCGGTGGGTGGGCATCAACAGCGCGAGGGTCAACGGGGTAGGGGGGTGTCGCCCGGCATGCTTTGATTGCGTGAGCAGTGCACGCGGCGACCAGAACCAGGCCCCCCTGGAAGGAGCGATGTGCGTCATGGAGTTGGCAGAGCGATGCCGAGCGCAACAACTTCTTGACAGTCTTTTTAGAGAGGCCCGTGACGGTAGGGGGCAAGCCGCTCTGGTTCTCGGCCCCCCTGGGGTCGGGAAGACCGGGGTGGTCGACTACGTCAAAGGGCGGGCCGAACGGGCGGGCGCGACCGTGCTGAGCGCCACGGCATCGGCGGCGGAACGCTCGTTCCCGCTGGGCGTCGTCGCCCAGCTCCTGTCCTGTCTGGGGTACTCCATGGACGAGATCGCGGCCGTGTGCGAGTCGCCGACCAAGGTCGCCGCCGCGGTGCACGACGCCGTCTGCGTGGTCGCCGAGCGCACACCTCTGGTCGTCACCGTTGATGATGTCCACGACATCGACAGCGAGTCCCTGCGATGCCTGCTCTACGTCATCCATCGTGTGGCCCCGCTGCGCGCTCTCATCCTGCTCACCGGGAGTTCCGACCTTCCCCAGCAGAGTCCGGTACTGACCGCTGAGTACATGCGCAATCCCAGCTGCTCGCTGCTGCGCCTTGCCTCGTTGTGCGCTTCGTGTGTCAAGGAAGTGCTCGCCGAGCACATGGGGAGCGGCGTCTGCGACCGGACCGTGTCCCTGTGGCGGCGGGCGTCCGGGGGAAGCCCGCTTCTGCTGCACGCGCTCCTGAAGGACTGGTCAGGTTCCGGTGCACCGGGCGAAGCGGACCAGGGCGCGGTCCCCCCTCCACTTGGTGGCGACGCGGTCCGGTTCGCCGTTCAGTACGTCCACGCTCTGATGACCGAGGACGGGTTACGGACCGCGCGGGCTCTCGCTGTCCTTGGGGAGTCGGCTACCGCGGATCGAGTGGAGCGCCTGCTGCACCACCTGGGGATGTCCGCCAGTGCAGCCGCACGTTCACGCAATGCCCTGGAGGCAGCCGGCCTGACCGACGGCCTCCGCTATCACCTGGAGGCAGCCCGTGACGTGGTGCTGGACAGAACCCCGAGCGACGAACGGACGCGGCTGCATCGAAACGCCGCGCTGGCGCTACGCGAGAGCAACGCCGAACTGGGCGAAGTGGCAGGCCATTTGGTGCACGCGCGGCCCGCTCAGGAGCTCTGGGCGGTCATCGCCTTGCGGGAAGCAGCCGCGCAGGCACTGCATGAGCACGACGCCGAACGGGCCATCGCCTTCCTTCGAGCCGCGTACGACGCGTCCGCCGACGGCTCGGCGCGCGCGGTGGTCCGGGCCGAACTGGCGCAGGCGGAGTGGGAAGTGGACCCGGGGGCAGTTCGCTGGCACCTGACCGATCTGCTCGATGAGCACCGGGCCGGCCTACTGAGCCGGGAACACAGTTTGCTGCTGGGCATGTATCTGTTGTGGTCGGGGCGGACACAGGAGGTCAGCGTTCTTCTCACCGACCTCGATGCCGTGCGGGAGGAGTTGTCGCAGGACGCACGGGCTCGCCTGGACGCATTGCGGGTCTGGTTCGCGTACTTCTTTCCCACCTACGGCGCGCGATACCGACAAGGCCCCCTGGAGTCCCCGCAGGATCCGGGCCAGTGCATCGTGTCAGTGGATCCGCAGTGGGACGGAGCGCTGGTGCTCGCATCGCTGCTGGCCGAGGGACCCACCGACGACGCGTGTGGAGCGGCTGAGCAGCTCCTGCAGGCGCAGGTGCCGCATCAACCACTCTTGGCACCGACGATGGCCGCGTTGATTTCGCTGATCCGCGGCGCGCGCCTCGAACGAGCCGCGGGCTGGTGCGACCGGTTGGTCGTGGGCTGCTCGGAGCGCACGACCACCTGTCAGGCGATACTGCTGGCCGCCAGCGCGACCCTGGAGAGCTGGCTGGGCAATTTCACGACCGCGCTGAACCGCGCGGAGCAGGCCCTGACGCTGCTGCCTCCATCGGCCTGGGGGGTGGCCATCGGTCTGCCGCTCTCCGCCAAGGTTCTCGCCTGCGTCGGTCTCGGGGACCTCAAGACGGCGGCCGAGTGCTTACGTACCCCAGTACCCCAGTTGATGTTCCAGTCCCTGCCCGGACTGCACTACTTGCAGGCACGCGGTCGCCTTCACCTGGCTGCGGGGCGTCACCGAGCGGCGCTCGGCGATTTCTACGCGTGCCGGGACCTGATGGCCGCGTGGAAGCTCAAGGTGTCCGTCTTCACGGCCTGGCGAGTCTATGCCGCCGAAGCACTCGCCGAACTCGGTGACAGGGACGAGGCGGCGCGCTTCCTGGAGGAGGAACTGGCACAGCCGGACACGGGCAGCCCGTGGCTGCGCAAGCGGGCGCAGGTGCTGTACGACCGGTTGTGCAGCGCCGGCACCGACGCGAGGCCCGGCATGAGGCCGTCGGAGGTGACCGGAGAGCTCCATACGCTGAGCAGGGCCGAACACAAGGTGGCTCAGCTCGCGCAAGGGGGTCTCACCAATCGGGTGATCGCCGAGCAGCTTGGTGTCACCCCCAGTACTGTCGAGCAGCATCTGACCCGCATCTACCGGAAGCTGGGGGTGCGGGGCCGTGCAGAGCTCCCGGTGGCAATGAACTCAGCAGAACTTCTTGGGGGTTGAGCGAGACCTCACGCCCTGCGCAGTCCCCGGCCTGCCTTGCGCCCGAGATGGCCCTCGCCGACCAGCTCCCTGAGAACGGTTGGTGGTTCGCAGCCCGCCCCGGGAAACTCGGCGTGCAGACGTTCCAGGATTGCCAGGGAGACGTCCAGGCCGATGGCGTCGAGCAGAGTGAACGGTCCCATTGGGTATCCGAATCCCCGTTCCACCGCGGTGTCGAGCGCCCCGATGTCGAGAGCGGCGTCATCCAACAACCGCACCGCGTCCGTGAGATAGGGGAAGAGGAGGCGGTTGACGATGAACCCGGCCCGGTCGCGGCAGGCCACGGAGACCTTGCCGAGGTCGGCACAGAACTCGCGGCCCACATCCATCACGTGTTCGGCCGTGTCCGGCGTCCGCACCAGCTCCACCAGCTTCATCACGGGCGCGGGGTTGAAGAAGTGCAGGCCGAGCGTCTCCCCGGGACGGCCGGCCGGAGCAGTACAGGCCGCCACGGACAGGCTGGAGGTAGTGGTGGCCAAGATCGCACCGGGCCGACACATCGCCCCGAGCTGTGCGAAAACGGCGCGCTTTGTCTGGAGACTCTCCGCGACAGCCTCGATGACCAGGTCGCAGCCGGAGAGCGCCGAGACGTCGTCGACGGTGGCGAGCGCGGCGGACGCCTCCTTCTTTCGTGCCGGGTTGATCCTGCCGCGACGCACCGCCTTGACCAGCGATGCCTCGATGCCCGTCGCGGCGCTCCGGGCCTTGTCGGTGTTACGAGCCACCAACGTGACACGGTGCCCGGACGTGGCGCACACCTCCGCGATACCGCGTGCCATCGTGCCGGAGCCGAACACGCCAACGTGACCGATGGCCCTGCCGGTTGACGGGAAGCCCGTACGACCCCGTTCGACGGGGGTCTTCTCGCGCGGCAGACCCTGGTTGTCGTAACCGTGGAAGCCCTGGCCGGTCTTCCTTCCCTGAATGCCCTTTCGAAGCATCGATGTCAGGAGCGGCACCGGGCGGAAGGCTTCCTCACCGGTGCGATTCCAGTGAGACTCCAGGTAGCTGTGGACCTCGTCCACGCCCAGCTCTTCGATCAGCTCCAACGGACCGGACGGCAGTCCGCAACCGAGCCGCATCGCGGTATCGATCTCGCGGGGGGAGGCGAAACCCTCCGCAACCATGGCAGCAGCGCGGTTGAGGAACGGGTAGACGAGCCGAGTGGCGAAATCGCTCGCTTGCCGGCCGAGAACGACGCATTCGAGGCCGATGGCTGTCGCGAGGCGTTCCGCCACGTCAACTGCTTCGTCGGACGTCAGTGAGGTGCGTACGACTTCGGCGTGCCTGCCGACCGCCGGCGGGCGCAGCAGTCGTAGGCCGGCGATTCGGTCGGGACACCCCGCGGCAGTGGCGAGCCGGAAGAGAGGCGGCGAGGAGGCCGTGGTGACGATTGCCGTGTCGGGTGGGCAGACCTGACGCAGCCGGCGAAGTACGTCACGCTTGGCGGCCAGATCCTCGGCCACCGCCTCCACCACGACACCGATGTCGTCCAGCGCGGTGATCTCGGTGGTCAGGGTGGGGAAAGCGGACTCTCCGGTCTCGTCGATGTCTTTGTGCTTGAGGCGTTGCTCGACCCTGGCGATGACATCGGGGTCGTGGTCCACGCCGATCACCGGGCACCCGATGGCGGCCACCATGCTCAACAACGCTTCGCCGACCTTCCCGAGTCCCACGATTCCGACGGCACGGCCGGGTCCCACTATGTCTTGCACGTCAATTCCTCTGGTTTTCATCGGCTCCAGTCCCGGATACTCAGGGCCGGAAGCGGTTGATGCCGTCGATGTGCTGGGCGCGCTTCTCGTGGTCGCGCACGCCCAGACCCTCCTCGGGGGCGAGCGCGAGGACGCCGACCTTGCCCTGGTGGAGGTTGCGGTGGACGTCGTACGCGGCCTGGCCGGTCTCCTCCAGGGAGTAGACCTTGGACAGCGT
>NZ_JBHWIY010000053.1:32771-38060 GCF_042731715.1 Streptomyces sp. NPDC059832 | reverse complement strand
CCGTGAAAACAGCTGGTGTCACGGCCCGCGGCTCTGTCGTACCGAGGTGTTACGCGGTCAGTCAGGCAGACTTCCTGCTGTCCCGCGGATGTACGGCGATGTTCATGGCTCCGGAGCGCAGGACCGCGAGCCTCTCGGCGAGCACTTCCTCCAGCTCCTCGCGTGTGCGCCGCTCCATGAGCATGTCCCAGTGCGTGCGCGCAGGCTTGCCCTTCTTCTCCTCGGGGCCATCCCCGTCCACCAGGAGTGCCATGGCGCCGCACGCCTTGCACTCCCACTCCGGCGGAATTTCCGCCTCTACCGAGAACGGCATCTCAAATCGATGTCCGTTCTGGCATGCGTACTCCACCGCCTGGCGCGGGGCCAGATCGATGCCGCGGTCCGTCTCGTAGCTGGTAACCACGAGTCGCGTGCCGCGGAGAGCTCGCTCACTCATGAATCGTGCCTCCCGGGCTTGTCGCCCACAGGACAGGTGTCGCTGTCGTCGTCATCCGGTCAACGTCCGGTCGGCGGCAAAGATTCCCGTTGCCGGTCATGCGTCGCCCGTCGTGCCGCTGCTTTTTCAGGTTTCCCAGGGTTTCAAGTACCCAGCGATGCCCGGTTTGTCACATCTGGCGGAAGTTGTAACCCAACGGTTTGGCTTCTTCCGCTCGCAGTAACGGTCCTCCGGGCAGGCCAAAGGCGTACACTACCGGCCTTTCACTTCAACGTCTAAATCCGTTCCGGAACGGGATTGCCCGCGGCCGCCACGGCCCGCCGTACCGGCACCCTCGCGAGCAGCACCGAACCGACCACGAAGAAGATCACCAACGAGATGATCGCATCCCGGTAGCTGCCGGTCAGCTGATACGCGAGCCCGAACACCAGCGGTCCCAGCCAGCTCAGCCCGCGGTCGCTCATCTCGTACGCGGAGAAGTACTCGGCCTCCTTGCCGCGCGGCACCAGATGGGAGAAGAGCGAGCGCGACAGCGCCTGGCTGCCGCCCAGCACCAGACCGATCGCCGACGCCAGTACATAGAAGAAGACCGGCGCTCCGGCGGGGAGGAAATAGCCGGCGACGAGAATCAGCGTCCAGACGACGAGCGAACCGAGGATCGTGCGCTTCGCGCCGTACACCTGTGCCAGCCGGCCCATCCCCAGTGCTCCGGCCACCGCGAGCACCTGCACCAGCAGCACCGCCGTGATCAGGGTCGTCTGGTCGAGGCCCAGCTCCTCCGAGCCGTACACCGATGCCTGGGAGATCACCGTCTGCACGCCGTCGTTGTAGACGAGGTACGCCAGCAGGAAGGAGAGCGTCAGGGGATGGCGGCGCATGTCGCGCAGGGTGGCCATCAGCTGCCGCCAGCCCGAACCGACCGCGCCCTCGCCGCTCGCCGTCACGCGCCGGTCGCGCAGTCGGCGCAGCGGCACGAGCGTGAAGGCGCCCCACCAGAGACCGGCCGACGCGAGACAGATCCGTACCGAGTCGGACTGGGAGAGGCCGAAGGAGTCGTGGCCCGTGTACAGGACCAGGTTCAGCACCAGGACGAGCGCACCCGAGGTGTAGCCGAAGGCCCAGCCGCGCGAGGAGACCGCGTCCCGCTCCTCCGGCCCGGCGATCTGCGGCAGATACGCGTTGTAGAGCACCATCGACACCGAGATCGCGGCGTTCGCCACGATCAGCAGGAACGCGCCCAGCAGATAGCGCTGACCGTCCAGGAAGAACATGCCGGTGGTCGCGGCGGCCCCGGTGTAGGCGGCGGCCGCGAGCAGCGGCTTCTTGCGCCCCGTGCGATCCGCGGCGGCGCCCACGATCGGCATCAGGATCACCGCGACCACGACGGACATGGAGACCGCGTAGGCGAACAGCGACCCGGCGCGGACCGGAACGCCGAGCGGGTGCACGAAGCCGTCGGCGTCGGCGGACGCCTTGGCTATCGAGGTCAGATAGGGGCCGATGAAGACGGTCAGGACGCTCGTCGAGTAGACGGAGCAGGCGAAGTCGTAGAAATACCAGCCGCGTTGTTCGTGCCTGCGGCTCGCGGCATCGGCGGAATCCGCTGTCGGTTCCGTCGGCTCAGCGGTTTCCGCGGTCTCGGCGCTCAACCCGCACCCCCTCGTCTCTCCCCGTGAAGACCTCGCACGGCCGGCGTCAGGCCCAGGCCCCCCGCTCGCTCAACACCGTGCGCAGCGTCTCGATGTGATCGGTCATGATGCCATCCACGCCGAGATCGAGGAGCGCTGCCATCCGCTCCGGTTCGTTCACGGTCCAGACGTGCACCTGGAGCCCGCGCGCGTGTGCCTCGCGCACGAAGCGCCGGTCGACCACCCGGACACCGTTCTGGCTCTCCGGCACCTGTGCGCACACCGCGCCCGCCCGCAGCGCCGCCGGTATTCCGTACGAGCGCAGCCGCAGGGCCAGCACGCCCCGGACGCCGTAGGAGGTGGCGAGCCGGGGGCCCGCCAGGCGGTGGGCCCTGGCGACCCGGGCCTCCGAGAACGAGCCGACGCACACCCGGTCCCAGGCGTCCGCGCGGCGGATCAGTTCGACCAGCGGGACCAGCGCGGACCCGGCCTTGATGTCGACGTTCCAGCGGGCCTCGGGGAACGTCTCCAGCAGCTCCTCGAACAGCGGCAGCGGCTCCCGGCCCGCCACCCTGGCCCGCCGCACCTCGCTCCAGGGCAGCTCGGCTATCCGGCCGCGGGCGTCCGTCACCCGGTCCAGGGTGGCGTCGTGGAAGGCCACCAGGCGGCCGTCCGAGGTGGTGTGCACATCGGTCTCGAAGTAGCGGTACCCGGCGTCGGCGGCCCGGCGGAACGCGGCCGCGGTGTTCTCGATCCCGTCCGCCGCACCGCCTCGGTGGGCGAAGGGGATCGTCGCGGGATGGTCCAGATAGGGGTGGCGTACGGAGGTCACTGCGGAAGTATGGCCTGCTCCGGTGTCCGTGCGGTGACAGCGGTGTCGCCCTTGTCCGGCGCGGGTGCGACAGTGCCCTCCGCATGGGCACCGGTCTCCTCGTGGGCCCGGTTCTCCGTGTCGGCCCCGGCCCCCGCTGCCGGTTTCCCGCCGACCGCGAAGAAGCGCAGGAAGAACTGGGCGAGCGGGCCGATGGCCAGGGCGTACACGACCGTGCCCGCCCCGAGCGTGCCGCCGAGCAGGAAGCCGCTCGCCACGACCGCCACCTCGATCAGTGTCCGCACCAGCCGGATGGAGCGGCCGGTGCGCAGATGCAGTCCGGTCATGAGCCCGTCACGGGGTCCGGGGCCGAACCGCGCCGCGATGTACAGCCCGGTGGCGATGCCGTTGACGACGACTCCCGCGACCATCACGGCTATCTGCGCGGCGAGGCCGTGCACGTCGGGTACGAGCGCGAGCGTGCCGTCCATGGCGATGCCGACGGCGAAGACATTGGAGACGGTGCCCAGGCCCGGACGCTGCCTGATCGGGATCCACAGCAGCAGGACGGCGGCGCCGACGACGATCGAGACGACTCCGATGGACAGGCCGGTGCGCTCAGCGAGCCCCTGATGCAGTACGCCCCAGGGTTCGAGCCCCAGACCGGCACGGACCAGGAGTGCCGAGCTGGCCCCGTACAGCGCGAGACCGACGTACAGCTGGATCAGCCGACGGGTGAGGTGCGCCCCGCGAGGGGCGGCGGCGGTGGACAAGAGGTGCCCCCTGGTGTGGTGGTAGTGGACTGCCGCATGTCACTCTGTGGCAGGGGATTGGCTTCCAACTATGGCCAATCCGAGGAAGGTGGACTGATTTCCATGGCTCAGTGGACTTCGGCAGTGGGTGCGGCGCAGCTCGCCCGGCAGCTCCAGGCCCAACAGTCCCGGCCCGCCGGACCGGGCGCCCGCAGGCCGCCCGCCTATCGTGCGCTGGCCGACGGGATCCGTCTGCTCGTCCTCGAAGGCCGGGTGCCCGTCGCCGCCAGGCTCCCCGCCGAACGCGAACTGGCGCTCGCCCTGTCCGTCAGCCGCACGACCGTGGCCGCCGCCTACGAGGCGCTGCGGACCGAGGGATTCCTGGAGTCCCGCCGGGGTGCCGGCAGCTGGACCGCCGTGCCCGCCGGGAACCCGCTGCCCGCACGCGGTCTGGAGCCGCTGCCGCCGGAGTCCCTCGGCTCGATGATCGACCTGGGCTGCGCCTCGCTGCCCGCCCCCGAACCGTGGCTGACCCGGGCGGTCCAGGGCGCCATCGATGAGCTCGCGCCGTACGCCCACACCCATGGCGACTACCCGGCCGGTCTGCCCGCGCTGCGGCAGATGATCGCCGACCGCTACACCGGGCGCGGCATCCCGACCATGCCCGAACAGATCATGGTCACCACGGGTGCGATGGGCGCGATCGACGCGATCTGTCACCTCTTCGCGGGCCGCGGCGAGCGGATCGCGGTGGAGTCCCCGAGCTATGCCAACATCCTGCAGCTGATGCGCGAGGCGGGCGCCCGGCTGGTGCCGGTGGCGATGGAGGAGGGGCTCGGCGGCTGGGACATGAACCGGTGGCGGCAGGTGCTGCGGGACGCGGCGCCGCGGCTCGCCTATGTCGTCGCCGACTTCCACAACCCCACCGGCGCGCTGGCCGACGAGGACCGGCGGCGCGCCCTGGTGGACGCGGCCCGCTCCGCAGGCACGGTCCTGGTCGTCGACGAGACCATGAACGAGCTCTGCCTCGACGCCGATGTGCGGATGCCCCGCCGGGTCTGCGCCTTCGACCCGGCGGGCTCCACCGTGATCACGGTCGGATCGGCGAGCAAGGCCTTCTGGGCGGGCATGCGGATCGGCTGGGTGCGCGCCGCCCCGGACGTGATCCGCAGCCTGGTGGCCGCCCGCGCCTACGCCGACATGGGCACGCCCGTGCTCGAACAGCTCGCCGTGAACTGGCTGATGCGCACCGGCGGCTGGGAGGAGGCCGTGCAGGTCCGGCGCGAACAGGCGCGGGAGAACCGGGACGCGCTCGTGGCCGCGGTCCGCCGGGAGCTGCCCGACTGGGAGTTCTCCGTTCCGCGCGGCGGCCTGACGCTCTGGGTGCGGACCGGCGGCCTCTCCGGCTCCCGGCTGGCGGTGGCCGGGGAGCGGGTCGGGGTACGCGTTCCGTCCGGTCCCCGGTTCGGGGTCGACGGCGCCTTCGAGGGGTACGTACGGCTGCCGTTCACGGTCTCGGGGCCGGTCGCGGACGAGGCGGCGGCACGGCTCGCGGCGGCGGCGCAGCTGGTCGGGTCGGGCGCGGGCGCGGGAGTCGAGGCGCCGCGGACGTTCGTCGCCTGACCGGACACAGGGGGGCGGGGTGACCGGTCGGCCGACCGG
>NZ_JBHWIY010000053.1:0-32761 GCF_042731715.1 Streptomyces sp. NPDC059832 | reverse complement strand
CCCCGCCCCCCTGTGGACAGGTCCGTTCAGTCGGTGACCGCCATGCCCTCGACGGCCATGGTCACAGTGCGCGGCTGCACCGGCTCGGGGACGCCCGCTCCGGCCGGCACGGCCGCCTCGACGACCGGCACCTGCCGCTCGGGGAGCAGACCGAGGACCGCCTGCCGCTGTGCCTCGCCGGTCGCCTCGTCGTACGGATCGGGCGTGGCCGGGACCTGGAGCCGGAGCACCGGGCCGGTGCCGAGCCGCGCGTATCCGCGGCCGGGCGGGACGTCGGCGGCCGGGGTGGTGTGCGGCTCGGTGCCGAGCACCGACTCCACCTGCTCGCGGGAGCAGTGGCCGAGCACGACCCGGGCCCTGCAGTGCGTCCGTACGGTCTCGCCGAGGGTGTCCAGGCTGTCGAACTGATCGGTCAGGACCACGGTGACGCCGGCCGCCCTGCCGTGCCGCAGCGGCCCCTGGAGCAGCTCCTGCGGATCGGGCCTGCCGTCGGCGGCGGCCAGATGGCCGAGGACACTCGGCCGGTCCAGCAGGATCCAGAGCGGGCGCTTGATGTCGTCGGGCACGGGGTGGCCGACCTGCCGGGCCCGGTTCGCGGCGATCAGCCGCCGTTCCGTCTCGTGGGCCGCCCATTCCAGGGTCGCCAGTGCGCCGGCCAGCCCGCACTCCACGCTCAGTACGCCGTCCCGCCCGGTCAGGCAGGCGTATTCGCCGGTTCCGCTGCCTTCGACGATCAGGATGTCGCCGTGCTGGAGCGCCTGCAGGGCGATGGAGCGCATCAGGGTCGTGGTGCCGCTGCCGGGCTGCCCGACCACCAGCAGATGCGGCTCGGTGGAGCGGGCGCCGGTCCGCCAGACGACCGGAGGGGCGTCGCGGGTCGTGTCGCCGTCGTGCACCGGAACCGTGCGCTGCACCGCGTCGCCGTCGGTGAAGCCCAGTACGGTCTCGCCGGGGGCGGTCACGAAACGCTGGGCGCCGATCGAGGTGGGCAGGGCGCCGAGGACGTTCATGACGAGCTGGTTGCCCTCCTCGTCCCAGGCGAAGCGGTATTCGCGGCCGCGGCCGGACTTGGCGTGCAGCAGCCGCTCGATCCGGGCACGGGAGGCGGCCTCGCTGTCCGTGAAGTAGGCGGGGTACGTCACCTGGAGGCGGGTCAGCCGCCCGTCGCCGTCGAACTCGTAACCGCTGAAGGCCTTCTCCCAGTCGCCGCCGTGGGAGAACAGCGGACCGGGGTCGTCGGCCACGGAGAAGTACGGCACGAGCGCCTCGTACAGGGACCGCAGCCGCGCGGTCTCCGCCTCGTCGGGGCCGGTCTTCACGGGGGTCCGCTCCCGCCCCGCCCAGGCGGCGGCGCCCATCACCGTGACGAGGGCGATCAGACCCCCGTACGGCATGAGCGCGAACGCGAGTACGCAGGCCGCGACGAGGAACAGGGTGGGGCCACGCCTGTCCTTGGGCGTCGCGGCCCACTTCTGCCGTCCGGCTCCGGCCAGCAGCCGCAGACCACGAGTGATCGTGATCAGCGGATGGAGGACGTCCGTGGCGTTGTCGGCGGCCGTGCGCGCGAACTCGCGACTGCGAGTGATCGAGGCGCTGCCGCTGCTCAGAATGCGGGGGAGTGGTCGCCGGGCCACGTCGGTCTCCTGAAGGGGTGGGAGCGGTCGCGGAGGGTCAGAACTTGATCCCGCCCAGGAGGCCGGCGAGACTCGCGCCCCCCGCGGTGATGCTCGGTGCGATGGCGGTGCCTGCCAGATAGAAGCCGAACAGGGCGGTGACGAGGGCGTGCGAGGCCTTGAGGCCGTCCTTCCTGAAGAACAGGAAGACGATGATGCCGAGGATGACGACGCCTGACATGGACAGGATCATGAGTGGTTCTCCTGGTTGGGGGGACGGTCACCATGAGTCCTTCCAGGTTCACCGGAAGTATCTATACGATAAAAGCTGCATTTGGGTGAAAAGTCGTTATTTTCACTTGAATGGCCGACCGGGTGATCCCGGTGGGCCGGAACTTCCGGTGTCGCGCACTGTTCCGGCGCACCATTCGTGATCCTTTGCCACAGGTGGGCAGGGTCATGTGCCCGGTCGGGCAGTACCCTGTCGGTTCACTCGTACGGCCCCCACGGCGTACGCCCCGGCAGGTCGACAGTGGTGAAACCGGTTAATGGAAGGCGGTCCGTCCGATGAGCGAAACCCCCGATCCCGAGGTGGTCGAGCTGGCGACGAAGGTCTTCGACCTCGCCCGCCGCGGTGAGACCGACGCGCTCGCCGCGTACGTCGACGCGGGCGTGCCCGCGAACCTCACCAACGACCGGGGTGACTCGCTGCTGATGCTCGCCGCCTACCACGGGCACGCCGCCGCCGTCACGGCCCTCGTCGGCCGGGGCGCCGACCCGGACCGGGCCAACGACCGCGGGCAGACGCCGCTCGCCGGAGCCGTCTTCAAGGGCGAGGACGCGGTGATCGAGGCGCTGCTCTCCGCGGGCGCCGATCCGGCCGCCGGAACACCCTCCGCCCTCGACACTGCTCGCATGTTCGGCAAGGCCGACCTGCTGGAACTCTTCGGCTCCCGCTGACCGGGTACGCCGTAAATGTGGTCGCGGTGGCGAAATGGCTGGGTCATCATGACGTCGCGGGCCCGGTTCCGGGCCACCGACGAGAGGCAGAGGAAGATGGTCTACACCAAGCAGAAGACGGCGGTCGGCCGATCATGTTGCTGCGCGGCGTAGTGCCCACCCGGCACTTGGAACTGCACAGTCCCGGTTGCGTCGACAGCTTGATGTGAGGCTTTTTCCATGTTTGATCCGTTCATAGCGCCGAGCGGCACCCTGCTCGGCCTGCTGCAGAGGGGCCGTGGCGACGGCACGCTCCACGCGCTCGCCGCACCACGCCCCGAGGCCCTGGCGGCTCTCAACCACTGCGTCCTGAGCGATCCGCGTCACGACTGGCAGGTGGAGAACCGCTCCCTCTACTACGCACGCCTGTACCTCGACCTCGACGGCGGCATCGAAGAGATCGAGCGGCACCTGTGCGATCCCGACGACCACCTCGACACCGACGACTCGCGCACCGGGCTGGCCCTCGCCGTGCTCGGCCACCTCGCCTCGTACGGACGCGACGACGCCCTGGCCCTGCTGCGGCGGTACGCCGCGACCGGCGCCAACTGGGCCTGGGCCCTCGACGAGCTCGCCCTGCGCGACGACGACGCGGGACTCCGCGCCCTCGCCGTACCCGTGCTCGGCCGGTTCCCGGCCACCGAGGAGGGCGCCGCCGAGCTGGCCGCCGCCGTACGGGACGCCTACGAACCCCGCCCCTGGCGGCTCTGGGCGGACGACCCGCGCGACACGGTCGGCGCCAGGGTCAGGGCCGCCTCGGAACAGGGCTCCTTCGACCGCTGGCAGCGCCAGATGCGACCCGGCGGCCCCCGTCCGGGCTGGAGTGTCCAGGCGGTCTTCGACTGGGCCCAGCAGGGACTCGAACGCGGCAGCACCCTCCATGTGCCGGCCGCCCGCTGCCTCACCGCCGTCGCGGGCCCCGAGGACCGGCCCACGATCATCGAGGCCGCCCGCAGCGGCCCCGAGGGTGCACGCTGTGCCGCGCTGCACTACCTGGCGGAGGCCAGGGACCCGGCCGTGCTCGACCTGATCGAGACCGGAGCGGTCGGCGTCTCGCGCACCGTCGCCGACGCGTCCGTCGCCGCCTTCGAGCGGATGTGCGGCGACGCCGCGGTGGAGCGCGCCAGGCGCTGGGCCCGACGGCCCGACGCGCTCGGTGCCTCCGCGGCCGGTGTGCTCGCCTGCCGGGGCGGCGCCCAGGACGCCTCACTGGTCCTCGGGGCGCTCCGTGAGGCCGTACGGGGCGACGGACCGGACGCACCACGTCTGTGGACCCTCGTCGACGGCGCGGGGCGGCTGGGCATCGTCTGTGCCGCACCCGTGCTGCGGCACGTCTACCGGGAGACGTCCTCGTCGCATCTGCGCGGCCGGGCGGCCCGCGCACTGGCCGCCACCGATCCCTCCTTCGCCACCGGATTCGCCGTCGAGTGCCTGTGGGACTGCGAGGAGACCACCCGCGAGCTCGCCGCCCTTCACGCGGAGACCGGGGACATCAGGGTCGCCGAGCGGCTCCGCCGCCTCGCCGCGGACCCGGCCGAGGAGGCCGAGGTGCAGACGGCGGTACGCAGCCGGATCGGGCCCGACACCCCGGCGGCCTGACCGGGTACGCACGCGACGCGCGTCGGGGGGCGCGCGGCGTCAAACGGGTGACCCCACCCGAACGGAAGACCCTCGCGGCGGGCCCGGCTCGAACGCTCACGGGACGTTCCCCGGGCGGAAAGATCCAAGTCGGCCCGGTCACGCCCGGCGTGGCGACGACACGGATATGCGTGTCGTCATCGTCACCGAATCCTTCCCGCCCGATGTCAACGGCGTGGCCCCACTGCACCCTCCGGACGGCCCGGCATCTCGCCGGCCGCGGCCACGAACCGCTCGTCGTCGCCCCGGCCACCACCGGCGCGACGACCATGTCCCGTCCGGACCTCCCCGACGCCTTCGAGGCCGACGCCCCCATGCCCCGTGGTGCGCGTCCCTTCCCTCCCGCCCCCCGCCCGGCTACCCCCAGGTCCGCGTCGCGCTGCCGAGCCGGCGGCTGACCGCCGCCCTCACCGCCCACCGCGCCCGACTCGTCCATCTGGCCGGACCGTTCGTGCCCGGCGCGTCGAACTCCTCGCCGGGGCCTGCGCGCTCCCCGGGGTCCGGGTCGTGGTCGTCGGGGACGGACCCAGTGAGCCGACGCCGCGCACCGCCCTGCCCGGCGCGGTCTTCCTCGGCCGCAGGACCGGGGACGACATCGCCCGGGTCTTCGCCTCGCTGGACACGTTCGTGCACGGGCGGCGCCGGTCGTCGCGGGCGACGGACCGCTGCGCGCGGGGCTGGAGACCCGGGCACAGCGGCTGCCGGTCGAAGTCCTGGGCCACGTGCGCGACCGGGAGACCCTGGCGGATCTGCAGGCGGCGGCCGACGTCTGCCTGGTGCCCGGACCCGCCGAGACGTTCGGCCTGTCGGCCCTGGAGGCACTGGCCTGCGGCACCCCCGTGGTGGCGAGCGCGAGCTCCGCGCTGCCGGAGGTGATCGGCGGTGCCGGCGTCGCGGCCGAGTACACCGGTGAGGCCTTCGCCGCCGCCGTACGCGAGCTGCTCGGGCGCCCGCCGGACGTGCGCCGCGCCGCGGCCGGGCAACGGGCGGAACTCTTCGGCCGGGATCGCTCGGTGGCCGCGTTCCTGGCCGCCCACGAGGTGCCGGACCGGGGCGGGATCGCGGGGGTGCGGATATGAGGCGGATATGAGAGGGGGTGCGGGTATGAGCGGAGGGTGCGGGGACGCAGGGCGCGCGTCGGAACCGTGCGGCGCCGCGGAACCACGCGCTGGGCGACGACGTACGCCGGAACCCTGCGCCGCGCGACCGTCGGGCCCGTGCCCGGTGCGGTCCGTCGCGCTCGGGGGACTCGTTCACCGAAGGCGTCGGCTGGTCCGACCCCGATCCGCCGGACAGGCCCTGGGCGGCGCCGCCTGCGGAAGGGGTCGCGGACGGACGGCGGGGCGTGGAGTTCCGCAACTTCGCCGTCAGCGGTGCGCAGTCCGCCGACGTTTGGGAGCGGCAGGCCGCTGCCGCGGGTCAGTATGGAGGGATGACCGGACGCTGGGAGTTCTGGATCGACCGGGGCGGGACGTTCACCGATGTCGTGGGCCGGGATCCCGGCGGGCACCTGGTCACCCGCAAGCTGCTCTCCCACGACCCGGACCGCTACCGCGACGCCGCCATGGCCGGAATCCGGGCGCTGCTCGGCCTCGGCCCCACCGACCCGGTCCCCGCCGACCGGGTCGCCGCGGTGCGGATCGGTACGACCGTCGCGACCAACGCCCTGCTGGAGCGGCGCGGCGAGCCGACCGTCCTGGTCATCACGGAAGGCTTCCGGGACGCCCTGCGCATCGCCTACCAGAACCGGCCGCGGCTCTTCGACCGCCGCATCCTGCTGCCCGAGGCCGTGTACGAGCGGGTGATCGAGGTCCCCGAGCGGATCGACGCCCGTGGCCGGGTCGTCAGACCACTGGACCGGGAAGCGGTCACCGAGCGGCTGAGGGCCGCCCGCGCCGACGGACTGCGCAGCGCGGCCGTCGTCCTGATGCACGGCTACCGCCACCCCGCACACGAGCGCGCCGTGGCCGCCGCGGCCCGGGAGGCGGGCTTCACCCAGGTCAGCAGCTCGCACGAGGTGAGCCCGCTGATCAAGCTCGTCCCACGCGGCGACACCACCGTCGTCGACGCCTATCTCTCACCGATCCTGCGCCGGTACGTCGACGAGATCGCCGGTGAACTCGACGGCATCCGGCTGATGTTCATGCAGTCCAACGGCGGGCTGCGCGAGGCCTCCCACTTCCGGGGCAAGGACGCGGTGCTCTCCGGCCCGGCCGGTGGCGTGGTCGGCATGGCCCGCACCTCCGAACAGGCGGGATTCGGCCGGGTCATCGGCTTCGACATGGGCGGAACGTCCACCGACGTGTCCCACTACGCGGGCGAGTTCGAGCGCGAGCTCGGCACCCAGGTCGCCGGAGTGCGGATGCGCGCCCCGATGATGAGCATCCACACCGTCGCGGCGGGCGGCGGCTCCGTCCTGCACTTCGACGGCCGGCGCTACCGGGTCGGCCCCGACTCGGCGGGCGCGATACCCGGCCCGGCCTGCTACCGCCGCGGCGGCCCGCTGACCGTCACCGACGCCAATGTGATGCTCGGCCGGATCCAGCCCGCGCACTTCCCGGCCGTCTTCGGACCGGACGGAGACCTCCCGCTCGACGCGGACCTGGTCCGCGAACGCTTCGACGCGCTCGCCGAGGACGTGAGGCGCGCCACCGGAACACGGCGCACGGCCGCCGGGACCGCCGCCGGGTTCCTGGAGATCGCCGTGCTCAACATGGCGAACGCGGTCAAGAAGATCTCCGTGCAGCGCGGGCACGACATCACCCGCTACGCCCTGACCGGCTTCGGCGGCGCCGGTGGACAGCACGTCTGCGCCGTCGCCGACTCCCTGGGCGTCGACACGGTCCTCGTACCGCCGCTCGCGGGCGTGCTGTCCGCGTACGGCATCGGCCTCGCCGACGCCACCGCGATGCGCGAACAGTCCGTGGAGGCGGAACTGAACGAGGCGACCCGGACCGCGGTGGGCGAACTCTGCGACGAACTGGCCGCCCGGACCCGCGCCGAACTGCGCGCCGACGCCGTCCCCGACAGCGCGATCAGCACGCACGCCCGAGTACTGCTCCGCTACGCCGGTACGGATGCGAGCCTGCCCGTCGGCCTGGACACCGCGCCCGCCATGGCCGAGGCGTTCACCGCCGAGCACCGCGCACGCTACGCGTTCACCATGGATAAACCCCTGGTCGTCGAAGCGGTCTCGGTCGAGGCGACCGGCACGGCGGGCCGGCATCAGCCACGCCCGGCCGACCGCACGCCCCGCACCGGCGCGAAGCCCCGGCCGCGCGACACCGTGCGGATGTTCGCCGAGGGCCGATGGCAGGACACCCCGCTCCACCGCCGCGAGGAACTGCGTCCCGAGGACACCGTGACCGGCCCCGCCGTGATCGCCGAGGCGGACGCCACCACCGTCGTCGACCCGGGCTGGCAGGCCGCTCTCGCCGACACCGGCCACCTGCTGCTCACCAGGGTCCGCCCACGCCCGGACCGCACGGCCGTCGGCACCCGGGTCGACCCCGTCATGCTGGAGGTCTTCAACAACCTCTTCATGTCGATCGCCGAGCAGATGGGGGTGCGCCTGGAGAACACGGCACACTCCGTCAACATCAAGGAGCGGCTCGACTTCTCCTGCGCGCTCTTCGACGCGGACGGCAATCTGATCGCCAACGCCCCGCACATCCCCGTCCACCTCGGCTCGATGGGGGAGTCCATCAAGGAGGTGCTGCGGCGCAACGGCGGCACGATGCGTCCCGGCGACGCGTACGCCATCAACGATCCGTACCACGGCGGAACCCACCTGCCCGATGTGACCGTGGTGACGCCGGTGTTCGACGAGGCCGACGGCGAACGGCCGGAGCTGCGCTTCCTCGTGGCCTCACGCGGACACCACGCCGAGATCGGCGGCATCACCCCCGGTTCCATGCCCGCCTTCAGCCGCACCATCCACGAGGAAGGGGTGCTGTTCGACAACTGGCTGCTGGTACGCGACGGCAGCTTCCGCGAGGACGAGACGCGCGAGCTGCTCACCACCGCCGCGTACCCCTCCCGCGATCCGGAGGCCAACCTCGCCGACCTGCGCGCCCAGATCGCCGCCAACGAGAAGGGCATCGCCGAACTCCGGCGCACGGTCGAACAGTTCGGTCCGGTCGCCGTCGCCGCGTACATGGGGCACGTGCAGGACAACGCCGAGGAGTCCGTCCGCCGGATCATCGCCGGGCTCCACGACGGCGCCTACCGCTACGAGACCGACAACGGCGCGGTCATCGAGGTCGCCCTCACCGTGGACCGGGCCGCCCGCTCCGCGGTCGTCGACTTCACCGGCACCTCACCGCAGCAGCCGGGCAACTTCAACGCGCCGAAATCCGTGGTGATGGCGGCCGTGCTGTACGTCTTCCGGACCCTGGTCGACGACGACATCCCCCTCAACAGCGGCTGCCTCAAGCCTCTGGAGGTCCGGATCCCGGAAGGCTCCATGCTGGCCCCCGTCCACCCGGCGGCCACCGTCGCGGGAAACGTGGAGACGTCCCAGGCCGTCACCGGCGCCCTGTACGCGGCCCTCGGCATCCAGGCCGAGGGTTCGGGCACCATGAACAACCTCACCTTCGGCAACGAACGGGTCCAGTACTACGAGACGGTGGCGAGCGGCTCGGGCGCGGGCGACGGCTTCGACGGCGCCGACGCCGTGCAGACCCACATGACCAACTCCCGCCTCACCGACCCCGAAGTCCTCGAATGGCGCTACCCCGTCCTGCTGGAGAGCTTCCGGGTGCGCGAGGGCAGCGGGGGTGGCGGGCGGCGGCACGGCGGCTGCGGGGTGGAGCGGCGGATCCGCTTCCTGGAACCCGTCACCGTGGCACTGCTCTCCGGCCACCGCCGGGTCCGGCCGTACGGCATGGCGGGCGGGGAACCCGGCGCACTGGGCGACCAGCACATCGAGCACCCGGACGACCGGGCGGACACACCGCTGCGCGGCTGCGACACGGCCGAGCTGGAGCCGGGCGACGTACTGGTGCTGCGCACACCGGGCGGCGGGGGCTACGGAACCCCGGAGCCGGGCCCCGACGACGGTACGCAAGGCACCGGGGAACGGCCGTGACGCCACTGCCGCCCGGCCCGGGGCCAGGGGTCGCTTCTGCGCCGTTTCGACCGTTGTCGGTGTGAGGACCTAATCTGTGCAGCGTGACTTCGCCTGCCTACACGGACAACGCTGCGCCCCAGCTCAGCGCGGGGCCGCGGCCCGCCCCGGGCCCGGCCGCCGACGAGGGGCTCTCGCGGCGGCTGCGCGCACTCGCCTGCACGGCGCCGCTGCACGATCTCGATGTGCGCAAGGCGAATCTGGCCGGTGAGTACACCGTCTACGCGATGGCCGAGGTCGCCCTCGCCGCGATCGATCTCGTCACCCTCAACATGGACTTCGACACGGGTGCCGACCACGACCAGATAGTGACCAGACTCCTTCCCCGCGTCGCCGCCCAGGCCCCGCGCCGCCCCCTGGCCGAGCACGAGCGCGTCGCGCGCTGGGTGCTGGAGAACCTGATCAATGTCGGCAGCGTGGACCGCGGATTCCGCGCGGTGTACGGCACGTTCGGCCCCGACGGGGTGTACGTCCGCCGGGACTACGACTTCAAGCTGATCGAGGAGGTCCCGGGATACGGCGGCACCGTCTACCTCCGGGCCACCGACGAAGCGGTCAACGTCCTGGTGGGCGCCCTCGACACGGACGTCACCAGCGCCCAGATCGCCGCCGAGGTGAAGCTGGAGGTCCTCATCAGCCGGGGCCGCCTCGCGGACGCGCAGCTCGCCGCCGAACAGGCCCGCTACCGCACCGTGCAGTACGCGGAGACCCTCCGCAAGACGCTGGAGGCCACCCGGCGCAACGTCCGCGCCGTCGACTGGCTCAACGCGGTGCCCGACATGATCGCCGAAGCGCTGGACCACGTCGCCGACCGCTACCGCCACGAGAACGCGATCCTCACCAACATCCGCAAGGCGCGCGACGAGGCGGAGGAGCCCGAGCACAAACGCCGCGCCGCCGAGCTCGTCGACATCGTCAAGGACTGCATCCGCCGCCACACCCAGCTGCAGTCCCGACTGCTGGAAGCCGGACCGCTGTTCCGCGCCGAACAGGACCGGCAGGCCTTCGCCACCCCCACGGCCCGCACCGGCCTCGATCTGTACGGCCAGCTGGTCGCCCCGCTGCTGCCGCTCCCCGTCGAACGCGCGATCCGGGTCACCGACGCCTTCTTCGCCCGCGGCACCGGGCTGCGCACCCCCACCTCGGTACGGGTGGGCGACCTCGTCGACATGCTGCTCACCCCGCCCCTGGAGCGGGAACACCTGGGCGCCGAGATGCCCGAGCCCGACCTGATCGCCACCCCCGACGACAGCAGGTTCAGCGAGGAGCAGCTCGCCGGCGCCATGGAGCTCCTGGACCTGGAACACGACGCCCCGCGGCGCCTGTCCGGACTCCTCGCCGAGGCCCGGCGCCGCGATCCCGAACTGCCCTACCTGGTCGCCCTGCTCGCGGTGCACGCGGCGAGCCCGCCGGTCGGCACCGCCTACCGGCAGGGAGAGCAGCGACTGCTGTTCTCCGTCGACGACGGTACGCAGCTCGACGACCCCGAGTTCGGCGGCGCCGACCTGATCGTGGGCACGGCCCTGCTGGACGCGGCCGGAATGGCCGCGGACCGCACGGAGGCGTCATGACCGGCACGGTACGCGCGGCACGGCGCACACCGACCCGGCCGGCCCCCGCGGGCCAGGGGCGTCCGCGGCCCGCCGGCACCCGCGCCACGGGCACGGACCGGACGCCGCCGCCCGGCACGGACACCGCGAGAGCCGGCGCCGTCCACCCCGTACCGAAGAGTTTCCGCAGCAAGGAGCGACAGTCGTGAGCGACCACCGCGCACAGCACCCCGACGCGTGGGGCGAGCCGAGCGCCGCGTACGCGACCGAGGGCGCGGGACCCGCCGAGCCGGTGGGCCCCGCGGCCACCGCGTCCGTCACCCCGGCCGACGCGGCCGACGCCGCCCGGCTCGTCGCCTTCGGCCTCCAGCCCAAGCTGCTGCCCGCACGCGACGCCGAATACGCCGAACTGCTCCGCCGCTACCGCGAGGAGCCCGCCTTCGCGCGGCTCGCCGACGCCGTGGCGACCGGACTCGGCCTGGTCGTCCTGGAGGTGTCCACCCGCGCGGGCATGGCCGTGACCGCCGGTGAGGACTCGGTCTTCGCCGTCCGCATGGGCGACTACGCCCGCCGGGCCTCGTCCGACTCCGCCGACCGCTTCCTGCACGGGCTGGCGCACCTCGCCGTCGCCGCGATGGCCTTCCCCCGCCCCGAGGACCTCGCCGACGACGCGTACATCGGCCGGATCACGGTCAACGGCGTCGACTCGTTCGTACGCCAGGCGTGCCACCGCCTGGAGGAGCGCGCCGAGGAGCACGGGGACAACACGGACCCGGCCACCGACGCCCCCGGACTCGAAGCGGCCTGGCGGATCTACGCCCGGCGCAGCTCCACCGGCGCCACGAAGGACGCCCGGCGACTGGCCGGCTCCACCACCGGCATCGTCGGCAAGGCCGTCGCCTTCCTCACCGACTCCGGCTTCCTCCAGCGCACCGGGGACGACGCCGGGGGTGCCTTCCGCACCACCGCCCGCTACCAGCTCCAGGTCCGTGACATGGCAGGCAGCGCCGCCATGGCCGAACTGCTGGAACTCGGCGTCGTACCGGTCACCGACGGCACGGCGACACTGCTGCCGCCGCCCGACCCCGACGACCTGGAACTGGCCGCCGACGCGGGTCTGCCCTTCCACGCCTGACCGGCCCGCCCCACCACCGCCGTCTCCCTCCCGCTGCCTGAACGACGAGAGTCCGCCGCCATGTACGAGCTGTCCCGGGTCCGCCTCTACTCCATCGGACCTGCCGGCGCACGCTACGCCGACACCGTGCTCGACCTGCGCGGAGTGGGCGAGCCCGTGCCCGACCCCGCGCCGGCCCAGGCGGAGTTCTTCGAGGAGGAACCGGTCGGTCCGCCGCGCCGCCCGGCCCCCGCCGGTGTGCTCTTCCTGGAGAACGGCGGCGGCAAGTCGGTGCTGCTGAAGCTGATCTTCTCGGTGATGCTGCCCGGCCACCGCAATACCCTCGGCGGCGCCAGCTCGGGCGTGCTGCGCAAGTTCCTGCTCGCCGACGACTGCGGGCACGTCGCCCTGGAGTGGCAGCACACTCTCACCGGCGAGTGCGTGGTCGTCGGCAAGGTCAGCGAATGGCGTGGCAGGCAGGTCTCCAACGACCCGCGGAAGTTCGCCGAGGCCTGGTACTCCTTCCGGCCCGGACCCGGTCTCAGCCTGGACTCCCTGCCGGTCGCCGAGGCGACCTCCGTGCGCAGGCCCGTCGAAGGCGTTTCCGGCGCGCAGGGCAGACGGCGCACGATGAAGGGATTCCGCGACGCCCTCACCGAGGCGGGCAAGTTCTACCAGCACCTCGATGTGCACTGGGAAGAGATCCACGACCGCTGGAACGAGCACCTCGGAGACCTCGGACTCGACCCCGAACTCTTCCGCTACCAGCGCGAGATGAACGCCGACGAGGGCGAGGCGGCGGGGCTCTTCGCGGTCAAGAAGGACTCCGACTTCACCGACCTGCTGCTCCGCGCCGTCACCGACACCCGGGACACCGACGGTCTCGCCGACCTGGTGAGCGGCTTCGGGAACAAGCTGGGCCGCCGCGCCGAACTGACCGCCGAGCGCGACTTCACCGCGGGCTCGGTCGACCTCCTCGGCCGGATCGTGGAGGCCGCCGGCACCCGTTCCCGTGCCCGGGACGTCCACGCGGGCGCCGAGCGCCGCACCCGCACGCTCGCCCGCAGGCTCTCCGCCCGCGCCGGGCAGGAACGCGGCCGCACCGCCGAGCTGGCCCAGCAGGTGACGGGCGCCGCGCACACCGTCACCACGGCCGAACAGGCGCGCAGCCGCAGCGCCCTGATCGCCGCCGAACTGGCCTACCGGCACGCCTCCCTGGCCCTGACCGCGGCCGAGAAGGGCGCCGCCGCCCAACGCCGCGAACTGGTCGACGCCCGCACCCTGCACTCCGCCTGGCAGGCCGCCGAGGCGGTACTGCGCCACCGCGCCGCCGCCGACCGCTCCGCACGGGTGGCCGTCGCCATCCGCGAGGCCGAGCGGGACGCCGCGCCCGCGCTCGCCGCCCGCGCCGAGGCCGCCGCCGATCTCGTCCGGGCGCTGCACACCGCCGCCGAGGCCGGCGAGACCCTCGCCAACGAGGAGGAGGAGCGCTCCGACACCCTCCAGAGCGCGGGTGAGGCCGCCCACCGGGACGCCACCACCGCCGCCACCGAGGCCCAGCGCGCCCGCAGCGAGGCCGGACATCTGCGCCAGCGCCTCGTCGAGGTCGAGCAGGAGACGGCACAGGCGGTACGGGCCGGCTGGCTCGACGACACCGCACCGGACGCCGACCCGGCGCGCGCCGCCCTCGCCGCCAGTGACGCCGAGACGTCCGCCGTCGCCGCGTGGGACACCGCCAGGGAGGCTGCCCGCTCGGCCGCCGAGGTGGCCAGGGAAGCCGCGGCCACCGAGAGCCGCGCCGAGCTGGCGGCGGCCCGCGCCGCCGATGCCGCACAGGCCGCGGAACAGTCCTACGAGGCCGAGTTCAGGGCCGCCGAATCGATCGCCGCCGACCACCGGCTGGCCGACCTGCTGGGTCTGCCCGCCCCCCACGGCACCGGCGTGCCCCGGCCCCGCCGGGGCGCGGCCGGAACGGACGCGGACCCGGACGCCCCGCACAGCGCGGACGGCACCGACACCGGCCCGGCCCCCACCGACCGACGGCCCGGCGCCGCGGAGGCGACCGGCCGGCCGGGTGAGGCGGGCCGGTCCACCCAGGCGGCACAGGGCACCCACACCGCCACGGCCGAACACGCCACCGCCCACGAACAGCCGCTCACCGCCCAGGAGCTCGACCGCAGCGCCGACGAACTGCGGGAGCTGCTCGACCAGTCCATCGCCTCCGCCGAACGCCGCCTCTTCGAACTGCGCACCGCGGCCGCCGACGACTCCCGCATCCTCGGCGCACTCGGCGACGGCGGACTCCTGCCGCCCGGACCCGACGTCCTCGCCACCGTCGAGTACCTCGGCGAACACGGCATCCCCGCCCTGCCGGGCTGGCGCTACCTCGCCCAGGCGGTCGACCCCGCCGACCACGCGGCCGTCCTCGCCGCCCGTCCCGAACTCGTCGACGGCGTGGTCATCACCGACCCCGACTCGCACGCCCGCGCCCGCGACGTCCTGAGCGGCGCCGCGCTGCTGCCGCGCTCCGCGGTCGCCGTCGGCACCGCCGCCGCGCTGCTCGCCCCCGTCCCGGCCGCCGGCACGGGCTCGGCGGCGAGCACGGAAGGGGTCTTCCTCGTCCCGCCGAACCCGGCGATGCACGACGAGCTCGCGGCCGACGAGGAGCGGCAGGCCCTGAGGCGCAGGGCCGCGGCCCGTGACGAGGACATCCGCACCCTCGCGGCCCGTCTCACCGGCGACCGTTCCCTCGCCGCCCGCATCGGCTCCTGGCGGACCGACTGCCCGCCCGGCATGCTCGCCGAGCTCGCCGAGGCCGCCCGCACCGCCCGCACGGCCGCGGAGACCGCCGAGGCCGAGCTCGCCGAAGCCCGTACGGTGCGTGCCGAGGCGGACGAGGCCGCCGCGGACACCGCCCGCGTCCGGGACGAGCGCCAGGAGGCCGCCCAGCGAGCCCGCCGCGCCGCCGACGCCCTCGCGGGCCTCGCGTACCGGCTCCGCGAACGAGCGGGCTGGCAGGCGAAGCTCCGCGAACTCGTCGACGAGGCGGCCGAGTCCGAAGCCCGTGCCACCGTCTGCCTGGAGCGGGCCCGCGCCGCCGACGAGGACCGCAGGGCCGCCCAGCGCGCCGCCGACGACGCCCGGCGCACCGCCCGCGCCCTGCGTGCCGAACGAGCGGAGATCGCAGGCGCCCCCGAGCAGCTCCCGGAGCCCGGGGACGACAACCCGCGCCCCGCGCTGCCCGCGCTGCGTGAGGCGTACCGGGCCGCGTCCCAGCTGTACGAGAAGGTCGGCGTCGGCGCCGACCTGCGCGCCGAGCAGGCCCGAGCGGAGAGCGACGAGAGCGCCGCCCTCGCCGAACTGGACCGGCTCACCAACAAGGTCCGCACCCGCGCCGCCCAGCTCCTCGAAGGCACCGACGGCGCGGACGGCCCCTCCCGGCAGGCGGCCGCCGCCCGTGCCGAGTCCCTGGTCCAGCTCCTGGAGACCAGGGCTTCCACGGCGAGCGAGCAGCTGGGCCGGCTCCGTGGCGAGGCCGAGCGCCTGGCCCCGGTCGACGGCGAGTCCCACCACACCGAACTCCCCGACGAGCTGGTCCCCGCCGACGCCGACCAGGCCCAGGCCCGCCTGCGTACCGCCACGGCCGAGCTGGCCTCCGCCACCGCGACCCTGGACACCGCCCGCGCCGCCCACGCCGAGCTGCTGCACGCCCACCGCACCGCCGAGGACTCGGCAGGCGGCTTCGACGAAACGGCGGCCCTCCTGCGCGACCTGCTCAGGGACCACGGCCCGGACGAGGACACCGAGGCCTCCGAGCCGTACCCCGGCAGCCTCGACGAGGCCCGGCAGTCGGCCGCCGAGGCGCGCCGCTCACTGCGCGGCTGCGCCGCCGACCTGTCCGCCGCCGAGAGCGCCGTACGGGAAGCGAGCGACGTCCTCGTACGGCACGCCAACTCCACGCGCTACGAACAGGTCCGCACCCCCGCCCGTCAGCAGATCCGCGAGCTGCCCGCCGCGGCGCTGCCCGAGCACGCCGAGAAGTGGGCCGCAGCCTTCGCGCCCAGGCTCCGTGTACTCACCGACGAGCTGGCCCAGTTGGAACGCAACCGCGACTCCATCGTCGACCGGCTCCGCGGCCTCGTGGAGTCCGCCCTCACCACCCTCCGCTCCGCCCAGCGCCTCTCCCGGCTCCCCGAAGGACTGGGGGAGTGGTCCGGTCAGGAATTCCTCCGGATCCGCTTCGAGGAACCCGACCAGGCGACGCTCACCGAGCGGCTCGGCGAGGTCGTCGACGAGGCGACCCGCGCCGCGCTGAAGAAGAACTCCGATCTGCGCAGGGACGGCATGTCCCTGCTGCTGCGAGGTGTGCAGGCGGCGCTGGAGCCCAAGGGCATCGCCGTGGAGATCCTCAAGCCGGACGCGGTGCTCCGCGCCGAGCGCGTCCCGGTCGGGCAGATGGGCGACGTCTTCTCCGGCGGCCAGCTGCTCACCGCCGCCATCGCCCTGTACTGCACGATGGCCGCGCTGCGCAGCAACGACCGGGGCCGTGACCGGCACCAGCACCGGCACGCGGGCACCCTCTTCCTGGACAACCCCATCGGCCGCGCCAACGCCACCTATCTGCTGGAGCTCCAGCGCGCGGTGTCGGACGCCCTGGGCGTGCAGCTGCTGTACACGACCGGACTGTTCGACACCACGGCGCTCGCCGAATTCCCGCTGGTCATCCGGTTGCGCAATGACGCGGACCTGCGTGCCGGGCTGAAGTACATCAGCGTGGAGGAGCACCTGCGTCCCGGGCTGCCGCAGCAGGACCCGAACGGTGAGACGGTGCACGGCGAGATCACCGCCACCCGCATGTTCAAGCGCGCCACGGCACCCTCCGACACCGCTCAGGTCCCCGTTCCGGTTCCCTCCGACGAGTAGCGACCGGAACGGGCGCGAGAACGGGGAGCGAGCAGGGACGGGAAGCAGGCGGGCAGCAGACGCGGGGCCGGGGCGCCGGAGGACGGGCACGGCTGCGCGCCGGCGCTCAGGCCCGTGAGAGGTTTCCCGCGCCCCGGCGGCGTATCCGCGCGTCGTCCCGCTGTGCGGCCCGCGCCGCCCGCCGCGCTCTGCGTCGCTCACGGCGCAACTGCCGTGCCGAGCTGCTCGGCACCGACACCACGCCGTTGCGCTGATTCCATACCTGCCGGGTGATCCAGACGTCCAGCACCGACCAGGTCGCGACCACGGTGCTGCCCACACTGCTCAGCACCATCGGAAAGGCCAGCCAGGACCCGGCCAGCGTGCACAGGAACGCCACCATGGCCTGGATGATCGTCAGCGACATGATGAGAACGGCGCGCACCGCGGAGCCGCGGACCGGGTCCGGCATCCGCCGCCGTATCGCGGGTTCTTCCACCCACAGCTGCTGGCGCGGGATCTTCGCCCCGCCCGCCGCCGAGCTCGCCGTCGCGACGGGTGCCGACGACACCACGCCCCGACGCTGTTCCGTTTCCAAGAACTCTCAACTCCCCACCGCTGTCCGACTTCAGGGTTGCTGCCCGGCATGCGCCGTTTCTACGCGGGCGGATCGGACCTTCCCGCCCCGTGGCGTCCGTCCCACGGCGCCCGCCCGGCGGATCAGGTGGTGCGGACCCGACCATGATCCCGCGAACAGGCCCTGACTCTCCCCGTGTTACCCCTGCCCCGTACAGAGAGACGAGTGGGCAGCCGTGAAGATTCCCCCGCGTCGTCGAGCAGCGAAGAGTTCCAGCCAACTGCCCTGCTGAACAGAATGAGGCCCCGGCGGGTCTCTTCTGCCGCTTTCGCGAATTTCATTGCCCGGAATACCAGGACAACCCGTGACCAACACCGGATAGCACGGCCGAAAATCGTCCGGACAACCCTTCGAGTTGCTACTCCGTCAGTAGTAGGCTCGCGCCGTTTGTTGACGAAACACGACCCTCGCCCCGCGGGGTCGAGCTGGGGGAGTCCATGCGCTTTCGCGGAAAGTCCATCCGCAGGAAGATCGTGGCGCTGCTGCTGGTGCCGCTCGTCTCCCTCACCGGGCTCTGGGGATTCGCCACCTATCTGACGGGGCGCGAGGCCCGTCACATGTTGAGCGCGAGCACGATCGTGGAGAAGGTCGGTCATCCTCTGGAGGACACCGTCCGCGCCATTCAGGACGAGCGCCGCCAGACCCTTGTCTTCCTCGCCGACCCCAGGGCCTCCGACGCCCTCCCGCTCCTGCAACGGCAACGAGCGGCCACCGATCGCGTCCTGACCGGCGTCAAGGACAGCGCCCGGCAGGAGGACATCCGCGACGCGCTCAGCTCCGAGGACGACACACAGCTGAATTCGATCCTCGGCACGGTCGAGGGCCTGGGCGCGCTCCGCGACTCGGTCGACAGGCGCACCATCGACCGCTCCAAGGCGATGGAATTCTACGGACGGCTCATAGATCCCTGCTACCGCTTCCTGACCGGCCTCCGCACGATGGAGAACGTGTCGATGGACAAGCAGGTCCGCGCGCTGGTCGGCGTTTCGCGAGCCCGCGAAATGCTCTCCCGCGAAGACGCCCTGGTCGCCTCGTCGCTGATCGCCGGACGGCTCACCGCCTCCGAACTGCGCCAGATCTCCGACCTCGTGGCCAACCGCGAGCTGCTCTACGAGATCAACGTCGACGCGCTGCCCGCGTCGGAGCGCCAGCGCGTGGAGCAGTACTGGGCGAGCCCGGACAGCGAACCGCTGCGGACGGCGGAGAAGACCCTCGTCGAGGGCGGTCCCACCCAGGACCCGCGCGCCGTCGACGCCGAGCGCTGGCAGGAGGCGGCCCCACCGGTCCTGGACCGGCTGGCCAACGACTCCACGGAGATGAACAACCGATTCCAGGACCGCGGCAAGCCCGCCGGCTACAGCGTCCTGATCAAGGCCGGGATCGCGGGCGTCCTCGGATTCCTCGCCCTGATCGCCTCGGTGTTCGTCTCCGTCCGCATCGGCCGTGAGCTGATCCGGGACCTCTCCCGGCTCCGCAAGGACGCCCACGAGGTCTCCGGTGTACGGCTGCCCAGCGTGATGCGCCGGCTCGCCGCCGGGGAACAGGTGGACGTCGAGACGGAAGCCCCGCACCTCCAGTACGAACGGGACGAGATCGGCCAGGTCGGCCAGGCCCTCAACACCCTGCAACGGGCGGCCGTCGAGGCGGCCGTCAAACAGGCGGACATGCGACGCGGTGTGTCCGAGGTCTTCGTCAATCTCGCCCGCCGCAACCAGGTGCTGCTGCACCGGCAGCTGACGCTCCTGGACACGATGGAGCGCCGCACCGAGAACACCGACGAACTCGCGGACCTCTTCCGCCTCGACCACCTGACCACCCGCATGCGACGTCATGCCGAAGGTCTGGTGATCCTCTCCGGCGCGGCCCCGTCCCGCCAGTGGCGCAAGCCGATCCAGCTGATGGACGTGGTGCGGGCGGCGGTCGCCGAGGTCGAGGACTACGAGCGGATCGAGGTCCGCCGGCTGGCCCGTATCGGTGTGGGCGGCCCCGCCGTCGCCGACCTCACCCATCTGATCGCCGAACTCCTGGAGAACGCGACCGTGTTCTCGCCCCCGCACACCGCGGTCCAGGTACACGGCGAACGCGTCGCCAACGGCTTCACGCTCGAAATCCACGACCGCGGCCTCGGCATGCCGCCCGACGTCCTCCTGGACGCCAATCTCAGGCTCGCCGAGACTCCCGAGTTCGAACTCTCCGACACCGACCGGCTCGGCCTGTTCGTGGTCAGCCGTCTCGCCCAGCGCCAGAACGTCCGCGTATCGCTGCAGACCTCTCCGTACGGTGGCACGACCGCCGTCGTCTTCATCCCGGCGGCGCTGCTCACCGATGCCCCGGACACGCACGGCACCGGGTTCCGCCTCGACCGCCGGGCCGAGCGGGCGATCGGCAGCGGCAGGGCGGCCGGCGAAGCCTCCGGCAGCGGCCGGGACCGCAGGGACGGCCCACCGGACCGCCGGGCAACCGGCAGGTCCCCGGGCCTCGCCCCCGTGCCGACCGGGCTGGTGGACCCGGCCCTCCTCGACGGGCCCGTCGAGCTCGAAGGACCTGTCGGACCGCTGGGCTTCGAGAGCGATGCCGTGCTCGATCCGCTGCTCGACCCCCTGCTGGGCGGCTCCGCCGACATCGACGACACCGAGAGCGAACGCGGCGGCATCTTCCGCGCCCGCGACCTCCGGCGCGACGCCGACCGCGAACAGCACCAGCAGGCCACCGATCAGGCGGCCGAGCCGACAGCCGGCGTACGGCCGATGCGCCCCGGCGGCCCGGTGCCGCTGCCCCGCCGCAAACCGCCGACCCTGATCACCGACAACGGCCGCCGGGTCGACGAGGCGGGCCGCGCCCATCCCGCGACCGCCGAGCACGACATCCCGCGGGGCCCCGCCGACGTGGGCGGGCCCTCCACCGACAGCACGCCTCCCGACGCCGACGGAACGCGTCCCGAGGCGCCCGCCGAACCCCGGCAGCCCACCGGCTTCCGGAAACCCACCGAGCCCGCCACACCCGAGGAGTCCACGTCCCCCGGAGCCCCGAGCGCCCGGGAGACCGTGGGCGGCCTGCCCCGCCGCATCCGGCAGGCCAGTCTCGCACCGCAACTGCGCGAGGAATCGGGCGTCCGCGATGCCGAGCCGGCCCGAACGGAACCGGATCAGGACTTCGAGCGTGATGCGGAGGAGGTGCGCAGCCGCATGGCTTCGCTCCAGCGCGGCTGGCAGCGCGGCCGCCGGCAGAACGCCGAGGACGTGACCGGCCCCGGCGACACAGCACAAGGAACCACTCCGGGAGGGGACGGTCGATGACCGCACCGAACGTCGCAGCAACCAACGCCGCACGCCAGGGCTCCGGCCAGCTCAACTGGCTCCTCGACGAACTCGTCGAACGCGTCTCCAGCATCCACAAGGCGCTGGTGCTCTCCAGCGACGGTCTTGCCACCGGCACGTCGAAGGACCTGACCCGCGAGGACAGTGAACACCTGGCGGCCGTCGCCTCCGGGTTCCACAGTCTCGCCAAGGGCATCGGGCGGCACTTCGACGCGGGCCGGGTCCGCCAGACCGTGGTCGAACTCGACGAGGCGTTCCTGTTCGTCACGGCGGCCGGTGACGGCAGCTGTCTCGCGGTGCTGGCCGACGCCGACTCGGACGTCGGCCAGGTGGCGTACGAGATGACGCTGATGGTCAAGCGCGTCGGCGCCCACCTGGCCAACGCCCCCCGGACGACCGGTCTGTCCGCCGGGGGGTGAGTGAACGGTGAGCGCTGAGTCCTCCAGATCTCCGGCAACGCCCACCGACCCGCAGGCCTCGCGCTGGTACGACGCCGACGCGGGACCGGTGGTCCGTCCGTACGCGATGACCCGGGGCCGTACCAGCAGCGCCTCCCGCCATCGGCTCGACCTGATCGCGGTCGTCGTCCCCGAACCCGAGGCCGACGATCCCGGCCGGGACCAGACGCTCTCCCCGGAACACGTGGAGATCGTCGAACTCTGCAGTGGCATGCCCCAGTCGATCGCGGAGCTCGCGGCCGGCCTGGATCTCCCCGTCGGGGTGGTCCGGGTGCTGGTCGGCGACCTCGTCGAGGACGAGCTGGTGCACGTAACCCGTCCCGTTCCGCCGGCCGAGCTGCCGGACGTGAACATTCTTCGCGAGGTGATCAATGGCCTTCGGGCGCTCTAGCCGCAAGAAGCGGCCCGTGGAGCCCGTTACCCTGAAAATGCTGGTGGCGGGCGGCTTCGGAGTGGGCAAGACGACTCTGGTCGGCGCGGTCAGTGAGATCAGGCCGCTGCGTACGGAGGAGAGACTCAGCGAGGCGGGCCGCCCGGTGGACGACCTGGCGGGTGTGGAGGCGAAGACCACCACCACCGTGGCCATGGACTTCGGCCGGATCACCCTCCGCGAGGACCTGGTGCTCTACCTCTTCGGTACCCCGGGACAGGACCGGTTCTGGTTCCTGTGGGACGAACTGGCCCAGGGCTCGCTGGGGGCCGTCGTGCTCGCGGACACCCGGCGGCTGGAGGACTGCTTCGCGGCGGTCGACTACTTCGAACGCCGCAAGATTCCGTTCACCGTCGCCGTCAACTGCTTCGAGGGAGCCGACGAGTTCCCCACCGAGACGGTGCAGGCGGCACTGGACCTCGACCCGGAGGTGCCCGTGCTCATGTGCGACGCACGCGACCGCGGCTCCGTGCGGGACGTACTCGTGGCCGTCGTCGAGCACGCGGTGGCCCGCGCGGACCGCGTCCGCGAGCCCGCTACGACGTAGGGCCGCACGGTCCGTACCCCCGCCGACCGGGGTACGGACCGCGCGTCGTCGCGTCACCGGACAAGGAGCCTTCTCCTGTCGTGGCGGGCCGTCAGGACTCCTGGCAGGTCTCCTGGCAGCGGCCGTTCTCGGCGAGCCACTTGTCGGCGGTCTCGGCCAGCTCCCGGTCGCGTCCCGCCAGCATCATCCGGATCATCTGCACGTCGCCCCGGAGCGACCAGGCGGGATGCCCGAAAGTGGCCGGATTGTTCTTCTCGATCAGGAAGTGCGCGGGCCAGGCGGTCCCGTACCCGATCAGCGGCAACGCGGCCGCGTACCTCTTGCGCCCCCGTGCCAGACCGTAGGCGGTGACCGCGAGCCCGGTCAGTGTGCCGGTCAGATGGACCCAGCGGGTCGCGGCCTTCGAGTGCATCGCCACGTAGTAGGGCCAGAACTCTTCGTAGGAATCGAACGTCTGCTGTGACATACGGGCACCGTAATGGCTCGGACCGCAACCGGAAACGGCCGATCCGCGTCCGAGAAGAAGAAGCGGGCGGCCGGAACCCACGGGGGTGGTCCCGGCCGGCCGCTGCCACGCAACGGCGTCAGTGTCCCGCGACGGACCGCCGGGCCACCGGGAAGTCGAAGTAGGTGTCCGGGAACAGCTCGGGCTTGAAGGTGTAGTGCCACCATTCCTCGGCCAGATTCACGAAACCGGCGTCCGTGAGCGTCTTCTTCAGGAACTGCCGATTGGCGCGCTGCGCCCCCTGGACGCGCGGATCGTCGGTGTGGGAGAGCGTGTCGAAGCAGTCGAATCCGGTGCCCATGTCCACGGAGTTGTCCGGGAACCGCTCGGCCGCGGGTGCGTAACAGGGCACCTGCGGACTGCCGGGCCGGTACGGCGGGGTCGGTGCGGCGGGCAGCTTCACCAGCGTCAGATCCACCGTGCTGCCGCGGCTGTGCCCGGACTTCTCCGCGATGTAACCGTCCGCGAACAGCCGCGTCTTGTCGACCCGGGGGTAGAACTCGCCCTTCATCGTCTCGTCGTCGAGATCCTTCGCCCACCGTACGAAGTGGTCGACCGCCCGCTGCGGCCGGTAGCAGTCGTACACCTTCAACGAGTAGCCCCGGCGCAGCAGCCGGGTCTGCGCGTCGTGCAGTGCCCGTGCCGCGGGCCGGGTCAGGATGCAGAGCGGCCTGCGGTAGCCGTCCACCGGGACGCCCATGAAGTTGTGGGCGGTGGGGTAGCGCATCTCCTGGATGATCGTCGGATCCACCGAGCTCAGCGCGACGAACTCCTCGGGAGCCTTCGGCTCGGGCCTCGCCCGAGCCGCTGGGGCGGCGGCGGTGACGGCGAGCAGGGTGGCGGCAGCGGCCACCAGGACACGGAGAGCGGAAGCAAGACCTGTCATGAGCACATAATCCAGTAGTGCGGGGGAGTCCGCCGGACGATCGGATACAGTCCGCGCGTGTCTGCGCCCGAGAACAACCCCGAGAAGCCGGCCGAGGACTCCCACTGCGGCAGTTGCGGAGCGCCCTACGCGGCGTCCGTCACCTGGCCGCGCACCTGCACCGCCTGCGGCAGCACCGCCTATCGCAATCCGCTGCCGGTCGCCGTGGCCCTGCTCCCCGTCACCGGCCGGGACGGCACCGGCCTCGTCGTGATCACCCGCACCATCCCGCCCCACCGCGGCGGCCTCGCCCTGCCCGGCGGCTACATCGACCACGACGAGGACTGGAAGCACGCGGTCGTACGGGAACTCGGTGAGGAGACCGGCATCGGGGCCGACGAACGGGAGGTCCGCCTCGCCGACGCCCTCAGCGCCCCGGACGGCCATCTGCTGCTCTTCGGCCTCCTCCCGGAACGCCCCGCCACCGCCCTCCCGCCCTCCGGCCCCACCGACGAGACCTCCGGCTTCCAACTGCTCCGCGCACCCACCGCGCTCGCATTCCCCCTGCACACCCGCGCCGTCCGCACCTGGTTCGACGGCGGCTACCGCTGACCGGCCCGCCGCACACCACGAACCGATCGGCCACCGCCGAGCGCCCCGCCGCACACCACGAACCGCCCTACAGGCCCCGCACCCGCACCGGGTACCCCACCGGCCCCTCCTCGCCCTCCCGTTCGACCAGGACCCGCCCGTCCACCCACCGCGACGTGTACCGCTCGACCTCCGCCCGCTCCCAGCCGTCCCCCGCGTCCCGGACCACCAGCCCGCTCCCGCTGCGCCCCGCCGCCGGAGCCCACACCTCCAGCTCCACCTCACCGTCCGCACCCCGCACCGGCAGCACCGAACCCGCCCGTGCCAGCACCGGCACCCGCGACAACGGCGCATCGAGCAACACCTGACCCGGCCCCTCGTACACCTCACCGGTCGCGGTGTCGTACCAACGTCCCCGGGGCAACCGCACCGCCCGGCGATCCGCGCCGCGCTCCAGCACCGGAGCCACCAGCAGAGCGTCACCCAGCAGGAACGCGTCCTCGCACTCCCGCAACGCCCGGTCCCCGGGCGCACGCCACCACAGCGGCCGCACATACGGGGCGCCGGTCAGCCCCGCCAGCCGCGACAGCGTCACGAAGTACGGGTGCAGCCGCTCCCGCTCCTCCAGCGCGGCCCGCGCGTGCTCAAGGACCTGCGGCCCGAATTCCCACGGCTCGCGCCGCCCCGCGTCGATCGCCGCATGGGTACGGAACAACGGCAGATACGCACCCAGCTGGAACCACCGCAGATAAAGCTCCGGCGACGGCGACCCGTCGAACCCGCCCACATCGGGCCCCGAGTACGGCACCCCGCACAGCCCCAGCCCCAGCACCAGCGCCAACGAGGCCCGCAGCCCCGGCCAGCCGGTCGCCACATCACCGGACCAGGTGCCCCCGTAGCGCTGCATCCCCGCCCAGCCGGAACGCGAGAACAGGAACGGACGCTCCTGGGGCCGCAGCCGGCGCAGCCCCTCGTACCCGGCACGCGCCATCGCGAGCGCGTACACATTGTGGGCCTCGCGGTGATCACCCCCGCGGCCCTCCAGGGAGTGCCGCGCCGACCGCGGCAGCGTCGGATCCCCGAACGCCGCGAACGACACCGGCTCGTTCATGTCGTGCCACACACCGGAGAACCCCTGCGCCAGCCGCTCCTCGTACAGACCGCCCCACCACTCCCGCACCCGCGGATCGGTGAAGTCCGGAAACACGCACTCACCCGGCCACACCTCCCCGCGCACCACCCGCCCCCGCGCGTCCCGGACGAACGCCCCGCCGCCCCCTACCGCCGCCCCCGCGTCGAACACCGCGTTCCCCGGCTCCGCCTTCACCGCGGGATCGACGATCGACACCAGCCGCACGCCGTCCTCCCGCAACTCCTTCGCCAGGCCCGGCAGATCGGGAAAACGCCCGTGATCGACGGTGAACACCCGGTGCGCGTCGTAGTGGTCGATGTCCAGATGCAGTACGGACAGGGGCAGCCCCCGCTCCCGGTAGCCGGCAACGATCCGCCGCACCTCCCGCTCGCTCCCGAACCCCCACCGGGCGTGCTGCGGACCCAGCGCCCAGGACGGCGGCAGCGCCGGGGCACCCGTGAGAGCCGTCCAGCCCTGCAGCACCCGGGCCGGCGTACCCGCCACCACCCAGCAGCGCAACGGCCCCCCGTCCATCCGAACCTCGCACATCCCCGGCCGGTCATGGCCGGAGCCCGCACCCTCCTCGCCCTCGCGCAGAGTCACCCGCCCCGCCCAGGTGTTGTCGTGGAACACCAGATGCGTTCCCGCGTCACAGACCACGAGCTGCACCGGCATCGTCAGATACAGCGGATCGTCACCGGGCCCGAAACGCCCACCCGGGTCGGTGTTCCACAGCTCGTACACACCGTCCCGCAGCCGCGGCCCCGACGCCCGGCCCCCGAGCCCGAAGAACCGCGCATCCGCCGGCACCTCGGAACGCTGCACCCATCGGGCATCACCACCCGCCACCGGCTCCCACCAGCGCGGCGGCAGCTCGCGCCGGAGCACCACCCCGCCAGGAGTACGCAGTTCCACGGCCCCGTGCCGCGACACCGCGACGGTCAGCCGCTCCGAGACCACCTGCCAGCCGCCGTCCTTGTCCGGCTCCAGCACCGCCCGCGGATCCGGCTCCGGCGCCGCACCGGGCAGCGCGTACGACGGCAACGGCTCCGCCCCGTCCCAGCCCCAGAACACCGCACCGCCCACCGCCACCCGCACCCGCAACTCCGAACGGGCGAACCGCACCACGCCCCCGCCCGGCTCCGGCTGCGCCCCCACCACGGGACCGGGCACCCGCGCCCGCTCCGCACCACGCGGCGGCAGCGCCCGCGCATCCGCACTCCGGCGCCGCCAGGAGGAGCGCACCGCGCGCAGCCCCCGCACCGAACCGACCATCTTCACCGAGCGCACCAGGTCACGACCGTCCATGCGGCTCACCCTGCCATCCGACGGGGCGGATGCGGGCTCCGTTCAACTTCCGTTCACCCGTGGCCGGACCAGTGGCCGGACCACATGTCCGGACACGCGACCATGGGTGGGGAACCCTGGTGCGAAAGACGATCACATGGCATCGTCCGTAAAAGCCGCCTCACGCGCACACCCCAGCACGTGTGCGCGACCCACGCCCATCCCGCGTACCCGTACAGCCAGGGAGCCGCCCCATGACCGCCGCAGCCAACGAAGCCCCCCTCTGGCAGCCCGGCCCCGACCGCATCGCGGCCGCCGCCGTCACCCGCTTCCAGAGCTGGGCGTCCCAGCGCTACGGAGCACCGGCCGAGGGCGGCTACGCGGCTCTGCACCAGTGGTCCGTGGACGAGCTCGACACCTTCTGGCAGGCCGTCGCCGACTGGTTCGAGGTACGGTTCTCCACCCCGTACGAGACGGTCCTCGCCGACCGCACCATGCCCGGCGCCCAGTGGTTCCCCGGCGCCACCCTCAACTACGCCGAACACGCGCTGCGTACCGCCGAGGACCCCCTGCGCGCGGACGCCCCCGCCCTGCTCCACGTCGACGAGACCCACACCCAGGTACCCGTCTCCTGGTCCGAACTCCGCCGCCGGGTCGGCTCGCTCGCCGCCGAACTCCGCGCCCTCGGCGTCGCACCGGGCGACCGCGTCAGCGGCTACCTCCCCAACATCCCCCAGGCCGTCGTCGCCTTCCTCGCCACCGCGGCCGTGGGAGGTGTCTGGACGTCCTGCGCCCCGGACTTCGGCGCCCGCAGCGTCCTCGACCGCTTCCAGCAGGTCGAACCCGTCGTCCTCTTCACCGTCGACGGCTACCGCTACGGCGGCAAGGAACACCACCGGGCCGACACGGTCGCCGAGTTGCGCCGCGAACTCCCCACCCTGCGCGCCGTCGTCCACATCCCGCTGCTGGGCACCGAGGCCCCCGAGGGCGCCCTCGAATGGTCCGCCCTCACATCCGCGGACACCGAGCCCGTCTTCGAGCAGGTCCCCTTCGACCACCCGCTGTGGGTGCTCTACTCCTCCGGCACCACCGGGCTCCCCAAGGCGATCGTCCAGTCCCAGGGCGGCATCCTGCTGGAGCACTTCAAGCAGATCGGCCTGCACTGCGACCTCGGCCCCGACGACCGCTTCTTCTGGTACACCTCCACCGGCTGGATGATGTGGAACTTCCTCGTCTCCGGCCTCCTCACCGGAACCACCCTCGTGCTGTACGACGGAAGCCCCGGCTACCCGGACGTCAGCGCCCAGTGGCGCGTCGCCGAACAGACCGGAGCCACCCTCTTCGGCACCTCGGCCGCCTACGTCATGGCCTGCCGCAAGGCCGGCGTCCACCCGGGCCGCGACTTCGACCTCTCCCGCGTCCAGTGCGTCGCCACCACCGGATCCCCGCTCCCGCCCGACGGCTTCCGCTGGCTCCACGACGAGGTGGACGCCGAACTGTGGATCGCCTCCGTGAGCGGCGGCACGGACGTCTGCAGCTGCTTCGCCGGCGCGGTCCCCACTCTGCCCGTACACATCGGCGAACTCCAGGCCGCGTGCCTCGGCACGGACCTCCGGTCCTGGGACCCCGCGGGCAGACCGCTCATCGGCGAGGTCGGCGAACTCGTCGTGACCGCGCCCATGCCCTCCATGCCCACCCGCTTCTGGAACGACCCCGACGGCAGTCGCTACCACGACAGCTACTTCGACATGTACCCCGGAGTCTGGCGCCACGGCGACTGGATCACGATCACCGAACACGGCTCGGTGATCATCCACGGCCGCTCCGACTCCACCCTCAACCGCCAGGGCGTACGGATGGGTTCCGCCGACATCTACGAGGCCGTCGAGCGGCTCCCCGAGATCCGCGAATCCCTCGTCATCGGCCTCGAAGAGCCCGACGGCGGCTACTGGATGCCGCTCTTCGTCCACCTCGCCGAAGGCGCCCGGCTCGACGACGAACTGCGCGACAGCATCAAGCGGACCATCCGGGAGAACCTCTCACCGCGTCATGTCCCGGACGAGGTGATCGAAGTCCCCGGCATCCCGCACACCCTCACCGGCAAGCGCATCGAGGTCCCGGTCAAACGTCTCCTGCAGGGCACGGCCCTGGCCAAGGCGGTCAATCCCGGCTCGATCGACAACCTCGAACTCCTCCACTTCTACGAGGACCTCGCCCGCAAGCGTCACTGACCGTCCGCGTTGTCAGTGCCCCTGATTACTCTGAGTGAGCAATGTTCGACAGCGCACTGGGGGAGTCATGGCGCACATCAGGAACAACGGGAACAGCGGGAACGGTAAGTACGGCAGGACGGCCGGGTACAGCCGGTCCGGCGCATCCATGCGACGCACGCTGCGCCGCGAAGCACCCAGCACCATCGGTCTCCTGGCCGACGAGCAGGACTTCGCGGCGATGCGGCGCTACCGCACCTTCGCCTTCGACGACCACACCGTCTATCTCCAGCAGGTCGAAGGCCTGCTGAAGACCCTCTCCGCACGGGGCATGCACGCCACGGTCGCTCTCTTCGACCCCGAGGAGTACGCGGAGTTCTGCGCAGAATCGGGACTCGTCCCCGACGACCCGGCCAGCCGCAGCCGCTTCACCGCCGAAGTCGCATCGGCCGGCGCCACCGTCGCGTACACCGGACAACCCATCGACACCCTGATCCCGCTCCTGGTCAGCCGGGCCGTCCGCCGGGCCACCTGGGAGTACGCCACGATGCTCCTGGCCGGCGTCGGCGAATGCGCTGAATGCGGCCAGGACATCGGCCACGCCGCCTTCGACCGGGCCTCGCACCTCCTGCTCCGCATCCTGGAGACGGCAGGCCCCGGCACCCACCACCTGGTCTGCAGCACCCCCACCGACGACGAGCACCTGCTCGCCGTCCTGCACACCGAGCGCGACACCACGGGGCCCGCCCGACTCGAATCCGGGGAAGGGGCAGAGTTCGTCACGGTGCTCGCCGTGGCCATCGCCCTGGAAAGGTCCGGGGGAGTCGTGCTCCGCACGAGCAGCTCCGGCGCCCAGGACCGGGTGCACGGCTGGCGGCTGACCCGCGGCAATCTGCTGCCGCTCAGCGCCGGTGAGGTCTTCAGCGCCTACTGCACCGACGCCGACACCGGCGAACCGGTGGCCCCGGAGTCGCACGTGGAGTACTGCGCCGGCTTCGACCTCGGCGCGGACGAACCGGAATCGCACCACTGACAGGCCGAAGGGGGCTCCCCGCCGTCATCGGCAGGGAACCCCCTTCACCACAGAACGCCGCGCGACCTACTCGCCCGACAGCACCATCTGAGCCGCGACCCGCGCCTCCTCGGCGGAGTCCGCCGCACGAGCGGCGGAGGCGGCGCGCTCGCACTGCGCGAGCGTGTACTTCGCCAGCGTGGCGCGGACATAAGGAATGGACGCGGCCCCCATCGACAGCGACGTCACACCCAGCCCCGTCAGGACACAGGCCAGCAGCGGATCGGAGGCGGCTTCACCACAGACACCACAGCTCTTGCTCTCGGCCGCGGCCGCCTCCGCCGACAGCGCCACCAGATCGAGCAGCGCGGGCTGCCACGGATCCTGCAACCGCGAGACCGCTCCGACCTGACGGTCGGCGGCGAAGGTGTACTGCGCCAGGTCATTGGTGCCCAGCGAAAGGAACTCCACCTCCCGCAGGATCGAACGCGCCCGCAGCGCGGCGGACGGAATCTCCACCATCGCACCGAACTTCGCCTGCAGACCGGCCTCACGGCAGGCGTCGGCGAAGGCCTTGGCATCCGCACGGTCCGCCACCATCGGCGCCATGACCTCAAGGTGGACAGGCAGCCCCTGGGCCGCCTTCGACAGCGCGGTCAGCTGGGTACGCAGCACATCCGGGTGATCCAGCAGACTCCGCAGTCCGCGCACACCCAGCGCCGGGTTCGGCTCGTCGGCCGGAGTCAGGAAGTCCAGCGGCTTGTCGGCCCCGGCATCCAGCACCCGTACGACGACGCGCCCCTCGGGGAACGCCTCCAGCACCGCCCGGTACGCCGCGACCTGCTTCTCCTCGGACGGCGCCTGCTTGCTGTCGTCCAGGAACAGGAACTCGGTACGGAACAGCCCTACGCCCTCCGCACCGGCCTCGACCGCCGCCGGTACATCGCCGGGCCCACCGACGTTGGCCAGCAGCGGGACCTTGTGACCGTCGGAGGTCGCACCCGGACCGGACGAGGCCGACAACGCGGCCTTGCGCGCCGCAGCGGCACTCTCCATCTCCGCACGCTTCTCGGCGCTCGGCTCGACGAAGATCTCACCGGTGCTGCCGTCCACGGCGATGACCGTGCCCTCGGCGAGCTCCCCGGCACCGGGCAGCGCCACCACGGCGGGCACCCCGAGTGCTCGGGCGAGAATCGCACTGTGGCTGGTCGGGCCGCCCTCCTCGGTCACGAAGCCGAGCACCAGAGCCGGGTCGAGCAGCGCCGTGTCCGCGGGCGCCAGGTCCCGCGCGATCAGCACATAGGGCTCGTCGCTGTCGGGCACACCGGGCATCGGCACACCGAGCAGCCGGGCCACGATCCGGTTGCGCACGTCATCGAGGTCGGCAACGCGCCCCGCCAGGTACTCCCCGGCGTTGGCGAGCAGTGCCCGGTAGGAGGCGAACGCGTCGTAGACGCCGCGCTCGGCGGTGCTGCCGACGGCGATGCGCCGTTCCACGTCCGCCATCAGCTCGGGGTCCTGCGCCATCATGGCCTGGGCCTCGAGCACGTGCTGAGCCTCGCCACCGGCCAGATTGCCGCGCGCTATCAGATCGGCAGCCACGGCCTCCACGGCCTGTCGAGCGCGCCCCTGTTCGCGCTCGGCCTCCTCGGCGGCAATCTGCTTGGCCGGCGGTTCGAGCACCGCCGTACCCATATGACGCACCTCGCCGATCGCCACTCCATGGCTCACACCGACGCCTCGCAGCGTTGTCTCCATTTCACCCGTCTCCGGTCGTGCGGCGGTCCGAGCCCCCGCGGTGGATATCCAGTGGGCTGTCATCGTGCCGAGCCCGTCACTGCCAACCGAACAAGGTGTCGCCGACCTTCACGTCGCCGTCCTCGCGGACCTCGGAGAGGGATTCGGCGGTGGCTTCCAGTGCCACGACCGGGCACACGGGCGACTTGCCGGCCGCCTCGACGCCCGCGGGGTCCCAGCGCACGATGCCCTGACCGCGCGTGACCGTGTCCCCCTTGTTCACGAGCAGCTCGAAACCCTCGCCATTGAGCTGAACGGTGTCGATGCCGAGGTGCGTGAGCACTCCGTGCCCGTGCTCGTCCACCACGACGAACGCGTGCGGGTGCAGGGAGACGATGATGCCGTCGACCGGCGACACGGCCTCGGACGGTTCGCGCACGGGATCGATGGCGGTTCCGGGGCCCACCATCGCGCCGGAGAAGACCGGGTCCGGTACCGCAGCGAGCCCGATGGCACGTCCGGCAAGAGGGGACGTCACAGTGGTCATAGGGAGCCTCCCAGGGGTGGAGCTTGACTGGCGCCGTCACAGCCTGCGGGCGACGGCGTTCTGTTCAGCAGCGTAAGTCAAAAGAAGTCCCGGTTCTGCCCGAGTCCTGGCGGTTCGCGGCCTTAGAAGCGCACCGGAAACGATTTGCCTCGACTCCCGGCGGGCTGTACTGTCGTACTCCTGCCTGACCCCAACGCGACTTTGAGTCGGGGGTCGGCGGCGACTTTTAAGCCCTGACTCTAACCCGGACACGGCACCTGCATGCCTGCAGGGAGCTGGTCAGGGAAAGCGAAAAGGACTGATAGAGTCGGACTCGCCGGAAAGGGAAACGCGAAAGCGAAGAACTGGAAAGCGCAGTAAAAACTCTCCTGCTCCGCAGGGGGCCCGCTTCGACCGGGAATCGGACACGAAAGAGTCTGATAGAGTCGGAAACGCAAGACCGAAGGAAAAAGCCCGGAGGAAAGCCCGAGAGGGTGAGTACAAAGGAAGCGTCCGTTCCTTGAGAACTCAACAGCGTGCCAAAAGTCAACGCCAGATATGTT
>NZ_JBHWIY010000052.1:0-38295 GCF_042731715.1 Streptomyces sp. NPDC059832 | reverse complement strand
GTACTGCAGGGGGGACCCTGTGGGAGAGTAGGACGCCGCCGAACTCCTTTTACGGGAAAGCCCCGTGCCCTTGTGGCACGGGGCTTTTCTGCGTTCCGAGCGTCTAGGCTCGAACCATGCGCTACGAACTGGTCATCTTCGACAACGACGGTGTGCTCGTGGACAGCGAGCCGATCTCCAACACCATCCTGGCCGAGTACCTCACGGAGCTCGGTCACCCCACCTCGTACCAGGAGAGTCTTCGGGACTACATGGGGGCTGCCGTGCACCGGGTGCACGATCTCGTCGAGGAAAGGACCGGGGAGAAGCTGCCCTCGGACTTCGACGCGACGCTGCACTCGCGGATCTTCGCCGCGTTCGAGCAGGAGCTGGAACCGGTGGCGGGGGTCGAGGACGTGCTGGGGAAACTTGTCGCCGACGGGGTTCCGTACTGTGTCGCGTCCTCCGGCAGCCATGAGCGGATCCGGGTCGGGCATCGCAAGACCGGGCTCGACCAGTGGTTCGAGGAGGAGTGGATCTTCAGCGCGGAGGACGTGGGGCAGGGAAAGCCGGCGCCGGATCTGTTCCTGCTCGCCGCCGAGCGGATGGGGGTCCCTCCCGAGCGGTGCGTCGTCATCGAGGACAGCCCGCTCGGAGTGGAGGCGGCCAGGGCCGCGGGGATGGATGTGTACGGGTTTACGTCGATGATGCCGGCGGACCGGCTCCCCGGGGTGAACGGGCACTTCTCCGACATGGGCCAACTCCGGGAATTGCTCGCCTGATCCATCTACCCACGGGTAGAGACTGGCCTTACGCTCGCGGCCATGACAGATGCTCGTTTGCGGCACGGCAGGGCCTCCCTCGCGCTGAGTTTCTTCGTGCAGGGAGTCACCTTCGCGCTGCTGGTGACGCGGATTCCCGCCATTCAGGACCGGTACGGGATATCCGACGGGCTGTTGCCCGTCTTCCTGGCCGCGGTGCCCATCCTGGCCGGGGTGGGCAGTGTGGTCACCGAGAAGGTGGTCGCGCGGGTGCGGCCCAGGGTCGTGCTGCGATGGGCCCAGCCCGTCGTGATGCTCGCGCTGCTCGGTGCCGGTGCCGGGAACGCGCTGTGGGAGGCGGCTCTGGCGCTGGGCGTGTTCGGGCTGTCCGTCGGGGCGCTCGACGCCTCCATGAACATGATGGGGGTCAGCCTCCAGCGGGCGTACGGGCGTTCCATCATGCTCGGGTTCCACGCCGCGTACAGCCTGGGCGGGATCGCCGGGGCGTCCATGGCATGGGCCGGGGCGCACTGGGACCTTTCGCTGCTGGTCTCCTACCTGCCGGCGGTCGTCGTGCTGCTGCCCGCCGCGTTCATCGGGAGCCGGTGGTACGCCGAGGGCGCGTCGGCGGGTGCGGACCGGGGGGAGCCGCAGGGCAAGGCGGCGGCGGCCTCGGTCTCCTTCAAGTTGCTGATGCCGCTCTGTCTGGTGATGAGCTTCGCGTACATCGGGGACTCGACGGTCTCCAACTGGAGCGCCAAGTACCTGCAGGACGTGCTGGGGAGCTCGGAGCAGCTGTCGACCGTTCCGTACAACGTCTACATGGTGACGACGCTGCTGGGGCGGGCCGTCGGGGACTTCGGGGTGCGGCGGTTCGGGGCGGTGGCCGTGGTGCGGTCGGGGAGTGTGCTGGCCGCTGCCGGGTTCGGGGTGGTGGCTCTGGCCGGTGGGGCATGGACCGGGATGCTCGGGTTCACCATGCTGGGGCTCGGGCTCTGTGTGATCGTGCCGCAGACGTTCGCCGCTGCCGGGCGGATGTTCCCCGGGGCGAGCGATACGGCCGTCGCGCGGCTGAATGTCTTCAACTACGTGGGATTCCTGGTGGGATCACCGCTGGTGGGGGCGCTCGGGGACGCCTGGAGCTATCGGGGGGCGATGCTCGTACCGATGGTGCTGGTGCTCGCGACGCTGGTGTACGCCAAGTCGTTCGGCGCGGAGTCCGCCCGATACGGTGGCGGGCATGAGCGGCCGCGCACAGTTGATGTGGGATGACGCAGTAACGGGATACGACTTCGGGGAAAGTCATCCGATGGACCCCGTCAGACTCGCCCTGACGATGGGGCTGGTCCGGGCGTTCGGGCTCGACGGCGCGGTGGATGTGGTGGCCGCCAAGCCCGCCGGGGAGTCCACGCTGCGGCTGGTGCACCGCGAGGACTACGTGGCCGCGGTGCGTGCCGCGTCGGCGGATCCGAAGCGGGCCGATCAGCGCTACGGGCTCGGGACGGTGGACGATCCGGCGTTCGCGGGGATGCACGAGGTGTCGGCGCTGATCGCCGGGCAGTCGGTGGCGGCGGCCGAGGCGGTGTGGCGCGGGGACACCTCGCACGCCGTGAACTTCACGGGCGGGCTGCACCATGCCATGCCGGGCGGTGCGGCGGGGTTCTGCATCTACAACGATCCGGCGCTCGCCATCGCGCGGATGCTGGAGCTGGGTGCCGAGCGGGTCGCGTACATCGATGTGGACGTGCACCACGGTGACGGGGTGCAGGCGGCGTTCTGGGAGGACCCGCGGGTTCTGACCGTCTCATTGCACGAGCACCCGCGGACGCTCTTCCCGCAGACCGGTTGGCCGGAGGAGACCGGCTCCGGGGCGGGTGAGGGCAGTGCGGTGAATGTGGCGCTGCCGGCCGGTACGGGGGACGCGGGGTGGCTGCGGGCGTTCCACGCGGTGGTGCCGGAGCTGCTGGCGGACTTCCGGCCGCAGGTGCTGGTGAGCCAGCACGGGGCCGATACGCATTTCGAGGATCCGCTCGCCCATTTCGCGGTGTCGCTGGACGCGCAGCGCGCGGTGATGTCGGCCTGTCACGATCTCGCCCATGAGTACGTGGAGGGCGGGCGCTGGGTGGCCCTCGGCGGGGGCGGTTACGCGGTGGTCGATGTGGTGCCGCGGTCCTGGACGCATCTGGTGGGGATCGCCGCGCATGCTCCGGTGGACCCGGAGTCGGTGATTCCGTCGTCGTGGCGGGACGAGGTCTATGCCCGGACCCGGCAGTTGGGGCCGGCCCGGATGACGGACGGGCGTACTCCTTCCTGGAAGTCGTGGGAGGAGGGGTACGACCCCGCGGACCGGCTGGACCAGGCGGTGCTGGCGACGCGGCGGGCGGCGTTTCCGTTGCGGGGTCTGCTGACCTGATCCGGGCGGGGGCGGTCGTGGCGCGGACGTTTCCGTGCGGTGGCGCGTAATGGTTGCGCCAACTGTGGGGCGTAACCCGGCTTCCGGCCCTCCGTCCGGGTGATTGGGGGAGCATCGGTGGGGTGTTGAGCACCGGAGCGCTGCGTGCGCATCTGCTTGCGGCCCGGCTGGCCGGGCCCGTGGCCACCTCGCGGGAAGTGAGTCTGCGGAGCTATCGGCTCTTCGCGGCCAGGGACCCGCGGGCGACGCTCGGCCTCGTCCCCGGGCGGGGTTGGAAGGAGCTCGATCTGCTTCGTCTGATGGCCGACAGGTGCGGGGTTTCGGACGATCCCGCTCATGTCTCGGGGCCTGATGTGATCGATCCGGAGCGGACCCTGGCAGGTCTGGACGCATTCGCCGAGCGCTTGTCGCATGCCGCGGTCCGGCGGGCGCCGGTCTTGTTCGGGACCGGTCATCCGCACCGGTTGCTCGGTTTCTACGCAGCGCTGGCAGACGCCATGTCGGCGGCCGGGTGCCGTGTACTCACTCCCGCGCAGGGGCGATGTATCGACATAACGACCCGGTTCGGCGTACGCACGTGCAGCCTCGATTACGTACGAGGAGTCGCGATGGTGCGCGAACCCGGCGTGCGGTCCACCGGTGGTGACACCGGCGCACATACCCATTCCCCGCTGCCGGTCAGGGTCGTTCTGGAGGCGGCCGCGGAGGGTCGCGGGCGGCTGCCGGAACTGGTCGTCGGGGACCATGGGTGGGTCTGCGGGGCAGGTCAGCTGGGCATTGAGGCGATCGGCCTGGCCGATACGGACGATCCCGCGCTGTTCGTCGGGGAGGCCGAGGGGCGGGTGGCGGTGGCCGTTCCGCTCGATGACGCCGTGCCGTCCGCGTACTACCGGCCGCTCACGCGCTATGTACTCAATCGGGCGTTTCTGTCACGGTAGGCGGCCGATCGTCTCCCCTCTTCCCCACTCGCATCACCCGCCCCTAACCTGGGGAGTGAGCGCACAACGACGAAGAGTCACCGGAGGGGAAGCCGGTGCGCGTCTCGTGCGGAAGGTACAGGTGGGTCATGGCTGCTGGCAGCGAGAGGCCTCTCAACGAGGTCAAGTTTCTGACCGTGGCGGAAGTCGCCTCGGTCATGAGAGTGTCGAAGATGACCGTGTACCGCTTGGTGCACAGCGGTCATCTGCCGGCGATCCGGGTGGGCAGGTCCTTCCGGGTTCCGGAGCAAGCGGTTCACGAGTATCTCCGCGAGTCCTTTGTGGGGGTGGAGTCCGCCTGAGGTTCACCTCGGATTACGCCCCTCACGCGCTGGCGGGTAGGCTAGGCCGACGTAGGTCGTGTGGGCCCAGACGCCCCGCACCAGTGAAGAAGAAGTGAGCGAGGGTAGTCGTGGGCTCTGTTATCAAGAAGCGGCGCAAGCGGATGGCCAAGAAGAAGCACCGCAAGCTGCTCAAGCGCACGCGCGTTCAGCGTCGCAACAAGAAGTAAGCGAACGCAGTTCGTGAATCCGCAGCCCTCCCGCCGATCCGGCGGGAGGGCTGCGGCGCGTTGTGGGGGCAGTGACCCGCATTCGGGCCGAAGGGCATTCGGGCCAAAGACTTCGGGGAAGGCCGCCGCGCGGTCATCACAGGGCAACATCCACCCGCTACGGTGACGGCCAGGGGAAACCTTTCGACGAAAGGCGCTGATCTTGGGGAAGGTCGTGCTGGTCACGGGAGCGGCCCGGCAGCTGGGAGGCCGCTTCGTGCGGCGCATCCAGCGTGATCCGGGCGTGGACCGGGTGATCGCCGTCGACGCGGTCACGCCCGGACACGAGTTGGGCGACGCCGATTTCGTGACGGCGGACATCCGCCAGCCCGCGATCGCCCGAGTCCTCGCCGAGCACTCCGTCGACACGGTGGTGCATCTGGACGTCTCGGCCAAGGCGGTCGGCACAGGCGGCCGGACGACGGTCAAGGAGACCAACGTCATCGGCACCATGCAGCTGCTCGGCGCCTGCCAGAAGGCGCCGAGCGTGCGGCGGCTGGTGGTCAAGTCCAGTACGAATGTGTACGGCTCGGCGCCGCGCGATCCGGCGGTCTTCACCGAGACCACCCCGCCCAAGTCCCTGCCCAGCGGGGGCTTCGCCAAGGACGTGGTGGAGGTCGAGGGGTACGTGCGAGGCTTCGCGCGCCGTCGGCCGGATGTGGCCGTGTGCGTGCTCAGGTTCGCGAACATCCTGGGGCCCCGGGCCGATTCGCCGCTCGCCGACTATCTGTCGCTGTCGGTTCTGCCGACGGTGTTCGGATACGACCCGAGGCTCCAGTTCGTGCACGAGGACGATGTCGTCGACGTGCTGGGCGTCGCGTCGGGCGAGCCGCGGCGCGGGACGCTGAACAGCGGCACGTTCAATATCGCCGGGGACGGGGTGCTGCTGCTCTCGCAGTGCTCGCGGCGGCTGGGGCGGCCGACGGTGCCGTTGCTGCTGCCCGCGGTCACCTGGGTCGGCCAGGCGCTGCGTACGGTCGGCATGACGGACTTCTCGCCGGAGCAGATCCGGCTGCTCACCCATGGCCGGGTGGTCTCCACGGTCCAGATGCGCGAGACCCTCGGCTTCCACCCCGGGTTCAGTACCGCGGAGACGTTCGCGGAGTTCGCGCGCAGTCAGGGGCCCGGACTGCTGCCGCCCGAGGCGGTGGGCAGGGCGGTCGACAGACTGGCCGCCGTGCCGTTCGCCGGGGCGGCGGGCGATGTTCCGGGGATCACCGGGGCCGGCGACACCGAGCCGACCCCCAGCGCCAGGTAGAGGAGCGCATCGACGATGGCGGATGCCAAGGTCATTCCGTTCGACGACGACCGTTCGCGGACGGGCGGTTCAGGGCGGCCCGCACGGCGCCGGTCCGTAGGGGGCGGCCGGGGCCAGGGGCCCGCGGCGGCCTCTGTGCTGGGGACCGCCGCCGTGAGCGCCCTTCCGGGGCAGCAGGACGCCTTGAAGCCGCAGGAGGAGCCGGAGGGGGCCGAGCAGCCCCTGGGGCGGGAGGAGCGCGGTGACTGGGACCGGCGGATCGCCGGCGGGCTCGCGTTCCTGCGGCGGCGGGTCACGGGCGAGTACGACGTCGACGAGTTCGGGTACGACGAGGAGCTGACCGATCAGGTCCTGATGTCGATGCTCCGGCCGGTGTACGAGAAGTACTTCCGGGTCGAGGTGAAGGGCATCGAGAACATCCCCTCCGAGGGCGGGGCGCTGATCGTGTCCAACCACTCGGGGACGTTGCCGCTCGACGGGCTGATGCTCCAGGTCGCCGTGCACGACAATCATCCGGCGGACCGTCATCTGCGGCTGCTGGCCGCCGATCTCGTCTTCATGCTGCCGGTGGTGAACGAGCTGGCCCGCAAGGCCGGGCACACGCTGGCCTGCGCGGAGGACGCCGAGCGGCTGCTGCGGCGGGGCGAGGTCGTCGGGGTGATGCCGGAGGGGTTCAAGGGCATCGGGAAGCCGTTCGGGGAGCGGTACAAGCTGCAGCGCTTCGGGCGGGGCGGTTTCGTGTCCACGGCGCTGCGGGCCGGGGTGCCGATCATTCCGTGCTCGATCGTGGGGGCGGAGGAGATCTACCCGATGATCGGCAACTCGAAGACGCTGGCGCGGCTGCTGGGGTTTCCGTACTTCCCGATCACGCCGACGTTTCCCTGGCTCGGACCGCTCGGGGCGGTGCCGCTGCCGACGAAGTGGACGATCCAGTTCGGGGAGCCGATCTCCACGAGCGGGTATCCGGTGGAGGCGGCGGAGGACCCGATGCTGATGTTCAATCTGACGGATCAGGTGCGGGAGCAGATCCAGCACACGCTGTACAAGCTGCTGGTGCAGCGGAGGTCGGTGTTCTTCTGAGGGGTGCGCCGATACGCGGATGGGGGCGGGCTCGGTGAGCCCGCCCCCATCCGGTCGAGGTGGCGCTAGTCCTTCCGGTCCTCGCCGTTGATCCCCAGGCCCGGGAGCAGGCCGGGGAGGAGCGGCGGGAGGGTGACGTCCGGGGTGGGCGGGGTGCTGGCCCGGCCGGCGGTGGACGGCACGGTGCCCGGGGGCGGGGTGCCGAGGAGGCCGTCCGTGCCGCCGGCGATCAGGCCCTCGGCCGGGGCGCTGCCCGATCCCGACGGGTGGGGCGAGGTGCTGTTGCCCGGACGGTCGTGTGAGGCTTCCGGTGATGTGGGCGCCGAGGGGGCCGTGCGCGAGGATTGCGTGCCCTGTTCACCGGTGTCCGACTGCTGGGCGCCGCCGCTGCTGTCCGGGGTGCGGGGGAGCAGCGACTGCAGCGGCTGGACCTCTTCGTCTATGGCGTCGAAGACCGAGCTGACCTTGTCGCCGATGTCCGTCAGCTGTACGGGCAGCCGGTCGCGGAGGCTGCTCCAGCTCTCGCGGTGCGAGCGGGAGAAGGAGTCCAGGGTCTGGATGGGGCCGATGGCGCCGTTCTGCTGGTAGGCGGAGTGGAGCAGGCGGTGGCCCTCGCTGGCGTCGTGCGTCATGCCGTTGAGGGTGCGCCTGACCTCGCCGAGCTGTTCGTGGTCCAGGGCGCCGGAGCGGGCGCGCTCCATCAGCCGGCGGGCCTCGTTGAGCCTGGTCGACGCCTGGTCGAGGTAGACCTCGCCGCGGTCGGCGTCGCCGCTGGCCATGCCGAGGTGGATGTCCTCCATGCCGCGCTTGAGCCCGTACAGCGAATCACCCGGCAGGGCGTCGGAACTGGCAGCGGCCACTCCGCCGAAGGCTCCCGCTGCCACACCGACGGTGAGTCCGCCGGCCGCGAGGCCCTTCGTCCAGCGTGAACGCGGGCGCAGTTTCCGGAGCGGGGAGGCCCGGTGGGCTCCCTTGGCGCGCTGTTCGGGCACCGTAGGGCCCGCGGACGCACCGCCCTCGGTGAGCATGGCCTCCATGGCGGCGACGAGCTGGGCTCGTTGCACCACTTTGACCTCGGGGTCCAACTCCGGCCGCGGTACCTCGCCGAGGCCGTTCGCCAGGGCCAGCAGCGGTCCGTGGTCGGCCGGTTCGGCCGATTCCTCGGGCTGTGCGGCCGCCGCACCGCGGAGCGACTGCTCCTCCAGGGCCTGGGCGAAGGCGTTCGCCCGCCGGTGTGCCGAAACGTTTGCGATCACTGGCGGCACCTCCTCTCGTCATGACGGTCGACTCCCCTGGTGGTCCGGAAGGTTGCACACCTTGAGCGCTTCCACACGAATGAGTGAGTGTCGGCGGACACGGGGTGACGACAGGGGGCCTGCAACCGGCACAACGAGGAGCGCGGCACTTGGGTTACGCACGAAGGATGATCGGACCAGTGTGTGATGAACGTGTCGCCGAGCGTGATTCGGCCGGGGGTGGGGTCAGCGGGCATCATCCGGGAGGAGCCGGGCCAGCGTGCGGACGGCGCGGTACTGCAGGGTCTTGATCGCGCCCTCGTTCTTGCCCATGACCCGGGCGGTCTCGGCGACCGAGAGGCCCTGGAGGAAGCGCAGGGTCACGCATTCCTGCTGCTGGGGGTTGAGCCGGCGCACGGCCTGCAGGAGCGCGGCGTTGGAGAGGGACTCCAGGACGGAGTCCTCGGGACTGCGTTCCACCTCGTTGGCGTCGAGCATTTCGCCGGTGGTCACTTCCAGTCGGAAGCGGCTGGACTTGAAGTGGTCGGCGACCAGGTTGCGGGCGATGGTGACCAGCCAGGCGCCGAAGTCGCGACCCTGCCAGGTGAAGGTGGAGATGCGGCGCAGGGCGCGCAGGAAGGTCTCGCTCGTGAGATCCTCCGCCGTCGCCTTGCCGCCCACGCGGTAGTAGATGTAGCGGTAGACGGTGTCGCTGTACTGGTCGTAGAGGCGGCCGAAGGCGTCGGCCTCGCCGGCCTGTGCGCGCTCGACGAGATCCATCATGCGCGCGCTGTCACTGTCGGCGGTCGGCCGACGAACGGTGGACGTGGTCGTTGCGCCGCGGTTGCTGCGTCTTCCGACCGCCGCACCGCGTTCGGCCAGGGCATAGCAAGGGCCGACAGGTGCAGGGGTGGCAAATGCGGGTACGGCGTACGCGGTGGGGACGAAGCCGCGCAAGCGGTCGGCGACCGTTGCGCGCAGCGTAGCCAGGCCCGAGGTGTCAACCCCGACGTGTGGGTACACGGGACTCCCAGAGGCAGAGCTTCCATCACGTGCAGTGCGAAACCGTCACTCGTCGTAGTGAGTGGTGGGTTCCGGAATGCGTCTGAGGAGAATAACGCTTCGTACAGGCAGTGCTACACCCAGTTGCTCAAATCACCGATTACGTCGTTTCTGTAGCGACTAAACGACACATCTAGTAGCGCATCGTGACCGTTTGCTGATCGAATTACTTCGTGATCTGTCTACCGGCGCGACGGGTTGTGGCCGTGTGAGAGCAGGACGACTGGCCGGAGCGGTCGGTGGGTAAGGGGTTCCGGTCGGCTGCGGGGGTCCGGGCGTGGCTCGCCCGGCCCACGGCGGGGCCGGGCGGGGCGGGGCGCGTCAGCGGCGGCGGCGGTGCAGGGCGACGGCGGCGGCGGTGCCGCCCGCGATGGCGCCCACGCCGGCCGCGGCCGGGATGCCGACCTTGGCCGCCTTGCGACCCGTCCGGTAGTCCCGCAGCCGCCAGTCGAGCGCGCGGGCGTGCTTGCGGAGCTTGGCGTCCGGATTGATCGCGTACGGGTGTCCGACCAGGGACAGCATCGGGATGTCGTTGTGCGAATCGCTGTACGCCGCGCAGCGGTCGAGGTCCAGGCCCTCGGCGGCGGCCAGGGCGCGGACCGCCTCGGCCTTCGCGGGGCCGTGCAGCGGCTCGCCGACCAGGCGGCCGGTGTAGACGCCGCCGACGGATTCGGCGACCGTGCCGAGCGCGCCGGTCAGGCCGAGCCGGCGGGCGATGATCGTGGCGGTCTCCACCGGGGCGGCGGTGACCAGCCAGACGCGCTGTCCGGCGTCGAGGTGGGCCTGGGCGAGGGCCCGGGTGCCGGGCCAGATGCGGTCGGCCATGTACTCGTCGTAGATCTCCTCGCCGATGGACATCAGCTCCGAGACGCGGTGGCCCTTGACGATGGACAGGGCGCTGTCCCGGGCGTCCTGCATGTGCTCCGGGTCCTCGACGCCCGCCAGCCTGAACCAGGCCTGCTGCCAGGCGAACCGGGTCAGCTCGCGGCGCTGGAAGAACTTCCGCTTGTACAGGCCGCGGCCGAAGTGGAAGATCGCCGCGCCCTGCATGACGGTGTTGTCCAGGTCGAAGAAGGCGGCGGCCCGCTCGTCGCCGACGACGGGGAAGGGTGCTTCCTCGGCCTCCGCCTTCGCGGAGGTGCCCAGCTCGGCACCGGGGGACCGATCGTCGGGGAGGGTGGATTTCCGCGCTGCCTCAGCTGCTGCCTCGCCGGCCAGCACACTCCGTGCTGTCGCGGGGCGCCTACGTGGTGTGAGCCATCCAAGAGCGGCCATGTCGTGAGCATAGCCAGTCGGTTCGGCCCTTCCCGACCTGCCGGGATGCCGCGGCGTGAACTCTTGACCGCCGATTTGTTGAACGGGTGATTCCGGGCGTACCGGATCAAGGAGGGAACAGTTCCTCTCGCGGCGCAGAATGAAGGCATGAGTGCCTTGTTGCGACGTACGAAGAAGAAGCCCGCGGAACGCGTGGTGACCCTGGTCGGGAAGCCCGGATGTCATCTCTGTGACGACGCGAGGCAGGTGGTGCGGGAGGTGTGCGAGGAGACCGGCGTGTCCTGGGAGGAGAAGGACATCTCCCGGGACGAGGAGCTGTACCGGGAGTACTGGGAGCAGATTCCGGTGGTGCTGATCGATGACGAACAGCACACGTTCTGGCGGGTGGACCCGGTGAGGCTGCGCCGGGCACTGCGGTCGTGAGCGAAAGCCGGTTACCATCGTGGGCGTTTTGAGTGCTCTCGGGGGAGTGGTTGTGAGGAGTGTGTGCCGCTTTGCCCCCTTCGGGCCTGCAACGGGCTGATGCGATCCTTGGTTCCGGGATCGCACGACGAATGTGCGTGACCCCGGTCACTTTGACCGGACAAAACGGACACTATCTTTGTGCACGTGTTCACAAAGACATAGCCTGCATTCGACGGGGCGGTCTTGGGAAATACGGCCGCCTGCAGCCCCGCTCATCCCGCAGGAGCACCGTGGCAACTGGCCGAACTCACCGACCGGCGACCCGTAGCCGAGGAATTCCCGAGGCCACCGTCGCCCGGCTTCCGCTGTATCTGCGCGCACTGACCGCGCTCTCCGAGCGCTCGGTACCCACGGTCTCGTCCGAGGAGCTCGCCGCGGCGGCGGGGGTCAATTCCGCCAAGCTGCGCAAGGACTTCAGCTACCTCGGCTCGTACGGGACGCGCGGTGTCGGGTACGACGTCGAGTATCTCGTCTACCAGATCTCCCGCGAACTCGGGCTCACCCAGGACTGGCCGGTCGTGATCGTCGGTATCGGTAACCTCGGCGCCGCGCTCGCCAACTACGGCGGTTTCGCCTCCCGTGGTTTCCGGGTCGCCGCGCTGATCGACGCCGACCCCGCGATGGCCGGAACGCCGGTCGCCGGGATCCCCGTCCAGCACGCCGACGAACTGGAGAAGATCGTCGGCGACAACGGCGTGTCGATCGGTGTCATCTCGACCCCGGCCGGTGCCGCTCAGCAGGTCTGCGACCGCCTCGTCGCCGCGGGCGTCACCTCCATCCTGAACTTCGCGCCGACCGTGCTGTCCGTGCCCGACGGCGTGGACGTGCGCAAGGTCGACCTCTCCATCGAACTCCAGATCCTCGCCTTCCACGAGCAGCGCAAGGCCGGCGAGGACACCGCCGAGAGCAGCTCGGACCCGGCCGCGCCCCCGGTGCGCTCGGCCTCCGGCAGCCGGAAGGGACCCGACGGGGACATGCCCGCCGTGATGCCGGCATGAGTCTTCTTGTCGTAGGGCTGAGCCACCGCAGCGCCCCCGTCTCCGTACTGGAGCGGGCCTCGCTGGCTGCCGAGACGCAGGCCAAACTGCTCCAGGACACCCTCGCCGCGGAGCCCGCGGTCGAGGCCGCCGTGCTGGCCACCTGCAACCGCATCGAGCTGTACGCCGACGTGGACAAGTTCCACGCGGGCGTCGCCGAGCTGTCCACGCTCCTCGCCCAGCACAGCGGCGTCGGTCTGGACGAGCTCACTCCGTATCTCTATGTGCACTACGAGGACCGGGCCGTCCACCACCTCTTCTCGGTGGCGTGCGGGCTGGACTCGATGGTTGTCGGCGAGGGCCAGATCCTCGGCCAGATCAAGGACGCGCTGGCGCTGGGGCAGGAGCTCCACACCGCGGGCCGGCTGCTGAACGACCTGTTTCAGCAGGCCCTGCGGGTCGGCAAGCGGGCCCACAGCGAGACCGGGATCGACCGGGCCGGGCAGTCGCTCGTCACGTTCGGTCTGGAGCAGCTCGCGGTCGGCGCGGACGTCGCCGACTGGGCCCGGGGCAAGCGCGCCCTGGTGATCGGCGCGGGCTCGATGTCCTCGCTCGCCGCAGCCACCCTGGCCCGCACCGGTGTCGCCGAGATCGTCGTCGCCAACCGGACCCGGGCCCGTGCCGACCGGCTCGTCGAGATCCTGGCCCAGCCCGGGGGTACGGGCGTGGCCGCCCGCGCCGTGGAGATGGCCGCGGTCTGCGACGAACTGACACGTGCCGACATCGTCGTCTCGTGCACCGGCGCGACCGGTCTCGTGCTGACCGCCGAGGCCGTCGCCGAGGCGCTCGGCCTGGATGTCGCCGACGCCGTCGAGACGCCCGCCGCCGCGCCCGTGGTGCCCGCCCCCGCCGATGTCGACCGGCACGCCGCCTGGGTGGAGAACGGCAGCGCCGGCGCGGTGCGCCAGGCCGTCCGCCGGGCCACCGTGCCCGCGCAGGGCACCGGCCCCGTGCGCCTGGCCCTGCTCGACCTCGCCATGCCGCGCGACATCGACGGCGGGGCGGCCCGGCTCGACGGTGTGCGTCTCGTCGACATCGAGTCGCTCGCGGAGGCGTCGGCGGACGCCCCGATGGCCGCCGATGTCGACCAGGTGCGCACCATCGTCTCCGACGAGGTCGCCGCCTTCGGCGCCGCCCAGCGCGCCGCCCACATCACCCCGACCGTCGTCGCCCTGCGCACGATGGCCGCCGGAGTGGTCGCGGGCGAGATCGCGCGGCTCGACGGACGCCTCCCCGACCTGGACGAGAAGCAGCGCGCCGAGATCTCGCAGACCGTGCGCCGCGTCGTCGACAAGCTCCTGCACGCGCCCACCGTGCGGGTCAAGCAGCTCGCCAGCGAGCCCGGCGGCGCCGGGTACGCCGATGCGCTGCGGGAACTCTTCGACCTCGACCCGCAGACGGTGGCCGCCGTCTCCCGGGCAGACCTGAACGACCCGAATAGAGGGCGGTCATGACCGACAACTCACCCCTGGGCGCGGGGGCCGACAAGCCGCTGAGGCTGGGCACCCGGCGCAGCAAGCTCGCCATGGCGCAGTCCGGCCTCGTCGCCGACGCGGTCAGCGAGGTGACCGGGCGCGCCGTCGAGCTCGTCGAGATCACCACGTACGGCGACATCTCGCGGGAGCACCTCGCGCAGATCGGCGGCACCGGTGTGTTCGTCGCGGCGCTGCGCGACGCGCTGCTGCGCGGCGAGGTGGACTTCGCCGTCCACTCGCTCAAGGACCTGCCGACCGCCCAGCCCGAGGGCCTCGTGCTGGCCGCGGTGCCGGTGCGCGAGGACCCGCGCGACGTACTGGTGGCGCGGGACGGGCTGACCTTCGAGCAGCTGCCGTCCGGCGCCCGCATCGGTACCGGCTCGCCGCGCCGTATGGCGCAGCTCAACGCGTACGCCCGTAACCACGGTCTCGACATCGAGACCGTGGCGATCCGCGGGAACGTCGATACGCGTATCGGATTTGTCCGGAGCGGTGAGCTGGACGCGGTGGTACTCGCCGCGGCCGGGCTCAGCCGCCTCGGCCGGACCGGTGAGGTGACCGACTTCCTGTCGGTCGACACCGTCCTGCCCGCTCCCGGCCAGGGAGCACTGGCGATCGAGTGCGCTGCGAGCAGCGCCGACCTCGCCGCCGCGCTCGCCGAGCTCGACGACCCGTACACCCGGGCCGCCGTGACCGCCGAGCGTGCCCTGCTCGCCGCCCTGGAGGCCGGTTGCTCCGCACCTGTGGGTGCGTTGGCCGACCTCCTGGTCGACGGACAGGCTGTCAACGAACTGCGCCTGCGCGGTGTCGTCGGTTCCACCGACGGTTCCTCGCTGGTGCAGCTGTCCACCACCGGTCCCGTCCCCACGTCGCAGGACGACGCGGCGGCTCTCGGTCGCGAGCTCGCGGCCGAGATGCTTGCCAAGGGTGCGGCCGGTCTTATGGGGGAGCGAGCACTTTGAGCCCCACCGGCCCCGCCGCAACCGACTTTCCGGCCCTGTCCGCACAAGGGCACGTCACCTTCCTCGGCGCCGGTCCCGGCGACCCGGGACTGCTGACTCTGCGCGCCGTCGAGGCGCTCGCGAGCGCGGACGTCCTTGTCGCCGAGCCGGACGTCCTCGGTGTCGTTCGCTGCCATGCGCGGGCAAGCGTAAGCACACCTGAGCTGACGGTTGTTGACGCGCAGTCAGCAGCCGCCGGTGTGCCCGTTCTCAGGGACGCGGTCAATCTTGTCATGGAGGCGGTGAGGGGCGGCAGGCGGGTCGTGCGTGCCGTCTCCGGCGACCCGGGACTGGACGGGAACGCCGGTGCCGAGATGCTCGCCTGCGCCGCCGCCGGCATTCCCTTCGAGGTCGTTCCGGGTGTCGCCAACGTCGTGGGCGTGCCCGCGTACGCCGGTGTGCCGCTGCGTGACACGCAGGGCGCGGACGTCAGGTTCGTCGACGCCCGTACCGCCTCCGACCGTTGCTGGACCGAGGTCGGCGCGAGCGATGCCACGGCCGTCATCTCGACGACGCTCGACTCGGTGGCCGCGGCCGCCGGTGAGCTGGTCTCGGCGGGCCGCAAGCCCGACACCCCGCTGACCGTGACGGTCGCCGGTACGACGACCCGCCAGCGCACCTGGACGGCGACCCTCGGGACGATCGCCCAGGTCCTGAAGCAGGCGAAGGTCCTGCCGTCGCCGGAGGGGCACCGTCCCGTCATAGCCGTGGTCGGTGAGCGCAGCTCCGCCGCCCAGCGCGACCAGCTCGCGTGGTTCGAGTCCAAGCCGCTGTTCGGCTGGAAGGTTCTCGTGCCGCGTACGAAGGAGCAGTCCGCGTCGCTCTCCGACCAGCTTCGTTCCTACGGTGCCGTGCCGCACGAGGTCCCGACGATCGCCGTCGAGCCGCCCCGTACGCCCCAGCAGATGGAGCGCGCGGTCAAGGGCCTGGTCACGGGCCGCTACGAGTGGATCGCCTTCACCAGCGTCAATGCCGTGAAGGCCGTCCGGGAGAAGTTCGAGGAGTACGGGCTCGACGCCCGTGCCTTCGCCGGGATCAAGGTCGCGGCCGTCGGCGAGCAGACCGCCGCCGCGCTGGTCGACTTCGGTGTGAAGCCGGACCTGGTGCCGTCCGGTGAGCAGTCCGCCGCCGGTCTGCTGGAGGACTGGCCGCCGTACGACCCGGTCTTCGACCCGATCGACCGGGTCTTCCTGCCGCGTGCCGACATCGCCACCGAGACGCTGGTGGCCGGGCTCATCGAGCTGGGCTGGGAGGTCGACGACGTCACCGCGTACCGCACGGTCCGCGCCTCGCCGCCGCCCGCCGACACGCGTGAGGCGATCAAGGGCGGCGGCTTCGACGCGGTGCTGTTCACCTCGTCGTCGACCGTGCGGAACCTGGTCGGCATCGCGGGCAAGCCGCACAACGTGACCGTCATCGCGTGTATCGGCCCGGCGACGGCGAAGACCGCCGAGGAGCACGGACTGCGCGTCGACGTCCTCTCCCCGGAGCCGTCGGTGCACAAGCTGGCCCAGGCGCTCGCGGAGTTCGGCGAGCGGCGTCGGGAGGCGGCGAAGGAGGCCGGCGATCCGGTGACGCGGCCGAGCGAGCGGCGTCCCGGTGCGCGGCGTCGGCGTACGACGACCTGAGCCGCGCGTTCGGAGTGTGTGAGGGGCCCGGTCGCTTCGGCGGCCGGGCCCCCGCCCGTTTCGCGCTCTTTTCCCGGCACAGGTGTCGGTAAGACGGTGATGTGTACGGGTCTAATCTCGAAGAATGACTGTGTACGGAAACTTCCCCGGCTCCCGCCCCCGGCGGCTGCGGACGACCCCGACGATGCGGCGGATGGTCGCCGAGACACGGCTCGATGCGGCGAATCTGATCCTGCCCGCGTTCGTGCGCGAGGGCATCGACGACCCGGTCGCCATCTCGGCCATGCCCGGCGTGCAGCAGCACACCCTGGACACCCTGCGGAAGGCCGCCGTCGACGCGGTGTCGGCCGGGGTCTCCGGGATCATGCTCTACGGCGTCCCCGCGGACGAGAAGAAGGACGCCCGGGGCACGGCGGGCACCGACCCGGAGGGCATTCTCCAGGCCGGGCTGCGCGCGGTGCGCGCGGAGGTCGGTGACGATCTCGTCGTCATGTCGGACCTGTGCCTGGACGAGTACACCGACCACGGCCACTGCGGTGTGCTGACCGAGGACGGCCGGGTCGACAACGACGCGACGCTGGAGCGGTACGCCGAGATGGCCCAGGTCCAGGCCGACGCGGGCGCCCATGTGGTGGGCCCGAGCGGCATGATGGACGGCCAGGTCGGTGTCATCCGCGACGCGCTCGACCAGACGGGCCACGAGGACGTCTCGATCCTCGCCTACACCGTGAAGTACGCCTCGGCGTTCTACGGGCCCTTCCGCGAGGCCATCGGCTCCTCGCTCATGGGCGACCGCAAGACGTACCAGCAGGACCCGGCGAACGCCCGTGAGTCGCTGCGCGAGCTGGCGCTCGACCTGGCGGAGGGCGCCGACATGGTCATGGTCAAGCCGGGCGGGCCGTACCTCGACATCCTCGCGAAGGTCGCCGACTCGGTGGACGTGCCGGTCGCCGCGTACCAGATCAGTGGTGAGTACGCGATGATCGAGGCCGCCGCGGAGAAGGGCTGGATCGACCGGGACGCGGCGATTCTGGAGAGCCTGACCGGGATCCGGCGCGCGGGTGCGCAGATGATCCTGACGTACTGGGCGACGGAGGTCGCGCAGCGGCTGCGGCGCGCGTAGGGGCCGGGCGGGCCCTGGAGCCTCCGGTCACGATCGGAGTCGGACGGTGGCCGCGGCAGCGGTGAAGATGCCTGTGGGAACCCCGCGCGCGGGGTTCCCACAGGCATCCGGCTGTCAGGACCGCTTGGCGCGGCGGCGGGCCACCACGACCAGGCCGGTGCCCACGGCGAGCACCACGGCGGTGCCGATGGCCAGCGGGATGGTGCCGCTGCTGCCCGTCGAGGCCAGGTCGCCGTCCTTGCCGCCGGGCGTCGTGCTCTGCGACGGGGCCGGGGTGGCCGGTGTGGACTCGGACGGGCCGGCGGACGGTGTGCCGCTCTCCGACGGCGGTGTCACCGAGGCGGAGGGCGTGCCGGTCACCGGCGGGGTGGTCCCGGGGGTGTTGCCCGGGGTCGGCGTGGTGGGCGGCGGGGTCTCGCCGGTCTCCGAGAGGCAGCCGGTGAAGGGGAAGTGGTGCGTCTCCGCGCCGCCCGAGCCGTGCAGCGAGGCGACCCACACCGAGCCGTTGACCGGTGCGCCGGTGCCCAGTTCCAGGTGTGCCCCGGGGGCCAGCACGCTGCCGGGCCAGGCCGCCTGGCTGCTCTTGGTGACTGTGCGGGCCTCGGGGAAGTTCCACAGCAGGCGGGCGCGGACCTTGCCGTCGGAGGCGCTCTGGAGCTTGTCGTCCAGTACGTAGTCCTGGCCGCCGGAGAGGAAGAAGCCGGTGGTGCCGGCCTTGGCCATGTCGTAGGTCTCGCCGCTGACGTTGACGACCGCGGTGGCGCCGGCGGGGACCTTGAGGTAGATGTCCTTGGCCTTCTCCAGTTGACCGGCCGTCACCTCGAAGATGTTGCGGGTGGTGTTCCCGCCCTCCAGGGTCAGCTTGCTGCCGGTCAGTTCCACTTCGGTGCCGGCAGTCGCCGGTTCCTTCGCCAGTGCGGAGGAGTAGGCCCGGAGCTTGGTGAACTCGGTGTCGAAGTCGATCAGTCCGGCGTTCTGGCCGAAGGTGCCGGAGTGCATTTCGAGGGCGCGGTCGCTGACCTTGCCGCCGACGACCGCGTTGCCCTTCATCACCGCGGTGACCGAACTGCCGTTGAGCAGGTTCCCGCGGACGACGAGCGATGCCCGGCCGGGCAGGGCGTCGACCTCCGCGGCCGACAGCTCGTTGGCGACGCTGAAGCCGCCGCGGAAGTCGGCATTGCCACCGACGGCCACCGCGCCCTCCGCGTCGGGGGAGTGGACGTCGTCACCGAGAACGAACTCGCCGTACTTTCCGGCGATCCCGAAGGCATCGGTGGTGCAGGCCGCCGGATCGGCGGCGGGCGTGGCCTGAGCGGCGGGGACGGCCGTGAGGCCGAGGACGAGGGCTCCGCCGAGAACTGCGGATGCGGTGGCGGCGGTTGCGGATATGCGCATGGGGGCGTGTCTCTCCAGCGGAGGTGCTTGTAAAGATTCCGTGGCGGCTTCGGCCAAGTTCTTCACACAATAAGATATTGGTCAAGACCAATGCGCGGAGTGCTGCTTTGTCCAGTTGTCAGTTCTGCCCCACGCCGTCGTCAGCCCCTGGCCCACGGGCCTACTTCCCCGTGACGTAGGCGTTCCAGATCCGGAGCGGGAAGACATTGCCGCGTCCCGAATCGGGCCCGCCCACACCCTGCATTCCCAGCAGTTGAGGGGTGCCCGGCTTGTTGCGGAACATCGTGACGGCCGTGGTCAGCCCTTCGGTGTGGCCGATGAACCAGGCCGACTTCATCCGGTCGTCCTCGCCGGTCGCGCCCGCCGAGAGGTCGCCGGCAGCCTCGGTCCTGGCGGACGTGCCGAACTTCCCGTCCTGACCCAGCCGCGTCCAGGCCACCATCCCCAGGGTGCTGTTCACATCGTTGGCCACCGAGGCGTCCATCGCGCGCCGCGGCTCGGGCTTCCCGAAGCCCTCGACCGCCTCGCCGTCCCGGGTCATCCTGGTCACCGAGTAGGGATCGGCCCTCATACCTTCGTTACTGAAGGCGGTGTACGCGTCCGCCATCCTGACCGCACTCGGTGTGGACGTGCCGAGGGGAAAGGACCTGTCCAAACGGGCCAGGCTCTCCTTGTGCAGCCCGGCCGATACCGCCAGTTCCTTCACCTTCTTCAGCCCGATGTCCTTGCCGAGCAGCGTGAAGGTGGCGTTGGACGACTTGATCAGCGCATCGCGCAGGGTCGTCGGCGCCGTGGCCATCGCCTGGCCGGGACCGGAACCCGACGGGGCGGGAGGTGCCGCGTACGGGCCGTCCTTGATCAGGCGCCCTCCGTTGTCGTAGCCGCTGTCCAGGGTGATCCCGTCGCCGTGCTGAAGGGCCGCGGCCAGCACGAAGGGCTTGAAGGCCGAGCCGACGGGGACGCCCGCGGTGTCGGCGTTGTTGGCGAAGTGGGTGACCGCGTCGGCTCCGCCGTACACCGCGACCACGGCCCCGTCGGCCCGCACGGATGCGGCGCCGACCTCGACGTACTTGTCCTCGGAGCGCTTCTTGGGGTCGAGGTCGCGCTTGCGCACACTGCGCACGGCTCGCTCCAACTGCCCCACCCTGGCCTTGTCGAAGGTGGTGTGCACCCGGTAGCCGCCCCGGAAGAGGTCCTTGTCGGTGAGGCCCGAACGCTTCTTGATGTACTTGTTGGCGATGTCGACGAGATAGCCGGTCTGGCCGCCGAGGCTGGTCGGCTTGGCGGTCGGCTTCGGCTCGGGGAACTTCTGGTACGCGGCCCGCTCGGCCTTCGTCATCGTGCCGATCTCCACCTGCCGGTCGAGGATCCACTCCCAGCGGTCGACGGCGCGTTCGTGGTTGCCCTTGCCGCCCGCGGGGTCGTACTGCTCCGCCCCCTTGAGCAGGGAGGCGAGCAGCGCCGCCTGGCTGGGGTCGAGGTCCTTCGCGGGGATTCCGTAGTACGCGTTCGCCGCTGCCTGGATGCCGTAGGCGCCGCGGCCGAACCAGCTGGTGTTCAGATACCCCTGGAGGATCTCCTTCTTGCCCTGCTTGTTGTTCAGCTTCAGGGAGATGAAGAATTCCTTGAACTTCCGGGTGGCCGACTGTTCCTGGCTGAGATAGGTGTTCTTCACGTACTGCTGGGTGATGGTGGAGCCGCCCTGGGTCTCACCGCCTGTGACGATGCTTGCGGCCGCGCGGGCGATTCCCGTCGCCGATACCCCCGGGTCGGAGTAGAAGGTCTCGTTCTCGGCGGCGATGACCGCGTTCTCCACCGAACGGGGTATGTCGGCGAGCGTGACGTTCTGCCGATTGACCGCGCCCACGCTCACCAATTGGCTGCCGTCCGCCCAGTAGTAGACGGTGCCCTGCCTGCGCGCCTCGACGTTCTCGTTCGGGATGTCGACGGACGCGTACACCGCGGCGAACAGGCCGGCCAGCGCGACGAGTCCGAGCATGACTCCGCTCAGCACCTGCCGCCATGAAGGGACCCAGCGACGCCAAGTACGTTTCCCCCGGCGGGGGTAGTCGATACCGAGTCCGCGGCGGCGGATCGGGCGGATGGGGCTTCGGGCCATGCTCCAGCTCCTCGTTCACCGTCCCGTACCGGTGGCGCGGGGCTTGTGAGAGAGGACGTTCCGGATTGCGATCGGGTTGTCCCGAAGCCCGTCCGGCACGAGTGGTGAACGCGTACCGGACGGCCTTTCCGGAGGAACAGTCCGTGATACCCGACTTTGTCGGCGGGCGCGGCGACCGGGCGTGGGCCCCGGGCGCGCTCAGGCGAGGCCCGCCTCTTCCAGGGCGGACCTCGCGCAGGCCTGGACGAGGGGGTCCTCCCCGGACCCTCCGGCGGCGATCAGGGCCTCGGTGACCGCCGGGTCGTCCGAGGCGTAGGGGCCGAGCGCCATCGCCGCGTACTGGCGCACCAGATCCTCCTCGGGGTCGCGCAGCGCCGCCAGCAGGGCCCTGCCCGCGCGGTGGCGCAGGTCGGGGTCGGTCGGGGGCCACAGGCGCAGGACGGTGGCGGCCTCGGTGCGGGCGAGGTCGTACTCGCCCGCGTCGGCGACCACCAAGACGAGGAACGGCTGCGCGGCCGTGTTGTCGTCCAGTTCGGCGATGATCTCGCGTTTCCTGTCGCTGTCGGCCGGCAGGGCGCGGAACTCCTCGATGAAGCGGGCGAGGCGGTCGGCGCGGTCGGCGTCGGTGTCGTCCGGGGACGGCTCCGGGTTCACGGGCGGTGTTCCTCCGCTCGAAGGCTCAGGACCAGTGGTCAGGGCCAGTTGATCAGGGTCATGAAGGCGACCCAGGTGAAGAACACGGTGGCGGGCGCGGCCACGGCGAGGCCGATCGCGGTCGGCGGCCTGCGCCTGGTGAACACCCAGCTCGCCACCAGGATGACCAGGGCCAGCAGCAGGCCGCAGCAGGTCACCGTCCACGCCGGACCGAAGCTGGCGTCGAAGCGGTGGGCATCCGTCTCCGAGCAGTATTCGCAGGCTATGGGCGAGAGCATGATGTGCACCAGGGCGAAGAACGCGAGTGGCAGCGTGACGACCGTGGAGATCAGTGAGGCGATCCAGGTGTGCCGGGGGCTGTCCGTGACGTTGTCGGGCATGCGTGCGATTCAACCTGGCGCTCCGGTACGGCACATGAGTCGCCGTACCTAGGAGCTCGGGTCCGGTTCAGTCCCACCAGAACGACCAGGTCTCCTGGTCCAGCACCATCTTCTCGGCGTAGACGTCCAGGTCGTACGGCGGGTTCTGTTCGATGTTGTCCGGGCAGAACGCGAAGTGCTCGGCGGCGACCGCGCGGGCCTCCGGGAGGGTGGTGGGCGGGCGCCCGACCGAGACGGTCAGGGTGTCGAAGCCCAGCACCACGACCCGTATGCCGAAGCGGTCCTCCCAGGAGCGGAGCACGGCACAGAGCCGGGCCGTGTCGTCCTCGTAGTTGACCGGGCCCGACCAGCCGATCGCCGCCGGTATGTCCGCGCTGCGCCGGGCCGGGACGAGCGCCACCCGCGAGCCGGGGTACCAGCCGTCCGGGCCGACGCACTCCTCGGCGACAGCGGCCGCCAGGTCGTCGGGGGTGTCCTGCCCCTCGGCGGCCGGGACGGGGGCCAGGCCCGGCCAGTCGCCCTCGGCGGCGTCGAGCTCCTCGGGCGCGCAGTCCTCCCAGTACTCGCTGAGCACCTCCTCGGCGTCGTGATCGCCGGGGTACGACGTGCTGTCCGGGATCAGGTCCCAGGCATCGGGCCACTGGTCGCGTCGCCCGCCGTCGATCAGCACGGGGAGCAGGCCGACCGTCCGCCCGGCCGTGCGCAGCGCGCGCCACGTCCCGTGGGACGCGGGCTCGTCGGCGCACCAGAGCAGCGGCTCGTGCCAGGTGCCGTCGATCGTGGCGTCCACCAGTGAGCCGGGCGGGAGTCGAAGCCCTGAGGTGGCCAGGGACGGGAGCGGGTTCGGGAGCGTCGCCATGAACCGAACTCTAGGCGCGAGCACTGACAACGGCCGGGCGGGGCCGGGCGGTCCGGGCTACGGGCGTGCGTGAACGACGACGTACGCGGTGCGCGCCGTGGTGCCGTCGGGCAGCGGCGCGTCCGCGGTGACGTGGCCGATTGCCCGTCCGTCCGCGTTCTGCCCGGGGTGGAGAACGCGGTTGATGTGGAGGGTCAGCAGGCGGCCCGCGGGTGCCGTCGCGACCAGGAGATCCGTGCCGTTCGGGTCGTCGGTGGCGGTCGTGGCGGCGATCTCCGCCAGGGTGTCCGATTCGGCGAACCAGGCGATGACGGACGGGTCGGGGGTGTCGCTCGTGCTCTGCATCTGCGGCTCGGCCTTGCCGACGACGAGCGCGAACAACTGGGCGACGAGGACCGGGTCACGCGTCCCGTCGTACACCCACCGCTGCCCCAGCACCCCGTGCTCGGTCGTGCCGATGAGTGCGTCGTCGTCGCCCGCGAGCGGTGCGCCGCGGTAGCTGAACGGCACCTGGTACGTGACCGGTTGGTCCCCCGAGGTGTCGGTGACCGCCATGAACTCGATCCCCACCTCGCCCTGCGGGTCGTCCAGCCGGAACCCGCCGGTCCTGGCCAGCTCGGGCTGCCGCCCCTTGCCGCGGTACCAGGGCTGTGCGGGCAGCCAGGAGGTGAGGAGTTCCAGTTTGGTGGGCGTCAGGGTGGTGCGGTGGATGACAGCCATGCGGTGGTATCCCTCCGGTGGGGTCAGACGAGTCGCCGGTCGGCGGCGAAGCCGGCGAAGGCCGTCCAGGTGGTGGGGGCGACGGTGAGGACGGGGCCGTCGGGGTTCTTGGAGTCGCGGATGTGGATGGCGGCGGGGTGGGCGGCGACCTCGACGCACTGCCCGCCCTCGCTGCCGCTGTGGCTCGACTTCTGCCACTCGTAGGCGACTTCGAGGCACTGCCCGCCCTCGTCGCCGCTGTAGCTGGACTTGAACCACTCATGTGCGGTGTTCATTGTTCTCCCAGCAGACGGTCCAGCAGGCCCACGGTGTCTTCGGGGCTGAGGGCCTGGGCTCGCAGCATTGCATATTTCTGGGCGAGGATGCTGACCTCGTCGGGGTCGGAGACGAGCAGGCTGCCGCGCTGTGTCTCGGAGTAGGCGACGCGCTGGAAGTCCGGCGTTTCCAGCAGGGTGAAGGGGCCGTCCAGCCCGGCATGGGTGCGGTGGTTCAGCGACAGGACCTGGAGGCAGACGCCGGGGAGCGCGGCGCAGGTACGCAGGTGGTTCAACTGCTCCGCGTGCCCTTCGTCGTCCAGGAGCTGGAGCATCAGGACCGGTTCCCAGACGACGAAGCTGATGGTCGGGGGCGACGGCCGATGAAGGATTTCCTGGCGTTCCAGGCGGGCCTTCGTCTGAATCGCCACCTTTTCCTCGCTGAAGACAGGGACCCTGTTGCGGAACACGGCCTCGGCGTAGCGGTCCGTCTGGAGGAGACCCGGTACGACCTGGTTGTCGTACCAGGACAGCGCCAGAGCCTCCAGCTCCAGCTCCAAGTACTCCTCCGCCCACGCCGGGATCAGATCGATCTCCGGCATGTGTGCCACTGCCTCCGCCAACGCACCTTTGGTCTCCAGTAGTTGGTCCAGCGTGGCGGCCAGGCTGGGCAGTAGCGCCCGTCTGCCCTGTTCGATGGAGGCGATCGTCTCCACCTGGTGGCCCACCAGGTCGGCGAGTTGGGTCTGGGTCAGGCCGGCCGCCCTGCGGAAGACGGCGACCAGCTTGCCCACAAGTTTCATTGCCGACGCGTTCTTGCGCTTCCGCATTCCGGGGTGCATACCGAGCCAACTTCCACCTGCGCGCCCGCGTCACGCGCGTACGACCTGTACAAGAAATCTGTACGGCTTCGAGCCCGGTCGGGGCGAGGGCCTCAGGTCTCGGGTGCGCTGGACTCGACGGCCTCCCGGACCGTCGCGTCCGGGTCCTGGGCGAGGCGGTGGAGGAGTTCCGTGGCGCTCGGGGTCGACCAGTTCTCGACGGCCCATACGAGGGCCCTGCGGACCTTCGGGTCCGGGTGGTCCGCGAGGTGGGCCAGTTGGTCGACCGGTCCGCGTCGGCGCATCCCGAACCAGTGGAGGGTCTGGACGAGCTGTTCGGGGTCGCCGGGGCTGCCCGCTGCGGCGATCCTGCGCACGAGGACCGCGGAGGCCGGGGGAGGGCCGTCGAGAGGGTGCGGGCGGCGTTGCCGCAGGCGCTGCGAGCCGTACTCGCCGCGTACCCGGCAGCCGAAGCAGGTGCAGGGCGCCTTGCCGTTCGAGCCGGGGAAGTACCGCCAGCCGGTGACCTGGCTGACCGCGCGGATACGGTGCACCTCGCGCCGGGTGACGGGCCGGGGGACGAACACTTCCCAGCCGCGCGGGTCGGGCAGGGCGGCGACACGGCGTACGGCTTCGGCGGCCGTGACGGTCGCGGGGTCGCGGTTGTAGGGGCCCACGGTGACGGGTTCGTCGTCCGGCAGGCGGATGTGCACGGCGACGAGTCCACGCGGGCCGCCGTGCCTGGCCAGCTCGCGCAGCCACTGGTGGGTGAGGGTGTACGAGGGGAGGACGGGGAAGCAGTAGAGGCCCCGTGACCGTGATGCGTCGCGGCCGTGGCTGACGGCCCGTATTCCGGAACGGCGCACACGCGCCGCGTTCGCCGAGGGCGTCAGGTGCACGAACATCGCCATGCGGCCGATGCTAGAGCCTTTTCCCGAGGCCCGGCCGGAGGCTCAGTCGCTGAGGGCCAGCCGGATGCCGAAGGCGGCGATGACGGTCCCGGTGATCCGGTCGAGCAGGAGGCGGGCCCGGGGCCTGCGGAGCCAGCCGTGCAGGACGCGGGCGAAGCCGATGAGGGCGGCCGACCACACCAGCCCCAGGAGGATGTGGACGGTGGTGAGCAGCAGGCCCATGGCGAAGTGGTTGGCGCCCTCGGGGATGAACTGGGGCAGGACGGCGACGTAGAAGGCGCCCATCTTGGGGTTGAGGAGGTTGGTGAGGGTGCCCTGCCGCCAGCCGCCGCGTAGCGAGTCCGTACCGGAGAGGAGCGCGGCGTCGGTCGTGTTTGGGGCGGGACGACGGCCCCGGAAGGTGTCCCGGAGCATGCGGGCGCCCAGCCAGACCAGGTAGGCGGCGCCGGCCCAGCGCAGGGCCGTGTAGGCGAGGTGGGAGGCGGTGAGGAGCGCGGTCACGCCGAGGGAGGTGAGCGCACCCCACAGGAGGGTGCCGGTCTGGATTCCGAGGACGACGCCCCAGGCTCTTCTGCGGCGGCCGAGGGCCGAGGTCCGCAGGATCAGAGCGGTGTCGAGTCCGGGGGTCAGGGTGAGCAGTCCTACAACCAGGGCGAAGGACCACAGAGCGGTGCTTATAACCATGGAAGGCCAGCTTACGTCAGTCGGCCGGGGCCGGGGCCGGGGCGTCGCGGGATCTGCGGTAGCTCAGCCAGGAGGCCGTCAGAGCGGCGGCTCCGGCGCCGAAGATCGTGACCGGGGTCCAGATCCGCCAGTGGAGCGGGGACGTGGAGTCGTACGCCCAGCCGTCGCCCGCGAAGATCGTGTCACCGGCGGCCACCTCGGCGCCGGTGATCTCGCCGGAGGCCGTGCGGCCGTCCGCGAACGCCCACGTCCCGTAGCAGTGGGCGGCAGGCAGCTGCCCGCCGCCCTCCACGCACTGCGTGACGCTGTGCACGGTGGCGGAGTCGCCGGTGAGCAGCTTCTGCACGCCGTCGCCGACCCACAGCGCGACGAGGACCGGCAGGAGGGCCGCGAGCGCGAGGGCGGACACCAGAGAGCCCAGTGACTTCAGACGGGTCCGGTCCATGCGGTGTCCCCCGTGGGTCGACTACCGGCCAACGTAGTGCAGATGTCCGGCTGTTGGGCGCGGAAAGGGGCCGTCCGCGAGAGCGGACGACCCCGGCGAGGCGCTGACGGATCCGTACGTGCTGACGGATCAGTACATGAGGGCGTCGGCCATTTCGCTCTGCCAGTAGGTGACGAAGCCGTTGTCGCCCCAGGTGGTGCCGGCGGGGAGGGTCAGCTCGGCCGAGGCGCCCGTGGAGCCCTGGTTGGCCTTGCCGGTGAAGTACACCGAGAGGTGGGCGCTCTTGTGCAGCTCCTGCCCGTCGGGCTCACCGGACAGCCCGATGGAGGCGTAGGCGGACTGGCCAGGCGCGAGGGTGACCACGGCCTGCGGGATGCTGTCGCGGAGGACCGGGAAGGCGGCCTGGGCGTCGTCGAAACGGAGTGCCGGTGCGTGGTACGCGTAGCAGGGCACGGAGCCGGTGTTGGTCGCCGTGAGCAGCAGGTGGTTGATGGGGCGGCTCACCTTGCTGACGGTGACCTTGGTGTTCGAGCCGGTGCAGGTGACGGGGGACTTGTTTCCGCTCGCGGTGGTGCCGACGCTGCTCTTCCCGCTCCTGCTGCCGCCGGTGGAGCCCTTGGACGTGGTGGAGACGTTCTCGGCGGGGGCCTTGGCCGTGCCGCTGTCGGTCTCCTTGGCGTCCTTGCCCGTGTCGGGGGTGGTGGCGGTGACGCTCGCTGCCGGAGCCGCCGCGCCTGCCTTGCCGTCGTTCCCGTTGTCGTTGCCGCCGCAGGCGGTGAGCGAGAGGGCGGCCAGGAGGGCGGTCGCGGCGAGGGCGGTGGTGCGGATGCGGTTGCTGCGCATGGTGGTACTCCCCGTGTGTGGGCCGGTGATGTCGTTCGGTCAGTTGTGGCAGATCAGGACCATGACGATCGCGGTGGACACGATCAACACGCCGATGGCCACGGCATCGATGAGCTCGATGCGGAAGTGGATTCGCACTGCGTCGTCCCGGTGGTCGCTGCGGTGTGTTCACAGCTTGCGGGGCGGCAGAATCCGACCGCAACGCCGAACAGCCCATTGGGGAAGCTGGAATGCCTGCGCGTACTGTGACCTGGGCAGATTCCACGTCCCTGGAACGGTGTTCTGGGACGGACCAGGAGGGGGAACGCCGAAGTGGCGACGCCGGAGGCCGGGGAATTCGCGGCTCTGCTGAAGGAACTGAAGGATCGTTCGGGGCGCAGCTACGGGGTACTCGCCGGGAGACTGCACGTCAGCACGTCGACGCTCCACCGGTACTGCAACGGTGATGCGGTGCCGAACGAGTACGCCCCGGTGGAACGGCTGGCGCGGTTGTGCGGGGCCGGGCCGGACGAGCTGGTGGAGCTGCACCGGCGGTGGATCGTGGCGGATGCGGCCCGGCGGCGCCCTGCCGCGGCTGCTCCCGCTCCTGCGGCTGCTCCCGCTTCTGCTTCCGCGGGGCCGGTCCGGGACGCGGTTTCGGACGAGGTTCCGGATGCTTCTGCGGACACGTCTGCGAATACGTCTCCGGATGCGGAGCGTGGCTCCCGGGCCGAGGCCGGGGCAGGGGCCGGTGATTCGTCCGAAGGGCGGGCCGGGGAAGAGGGCGGTGACGGCGGCGGCACGTTCGTGTCGGTGCCCACGCCCGAGCCCACGTTCGAAGCCGAGCCCACGATCGTGGCAGGCGGGGCGAGCCGGCCCAGGCGGTTCCTGCCCTCCCGGCGCGCGCGCGTGCTGCTCGCGGCCGTCGCCGTCGTCGCGCTGAGCGTGCCCACCTCGATCGTCGTCAGCAATCTGTCGGGCAGGGACACCGACGATCTCAGCAACGCCCCCGCCGTGGACGGCCAGGACACGGATGGGTCCGCGCCCGCCCTGCTCGGCCGCGACAGGAGCCCCACCGCCTCGCCCAGCGGGGCGAAGAAGTCGGGCAAACCCGTACCGTCCGGCTCGGCGACCGTGTCGTCCCCGCCGTCCGGCGGCGCCTCCGCCACGTCCGGGAGGCACGGCACGGGAGCCGGGTCGGGTGGGCAGCAGAGCGGGGGCGTGCCGCTGGGCGCCACCATCAGCTCGTACAACTGGGAAGAGCCCTGCGGCAAGTACTACGTGCTGGACCAGAAGCCGAACGACGTGCCTCCGCCGCCCCCGCCGCAGGACACCCGCGGCTGGGCCAGGGCGCTCGGCGGGGTGGACGGCGGCAACATGCTGCTCGAAGTCACCGTGCAGGGGAAGTCGGGGCAGGCCGTCGTGCTGAAGGGACTGCATGTGCGGACGCTGTCCCGGAAGGCGCCGCTGGCTTGGTCGGCGTATTCGATGGGGGAGGGCTGCGGGAGCGGCATCACCCCGCAGTCCTTCGACATCGACCTCGACGACGGCCGGCCGACCCTCACCCCGGTGGCGGGTCGGCAGGGGGACGTACGGGTGCCGCCGAAGGACTTCCCGTTCCAGGTGTCCTCCACCGATGTGGAGGTGTTCGACCTCAACGCCCATGTCGAAGGGCACGACGTCAGCTGGTACCTGGAGCTGGAGTGGAGCAGCGGCGATCGGGAGGGGACGCTGCGCATCGACGACGGCGGGAAGCCGTTCCGTACCAGCAGCATCAAGGCCCGGCCGGAGTACATGTACCGGTACGACACGGCCCAGTGGGAGACCAAGGAGCCGAACTAGGTCTCGCCACCAGGCCGGTGCGTACGTGCTGACCGACGCTCCGGTCAGAGGCGCTCGGGGGTCCGGATGCCGAGCAGCTCCATGCCCTGGTGCAGGGTGCGGGCGGTGAGGTCCGAGAGGAAGAGCCGGTTCTCGGCCACATCGCCCGGCACCTCGGGCTTCAGCACCGGGCACTGGTCGTAGAACGTCGTGAAGAGCGACGACAGCTGGTAGAGGTACGAGGCCAGCTTGTGCGGCTCGTACGCGGCGGCGACCTCGGCCACGACCTCGGCGAACTGGTCCAGGTGCAGGGCCAGCGCGCGCTCGGCAGGGGCCAGCTCCAGCTCCGGGTGGGGCTGGGACTTCAGCTCGCCCGCCTTGCGCTTGATGGACCGGGAACGGGCGTGCGCGTACTGGATGTACACGCTGGTGTCGCCGGTCAGCGAGACCATCTGGTCCAGGTCGAACTTGTAGTCGCGGGCGGCCGACGTCGACAGGTCCGCGTACTTCACCGCGCCGATGCCGACCTGTGTGGCGCGCTCGGTGATCTCGTCCTCGGTGAGGTCCTTCGCCTTCTCGCGCACGACGGCGGACGCCCGGTCGATCGCCTCGTCCAGGAGGTCGGCCAGCCGGACCGTCTCGCCCTCACGGGTCTTGAACGGCTTGCCGTCCTTGCCGAGCACCGTGCCGAAGGCGAGCTGCACGGCCTTGACGTCCTCGTTCAGCCAGCCGGCCCGGCGGGCCGTCTCGAAGACCATCTTGAAGTGCAGGGCCTGCCGGGCGTCCACGACGTACAGCAGGGTGTTCGCCTTGAGGTTCTGGACCCGGTCGCGGATCGCGGAGAGGTCGGTCGCCGCGTAGCCGTAGCCGCCGTTCGACTTCTTGACGATCAGCGGTGTCGGGTTGCCGTCCGGGCCCTTCACGTCGTCGAAGAAGACGCAGAGCGCGCCCTCGGAGCGGACGGCGACGCCCGACTCCTCAAGGATCCGGCAGGTCTCCTCAAGCATGTCGTTGTAGCCGGACTCGCCGACGATGTCGGCGTCCCGGATCTCCATGTCGAGCTTGTTGAAGACCGAGTAGAAGTAGATCTTCGACTCGTCGACGAAGCGCTGCCACAGGGCGAGCGTCTCCTCGTCACCGGCCTGGAGGGCCACGACGCGGTCCCGGGAGCGGGCCTTGAACTCCTCGTCGGAGTCGAAGAGCGCGCGCGAGGCCTTGTAGAGCCGGTTCAGCGAGGACATGGCGGCCTCGCCGTCCGCCTCGCCGCCGTCGCCCTCGTGGGTCAGCTCGCCCGGGTGCTCGATCAGGTACTGGATGAGCATGCCGAACTGGGTGCCCCAGTCACCGATGTGGTGCCTGCGGACCACGGACTCGCCCGTGAACTCCAGGATCTGCACCATCGCGTCACCGATCACCGCGGAACGCAGGTGGCCGACGTGCATCTCCTTGGCCACGTTCGGCTGCGCGTAGTCGATGACGGTCGTGCCCGCGGCGCTGTTGTACGGCACACCGAGCCGGCCCTCGTCGTCCGCGGCGCGCGCGGCGAGGGTCTCGATGATCGCCCGGTCGGCGAGCGTGACGTTGAGGAAGCCGGGGCCGGAGACCTCGATCTCCTTGATCAGGCCACCCGCCGGGAGCGCGGCCGTGACCTGCGAGGCGAGCTCGCGCGGGTTGCCCTTGAGCTTCTTGGCGAGGGCCAGGATGCCGTTGGCCTGGAAGTCGGCCCGGTCGCTTCGTCGCAGCAGCGGGTCCGCGGTGCCGGCATCCGGCAGAGCTGCCGTCAGGGCGTCCGCCAGCTGCTGCTGGAGCGTGGAAGCGAGGGAATTGACCGAGGCCATGGGCTGGCTGCCGTTTCCGTAGGAGTACAAGGGATCACACCCAGTATTCCACGGGCGGTAAAGCCGTTTTCGCGCTGCCGGTAGGACCTGGGAGAATGGGCGGAGCCCCTACGAGTCCCACAAGGGTGTTCCTACGAGTCCTACAAGAGAGAAGGACGTGCAGACCGTGGCTCAGAGTCAGAGCAGCACCGAGGCCGACTGGGTCTCCCGCTTCGCGGACGATGTCATCGCCGAATCGGAGCGTCGTGCGCCTGGCAAACCGGTCGTCGTCGCGTCCGGCCTCTCCCCGTCCGGCCCGATCCACCTGGGCAACCTCCGCGAGGTCATGACCCCGCACCTGGTCGCCGACGAGATCCGCCGCCGGGGGTACACCGTCCGGCACCTGATCTCGTGGGACGACTACGACCGGTACCGCAAGGTGCCCAATGGTGTCCCGGGGATCGACGAGTCCTGGGCCGAGCACATCGGCAAGCCGCTGACCTCGGTGCCCGCCCCGGCCGGGTCCGCGTATCCGAACTGGGCCGAGCACTTCAAGGCCGCCATGACGGCCGCGCTGGACGAGCTGGGCGTCGAGTACGACAGCATCAGCCAGACCGAGCAGTACACGGCGGGCGCCTACCGCGAGCAGATCCTGCACGCGATGAGGCACCGCGCCGACATCGACGCCGTCCTCGACCGGTACCGGACGAAGAAGGACCCGGCCGCGGCGGGTGCCAAGGGCGGCAAGAAGCCGCAGCAGCAGAAGAAGGTCGACGAGGCCGAGCTGGAGGCCGAGGCGGGCTCCGGCGCGGCGAGCGAGGACGACGGCAGCGGCGGTTCGGCCGGTTACTTCCCGTACAAGCCCTACTGCGGCAACTGCGAGAAGGACCTGACGACCGTCACGTCGTACGACGACGACAGCACCGAGCTGAACTACACCTGCACGGCCTGCGGCTTCGCCGAGACGGTGCGGCTGAGCGAGTTCAACCGCGGCAAGCTGGTCTGGAAGGTCGACTGGCCGATGCGCTGGGCGTTCGAGGGCGTGATCTTCGAGCCGAGCGGCGTGGACCACTCCTCGCCGGGCTCCTCGTTCGTCGTCGGCGGCCAGATCGTCCGCGAGATCTTCGACGGCGTGCAGCCGATCGGCCCGATGTACGCCTTCGTCGGCATCTCCGGCATGGCGAAGATGTCCTCCAGCAAGGGCGGCGTGCCGACCCCGGCCGACGCGCTGGAGATCATGGAGGCGCCGCTGCTGCGCTGGCTGTACGCGCGCCGCAGGCCCAACCAGTCCTTCAAGATCGCCTTCGACCAGGAGATCCAGCGGCTCTACGACGAGTGGGACTCGCTGGCACGCAAGGTCGCCGACGGCTCGGTGCTGCCGGCCGACGCCGCCGCGTACGCGCGGGCCATCGGCACGGCCGCCGGTGAGCTGCCGCGTACGCCGCGCCCGCTGCCGTACCGCACGCTCGCGTCGGTCGCCGACATCACGGCCGGGCACGACGAGCAGACGCTGCGCATCCTGAGCGAGCTGGACCCGGAGAACCCGCTGACCTCGCTGGACGAGGCCCGGCCCCGTCTCGACCGCGCCGAGAACTGGATCACCAGCCAGGTTCCGGCCGAGGCCCGCACCATCGTCCGCGACGAGCCGGACAAGGAGCTCCTCGGCTCGCTGGACGAGCAGGGCCGGGAGTCGCTGCGGCTGCTCCTGGAAGGGCTGGACTCGCACTGGTCGCTGGACGGGCTCACCACGCTCGTCTACGGCGTGCCGAAGATCCTGGCGGGCCTGGAGCCGGACGCCAAGCCGACGCCCGAGTTGAAGGTCGCGCAGCGGTCGTTCTTCGCGCTGCTGTACCGGCTGCTGGTCAGCCGGGACACGGGGCCGCGGCTGCCCACGCTGCTGCTGGCCGTGGGGGCGGAGCGGGTGCGCAGGCTCCTGGGCGCATAGCGGTCCGGTTTGTTTCGTACGTACGGAGGGCCGTCACCCGGTGATTCGGGTGACGGCCCTCCGTCGTTGCCGCTGATCGGATGCGGGCCACGGGACAGCCCTCAGGGGCTCAGGCGATGTGGTCCGCTTCGAGTTCGGCGTGGTAGCGGTTCTTGAACTCCGGCATCAGGCGGCGGATCAGCGCCGCGCTGCGCGGGTGCCTGACGTTGTGGCCGTCCGTGACGTGTATGTCCAGGGCGTCGACGCTCGGGTAGTCGTTGTGCTGGTTCACGAACGCGGCGAACACCTCGTAGGCGATCTCGGCGAACTCCGCGTCCTCCTGCGCCCACTCGGCCGGGTCCGGCTCGGGCTCCTTGGCCTGCTCCTTGACCTGCTCCTTGACCTGCTCCGGGAGCTGCGGCTGTTCGTGGAGCTGAGGCTGTTCATGGGCCTGCTGGGCCTGCTGGGCCTGTTCCTGCTGCTGGCGCTCCGCGGTGCGGGGGCCCGGGACGGCGCCGATCGTGCCCACGTTGCCCAGGGGGCGGGTGCGGCCGCCGGGGCCCGACGGGACCATCACCGGGGTCGGCTCCAGACCCTCGACGTACGTCGGGTTGTAGGCGCTCTCGTACGCGTCGTCCGGCACCTGGGGCGCCGCGAACCAGGGGCTCTCGTGCGAGCCGGGGCCCTCCTGGGGCCATTCCTCGGCGGCGGCATCGTCGGACGGGTGGCCGTGCAGCTGGTACTGCTGGTGCGGCCCGTGCTGCTGGTGCTGGTGTTGCGGCTGGTGGTGCTCGTCCTGCTGGGCGTACTGCTGCTCGGGGGCGTACGGCAACTCGGGCTGGGACTCGCCCGATTCGACCTGGGCCTGGACCGGGGCCGGGGGCAGCAGGGCCGGTTCGATGCCCGCGGCGGCGAGGCCGGCCGGGCCGGTCTCGGCCAGCGGGACCCCGTACTTCGCCAGGCGCAGCGGCATCAGGGACTCGACGGGGGCCTTGCGGCGCCAGTTGCGGCCGAAGCGGGCCTGGAGGCGGGCCTGGTAGATCAGCCGGTCCTGTTCGAGCTTGATGACCTGCTCGTAACTGCGCAGCTCCCAGAGCTTCATGCGGCGCCAGAGCCGGAACGTGGGGACGGGGGAGAGCAGCCAGCGGGTGAGGCGGACGCCCTCCATGTGCTTGTCGGCCGTGATGTCGGCGATCCGGCCCACCGCGTGGCGGGCGGCCTCGACGGAGACCACGAACAGCACCGGGATGACCGCGTGCATGCCGACGCCGAGCGGGTCGGGCCAGGCCGCGGCGCCGTTGAAGGCGATCGTCGCGGCGGTCAGCAGCCAGGCCGTCTGGCGCAACAGCGGGAACGGGATGCGCAGCCAGGTCAGCAGCAGGTCCAGGGCGAGCAGGACGCAGATGCCCGCGTCGATGCCGATCGGGAAGACCAGCGAGAAGTCCCCGAAGCCCTTCTGGAGGGCGAGCTCGCGCACCGCCGCGTACGAACCCGCGAACCCGATCGCGGCGATGAGCACCGCACCGGCGACCACGAGACCGATGAGTATCCGGTGGGTGCGTGTCAGCTGCATCGCGGCCACCCGCGTTCCCCTCCCCGTTTCCCGTATCCGACGTCGTGCTGTGACGTCTTTTTCGGCGTCCTGCTGCGACTTCTGGCGGGCACAGCCTGGCACATGGGAACGCGGCGTGTTGCGCGGGGAGGGGAGAAGCCCGGTACTCGGGGGAGCGCCGGGCTTCGTAAAGCTGCTTCTGTGCAGGGGGGTTGTCAGGGTCTTTTCGTTGGATCAGGCCGGCCCCCGCGAGCCCGGCCTGATCCGGATGAGAGGCCCTAGCTCGTCTTCTTGACGGACGTCTTGTGGGCGGAGGTCTTCTTGTCCGTCGACTTGTTGTCCGCCGTCTTGCCGTCCGTCGTCTTGCCGTCCGCGGAGTCGTCGCCGGACGACTTGGGGGCGTCGGCCTTGTCCGTGGCCTTCTCGCTCGGCTTGTCCGAGCCGGCCGGCTTGTCCGACTTCGCGCCGGCGGCGACGGAGGCCACCGCCTCCTTGGCCGCCTTCTCGGCGCCCTTCAGGATGTCGTCGGCGGAGGGGGTCTTCGCGCCCGCGTAACCCGCGCCGTTGTAGGTGAGGGTGATGACGACGTTCTCCGTCCGGGCCACGACCGTCGCGTACTTGAAGTCCTCACCCGTCTTGGTGAGGTCGTAGGTGATCTTGGTGGCCTGCTCGCCGATGCCGCTGACGGGCGCTTCGGCGACCTTCTTGGCGCCCTCGGCCGCCTTGGCCTTGGCGACCTGCTTCTCGAAGTCCTGCTGCGCGCGCTTGGCGCCGCTGCCCAGGGCCTGGTCCGAGTCGAAGCGGGTGAAGCCGACGTCGAGCCAGCGGTACTGGGAACCCTTCACACCGTTGTCGTCGAGGCCGTTCCAGGAGCAGCCGGCGCGGTAAGAGGTGTCGCTGGAGGTGGTGGCCGTGCCGTTCTTGGACTTCGCCGCGGGAACCAGGGAGGTGGCCGTCTTCTTGGTGATCGACTTGCACGGGTCGGGCAGCGCGGCGAACTTCGCGGGCTCGACGGTCGGCTCCGCCTTCTTGCTCGCGCTCGGCGATGTGGACGACGCGGACGAGCCCGATTCCTTCTTGTCGCCGGAGTCCGACGAGCAGCCGGCGACGACGAGCATCACCGGAACGGCGGCGCAGGCGAGTATGCGGGAGAGTCGCGGGGCTGAACGGTGCATGGTTCCTTCACTCGGGTGGCGCGGCGGGCGGGCTGCCAGGTGGTCGGGCGGGTGGTCGACCGGTGTTCCGGAGGGTGTCCCGGAAGCTGCTCCGGAGGGGTTTCCGGAGGGCCACGGTACGACGGACTGCGACGGGATGCCGCCCCGGCCGGGTGCCCGGCGGCCGGGGGCGACGCGCGCCAGGGGCGCCCGGGTCGGGGTCACTCGCTGAACTTGTCGACCAGGTTCCGGGCCACTGCCTGGGCCTTCTCCTGCAGTTCCTTGCTGTCGGGGACCACGCTGGAGACGGTCGGCTGCTCGGTGTACTCGACGGTCACGATGACGTTCGATGTGCGAAATACCACGCTCACCGTGCGGTGCTGTGCGGTGGAACCTGCCCGGGTGAGCAGATCGTTCAGAAACGCGTTGTCGCCGAGGTCGTCGAGGACGCGTGGCTGAAGGCTCTCGGCCGGGCCGCCGGAGGCGTCGTCGGCATTCCCGTCTTCGGTGTTCCCGTCGTCGGGGGTGGGACCGGCCAGGGCGTGCGAGGCGGAGTCCGGGGCGGGGTCGGAAGCGGCGGGGGTCGTCGGCTTCTTCGTGCCCTTTGTACCGTCCTTCGTACCGTCCTTCGCGCCGTCCTTCGTGCTGCTGTCCGTGCTGCTGTCCGCGCTGTCGGGGGTCGCGGAGGGCGAGGTCAGACCGGCGGAAGTTTCCTTCTCCGTGTACACCTCGCGGGCGCGGTCGTCGTCGCTCACGACGGGGTCGTAGGACACGACGCGCTCGAAGTCGATGGACAGGGTGTGCGAGGAGGAGGGGGCTTCGGACTTCCAGCGGCAGCCGACCCGGCGGTCGGTGTTGTAGGTGACGGCGGCGGTGCCCTCGTACACCTTCTTCTGCTGCTCCTCGGAGAGTTCGGCGGCGCCCGGGAGCAGGTCCTTCAGCGTGGACGTCGCGACGGCGCCGCAAGGCTCGGGAAGAGTGCGGTACTTGCCGGGTGCCGCGACGGCGACAGGTGTCTCGCCGGGCTTGCTGTCGGCTGCGGAACCACCGGTTTCGGTGTCGTTGCTGCAGCCGACGACGAGCGCTGCCAGTAGCGCGGTGCCGGTTACGTAGGCCATTCGTCGCACGGTCCTGGGCTCCCTTCGTGCGAAAAACGGTTGCCGCTCGATGGCGACCGGTGGACACAATGTGTATCGCACGCGCCGCTGTGAATGCCGGTCGACCGACTCATTTGCCGACCTTGGCACCGGTTTTGCGCTTTCAGACTTTTCGGGGGAATCGAGGAACTATGTCTTATGTAGAGGTGCCGGGCGCGAAGGTTCCCATCCGTATGTGGGCCGACCCGGCCTCCGTCGAGGACGTCGCGATGCAGCAGCTGCGCAACGTGGCCACACTGCCCTGGATCAAGGGTCTCGCCGTCATGCCGGACGTTCATTTCGGCAAGGGCGCGACGGTCGGTTCGGTGATCGCGATGCAGGGTGCGGTCTGTCCGGCGGCGGTCGGTGTGGACATCGGCTGCGGAATGTCCGCGGTGAAGACCTCCTTGACGGCCAATGACCTGCCGGGCGACCTGTCCCGGCTCCGGTCGAAGATCGAGCAGGCCATTCCGGTGGGCCGCGGCATGCATGACGAGGTCGTGGAGCCGGACCGGCTGTACGGCTTCCGGGCGCCGGGCTGGGACGACTTCTGGGGACGGTTCGACGGGGTGGCCGATGCGGTCAAGTTCCGTCAGGAACGTGCCACGAAGCAGATGGGAACGCTCGGATCGGGAAACCACTTCATCGAGTTCTGCCTCGACGAGTCGGGTTCGGTCTGGCTGATGCTGCACTCCGGATCGCGGAACATCGGCAAGGAACTGGCCGACTTCCACATCGGGCAGGCGCAGAAGCTGCCGCACAACCAGGATCTGATCGACCGCGACCTGGCGGTGTTCATTGCCGACACCCCGCAGATGGCGGCGTACCGGAACGACCTGTTCTGGGCGCAGGAGTACGCGAAGCACAACCGGGCCGTCATGATGGCGCTCTTCCAGAACGTGGTCCGCAAGGAGTTCAAGAAGGCCAAGGTGACCTTCGAGCCGGTCATCTCCTGCCACCACAACTACGTGGCGGAGGAACGGTACGAGGGCATGGACCTGCTGGTCACGCGGAAGGGCGCGATCCGTGCGGGGTCCGGGGACTTCGGGATCATCCCGGGTTCGATGGGCACCGGTTCGTACATCGTGAAGGGCCTCGGGAACGAGAAGTCGTTCAACTCGGCCTCGCACGGTGCCGGCCGGAAGATGAGCCGGAACGCCGCGAAGCGGCGCTTCTCGACACGCGACCTGGAGGATCAGACGCGGGGCGTGGAGTGCCGTAAGGACTCCGGCGTCGTGGACGAGATTCCGGCCGCGTACAAGCCGATCGAGAAGGTCATCGAGCAGCAGCGGGACCTGGTGGAGGTCGTCGCCAAGCTCAAGCAGATCGTGTGCGTGAAGGGCTGAGGGCCTTGGCCGGGGCCCGGCTGAAGGTCTTTGCGCACGGCTGAACGGAAGGGCCTCGGGCGCGGGTGCTTAGGTTCTAGGAGTCGTCGCAACACCCCAGCTCAAGGGGTGCGATGGAGTTCGAGATCCGCAAGGTGCGGACGGTGGCCCAAGGCCGCAAGA
>NZ_JBHWIY010000051.1:0-38927 GCF_042731715.1 Streptomyces sp. NPDC059832 | reverse complement strand
GCCGGACAGAACAACTGCAGGACAGCCCAGCAGGGCGTCAGTCAGACCCTGAGCCACGACCACCGGAACCCGCTACGAGTATCAATGTCAGACCCTCCCCGTAGCGTTTTCTCCGTGGCCGGCACAGCGGGTGCGGCCAACGAGGGGAGACGTCTGTGTACCGGCAGGGCGATGTACTGATCGTGTCGTTGGACGAGTCGGCGGTGCCCGCGCATCTCGTGGACGCGCCGGGTGAGCCCAGGGACGGCAAGGGCCGCATGGTCCTCGCGCTGGGCGAGGTCACCGGCCATGCCCACGCCGTCCAGGGGCCGGGCCGGCTGATGCGCGAGGCGGGGGCGTTCGGGCCGATGCTGCTCCATCTTCCCGAGGGCGGGCGAGTGGTGCACGAGGAGCACGCGGCGATACCGCTGTCGAAGGGCTGGTACCGCGTGGTGCGCCAGCGGGAGTACACACCGGGAGCGGTCCGTATCGTCGCGGACTGACAGCGGCCCGGGAGGGACCCGGAGACCACGTGGCGCACGACGCACAGCGCGCCACGAACAACACGGATCGCAGCACACAGATCGCAGCACACGGATCGCAGAACACAGGGGATGGGGAAAGACCGATGCAGTACGTGGACTCATGGCGGGCCGTGGCAGCGGCGACCGGCGCGGCCGACCGGTCCGCGGCCGAGGACGGGCTGCGGCTCGCCTACCGCAGCGCAGGACTCGCCGAGCCGGAGCGGATCGTCTGGGTCGACTCGCCCAGGGCCGGCGTGGAGGCCGTCGAGAAGCTCGTCGACGCCGGACGCTCGGTGCGTGACGAAGTACGGACCAGGCCCTGGGCGCAGGAGCGGCGCCGGATGTACGACGAACTGGGCCCGGCGGGCTGGTCCGCACTGTGGTCCGCCACGGGCGCACAGCTCTGGGAGACCACCGCGGCACTCGCCGATCGGATCAGGGCCGGTGTCGTCGCCGACCTCTCGGAGCGCCCCGAGGACGAGTCCGACGTCCGGCTGGTGCTGCTCGACGCGGTCCTGGGCCAGCACGACGCGGCCTGGCTCGTCGCTTTCGACGGCCGGGGCGACCGGCTCGACGGTCTGGCGGAGGTGGCCAGGCACGCGGGCTGGTGGTGGCCCTACGAGCGCGTCGTCGTGATCAGCGAGCGGCCGGAGACGCTGCACCGGGACGAGGCGGGCCGGCTCGACCGCGGGGACGGCCCGGCGCTCGCCTACCGCGACGGCTTCGCCCTCCACGCCTGGCGCGGCATGCCCGTGCCCGCCGAGTTCCTGGAGGAGCTGAACTCCCTCACTCCGAAGCGGATACGCGAGGAGGAGAACGCGGAACTGCGCCGCGTGATGCTGGAGTTCTACGGCTACGACCGATACCTCACCGAATCCGGGGCCGAGCCGGTCCACCGTGACGAGACGGGTGTGCTCTGGCGGATCGCGATGGACGGCGACGAGGACGTGGTGATGGTCGAGGTGGTCAACTCCACCCCGGAGCCGGACGGCACGCACCGTGTCTACTGGCTGCGGGTGCCGCCCGGCACCAGGACCGCGAAGGACGGTGTGGCCTGGACCTTCGGACTTCAGGGCGACGCGTACGCACCCGTGCGCCAGACCTGACCGCCGTCGGCCGGCCCGCACCACCGCCCGAACCCACCCGGCCGGACCGCCGGCCGGGGCGGGTGGGGTCAGGCCGTCAGCGCCTCGTGGTCGATGCCGAGTTCGCGGGCGAGCGCCTCGTCGGTCCAGGCCAGCATCGTGGCCCGGGAAAGCGGACCCGCGTACGACGTCGTCTGCACGGCCAGACCGTCCAGCAGGGCGGTCAGCCGCCAGGCCGTGGACATCGGGTCGTCGCAGTGGAACTCACCGGCGGCGGCGCCCTCTTCGATGACCTCGGCCAGTTCCGCCTTCCACTGCTGGTCGAGATCGCCGGCCACATTGCGCAGCGCCGGATCGCGCAGCGAGGCGGCCCAGGCCTCGATCCACAACCGCCAGCCCTTGGCCTGTCCCGTCGGCGCGTACCAGCGGACGGCGGCGCGCAGCCGCCGTACGGCGCTGGTGCGGCGGCCGAGCACCTTGCGCAGATGGGCGAGGTCGGCCTCGGCGGCATGCGCGAACGCTGCCGCGACCAGCTTCTCCTTGGTCGAGAAGTGATAGAGCACGAGCGCGTTGCTCACTCCGAGCACGGCGGCCACATCGGCGATCCGTACCGCCGCGACGCCTCGTACCTCGATCTGTTCGACGGCAGCGCGCAGCAGCTCTTCGCGTCGTTCCGCCACGCTCAACCGCACTCTTGCCACGGCGTCACCCTAACGAATATGCCACGCACGGGAAGACCGGGGGGCGGAGCCCGGTAGCTGCCGCGCGGCAGCGTCACCTTCCTCGGCACCGTGCCGGTCAGCCCGATCAGCTGGGACGCGCCGGTCCGCTCGTTCTGCAGGACCACGCCGGTCGAGGTGGCCTCGCTGCCCGCACGGGGCGCGGGGCCGGTCAGGGTGAGGGTGCACGTCGCCGGATCGGCCTGGACCGAGACGGGTACGGTCGCCCGTCCGTGCCCGGACCAGTTCGCGGTCACGGCCCCGTCGTACGTCGTCTGCGCCTCGACCCGGGACGGTTCGAGGGTGACCTTCGAGACGGCCGAGGACCGCGCGGGCACGGTCAGCGTCCGCGCACCGAGCCGCACCGCACCGTCGTGCCCCGCGCAGAGTGTGGGCCGTACGGGCTTGTCGGTGGTGTTCGTCCAGGTCAGCTCGCGGCTCTGCGGTTCGGCGGAGCCGTTCGGGTACGTGGTGCGAGCGGCCGGTGCGGCGGGTTCGGCGACCACGGCCGCGGCCAGCGCGGCCGGCACGTCGACGAGGCCCGCACCGGTGTCGGAGACCGTGGCACCGTCCACCCGCGCGGCGCTGCCGACCAGCGCCGACTTCAGCCGGTCGCCGGACCGGTCGGGGTGCCGCTGGGCCAGCAGGGCGGCGGCACCCGCCACATGCGGGCTCGCCATCGACGTACCGGAGAGCGAGGCGTACTGCTCGGTGACGGAGGCGTCGTCCAGGGTGCCCGCGGCGCGCGCGGCGACGATGTCGCTGCCGGGGCCCGAGACCTCCGGTTCGACGGCGGGCCGGCCCTGGCGCGGTCCACGTGGGGAGAACGGCGACATCGCACCGGACTTGGTGACCGAGCCCACGGTCAGGGCGGCGTCGGCGGCGCCGGGCGCACTGATGGTGTGGTCACCGGTGTTGCCCGCGGCGATGACGAAGAGCGTGCCGTGTTCCGCGGAGGGCTTGTCGACGGCGGCGGACAACGGGTCGGTGCCGTCGGACGCCACGGTCGAGCCGAGGCCGTCCATCTGGTCCGTCTCATTCTCACCTCGTGAACTCGTCTGTTCTCAGGGAGTGGTGAGGCGAGAGTGACAGGAACATGGCGGATTGGAGCCGGGTGCGGACTGGCGGGTAACTGCCATGGCAGCTACCCGCCGCACCGGCCGCGGGATCCGGCGCGGAGGCGTCGGCCGCCGGCCCGGGTCAGCGGTTCGCGGGGCGCTCCACCTCGCACCGGTCCTTGAAGCCCTGACTGGTCAGACCGAGCGCGGAATTCGTCCGGGAGCGCATGTTCTCCACCGCGACCATCGTCGTGAGCTCGACGAACGCCGCCTCGCCGAGCGCGGCCCGCAGCCGTTGCGCCAGCTCGTCCCCGATCTCCGGCGGGGTGAGGCTCATCCCCTGCGCGTACTCCATGACGTCGCGCTCCAGCGGGGTGTACACCTCGCTCTCCCGCCACACCGGCACCTCGCGCAGCTTGCGCGGGTCGATGCCGTGGCGGTGGTTCTCCCAGTAGCCGAAGTCCATGCACCAGCTGCAGCCGATGGTGGCGGCGGACGTCATCACGGCCAGCGCCTTGAGCTGCGCGTCCAGCTTCTTCCAGCGGCCCACCGACAGTTCGAAGCGGGCTCCGGCCCACAGCACCCCGGTGTGGTGGGCGGCGGCCCGCAGTGGATCGATGACCTTGCCGTACGTACGGTTCGAGTACCACGACACGGCACGGAAGAGGAGGGTACGGGGCGGGTCGAGCGGGATTCGGGCGGTCATGACCGGTCTCCTTCGGTACGGCTCGGGTGCCGTCCGGTGGCGTCGTCGGACGCCGCCGGAGGGCTGCTTGCACCGATGGGACGGACGAGGGGCCCTCGGATGTGACATGGCTGTGCGGGCGGATGCGGAATCCTGCGACGGGCACGGACGTTGGATCCGGCATGACGGGATTCGACACACGGCAGGAAGCGCTGCTCGGGCTGCTCGCCGAGGAGAACGGCGGCGTGCTCGTGACACTCAGGCGGGACGGCAGACCCCAGCTGTCCAACGTCAATCACTTCTACTACCCCCAGGAGCGCATCGTCCGCGTCTCGATCACCGAGGACCGGGCGAAGACGAAGAACCTGCGCCGCGACCCCCGGGCGAGCTACCACGTCACCGGCGCGGACCGCTGGGCGTGGACGGTCGTGGACGCCACCGCCGAGCTGTCCCCGGTCGCCGCCGATCCGCACGACGCGACGGTGGAGGAGCTCATCACGCTCTACCGCGACGTCCAGGGCGAACACCCCGACTGGGACGACTACCGCAGTGCGATGGTCCGGGACCGGCGCGTCGTGCTGCGGCTGCGCATCGAGCACGTGTACGGGCAGCCGCGTGGCTGACGCGGCCCGGTCCCGCTGCCGGCCCCGCGGACCTTCCGCTCTCGCACTGTCGTACCCCCCGCCCATAATGAGACGAGACCGACTCCCCCAGGAGATGTTGTGACCGGCGCTGACCCCTTGCTTCCGCTCCGCACCCGGCTGCGTTCGCTGCGCCCCGCCGCATTCGGCGCGGATCCGGGCGGTGCCCGCATGGAGCGCATCCGCCGCTCGCCCAACTTCGCCGACGGCGTCTTCCAGAACCCGGTGGGGGCACGGACCAGGCCGTCCGGATCCACCCTGGAGTTCGCGAAGGTCTACTTCCGCAAGGAGGAGCGGGCGCGCAGGGCACCGGTCGGCACCGTGCCCGTCCACGCCACCACCTACGCCGATCTTGCCGAGACTCCCGCCACGGGGCTGCGGCTCACCTGGATGGGCCATTCCAGCGTGCTCGCCGAGATCGACGGCCGACGGGTGCTCTTCGACCCGGTGTGGGGAGAGCGCTGTTCCCCCTTCGCCTTCGCCGGGCCCAAGCGGCTGCACCCCGTGCCGCTGCCGCTCGCCGCGCTCGGGCCCGTGGACGCGGTGGTGATCTCCCACGACCACTACGACCACCTCGATCTGCCGACGATCCGGGCCCTCGCGGGCACGGACACGGTGTTCGCCGTCCCGCTGGGCGTCGGCGCGCATCTGGAGCGGTGGGGCGTGTCCGCCGACCGGATGCGCGAACTGGACTGGAACGAGACCACGAAGATCGCCGGGATCGGTCTGACCGCCACCCCGGCGCGGCATTTCTGCGGTCGCGGCCTGCGCAACCAGCAGCACACGCTCTGGGCGTCCTGGGTCGTCGCCGGACCCGAGCACCGGATCTACCACAGCGGTGACACCGGCTATTTCCCCGGCTTCGAGGACATCGGCGCCGAACACGGTCCGTTCGACGCGACGATGATCCAGATCGGTGCCTACTCCGAGTACTGGCCCGACATCCACATGACACCGGCCGAGGGAATGCGGGCCCATCTGGATCTCCAGGGCGGCAAGCCGCTCGGGGCGATGCTGCCGATCCACTGGGCCACCTTCAACCTCGCCCCGCACCCGTGGGCCGAGCCGGGCGAGGGCACCCTCGCCGCGGCACAGGACGCGGGCGCCCGGATCGCCCTGCCGCGGCCCGGTGAGCCCTTCGAGCCCACGGCGCGGACCGTTCCCTCCGAGCCCTGGTGGCGGGCGGCGGCCCCGCAGCCGCTGGAGCGCCGCCCCGCGGGTGCCGCCCGGATCACGGACCTGTCGGCCGGTCCGGGCCGGGGCCCCGAGGACGCGGAGGCGGAGGCCGGCCACGCCGAGGTGGCGCCGACCGCGTAGCGGCGTACGGATCACCCGGGGAACCTTCAGACGGCTCGGCCCGTCCGGCACGACCGGACGGGCCGAGCCGTTTCGTGTGCTCACGGGTTCGCTTCGATCGGCCATTCGGGTGCCGTCCGACCAGGTGTCGGTGCGGAGTAATCGGTCGACCGTGCGAGAGCTCATACCAGAGCGGGACGGATGGCGGGCAAGTTCGACAACTGCACGCCGCACTCGCGTGATTGACGACTACCGTGTGTTGCCGGTGATCAACGGTGGGCTCATGACTTTCGAGCCTGCCCGACCGATGAACCGAGCCTGACCGACCACCGTAGGTGCCACCGCATGAACGCCGATTCCAGGTGCTCCACGTACCGAGGACACTGATGTCTCAACTTCGCGCACCCGAAGCGCGACCGGAACGCCGAGAGGGCGGACGGCACGGCCGACCGGGTGCCCGTTCCCACTCGGCCACGGGCAGGCCGCGCGCCGCCCAGTTGTCCCCCGAGGCGCGTATACGCCCCCAACTCCTGCGCACCGCGGTGCTGCCGACCGTCGTAGCGGTACTGAGCGGAGCCGCAGCGGTCATCTTCACCGCCCGCTCCACCGGAGCCAGGCCGTCCACCGAACTCTGGATCGCGCTGGGCGCGGCCGGTGCGCTGGCGCTCGCCGCGGTGCTGGCCGCGTACCTCGCCGCCAACCGCGTCGCCACCACCGTCTTCGGCCGCTGTCTGGCGCTCCGCCGCGCCAGCGCCCAGGGCCAGGCCGAACTGCAACGGGTGGTGGAACGGCTCCGCAACGGCGAACCGGTGCCCGCGCGCAGGCCCACCGAGCCCGCCGCTCCGGGCAGCGACGCCTTCGAGCTGCTCGCCCAGGAACTCGGCCGCCAGCAGGAGGTCGCCGTGGCCGCGGTCGTCCAGGCGTCCCGGCTCTCCGACCACTCCGGCGAGGACCAGAAGGTCGAGGTCTTCGTCAATCTCGCCCGCCGGCTCCAGTCGCTCGTGCACCGCGAGATCCAGCTGCTCGACGAGCTGGAGCACGAGGTCGAGGACCCCGATCTGCTCAAGGGCCTCTTCCACGTCGACCATCTCGCCACCCGCATCCGCAGGCACGCCGAGAACCTCGCCGTCCTCGGTGGCGCCGTGTCCCGGCGGCAGTGGAGCAACCCGGTCACCATGACCGAGGTCCTGCGCTCGGCCATCGCCGAGGTCGAGCAGTACCCGCGGGTCAAGCTCGTGCCGCCGATCGACGGCACCCTGCGCGGCCACGCCGTGGCGGACGTGATCCATCTGCTGGCCGAACTGGTGGAGAACGCGACCGTGTTCTCCGCCCCGCACACCCAAGTGCTGCTGCGCGCCCAGCAGGTCACCGCCGGACTGGCCTTGGAGGTGGAGGACCGGGGACTCGGCATGCCGGGCAACGAGCAGAAGCGGATGAACGCCCTGCTCGCCGACCCCGACCAGGTCAACGTGGCCCGGCTGCTCCAGGACGGCCGGATCGGGCTGTTCGTCGTCGCGTCACTGGCCCGGCGGCACGGCATCGCGGTCCGGCTGCAGAGCAACATCTACGGAGGCACGCAGGCCGTACTCGTCCTCCCGCAGTCCCTGCTGGGCGTGGACGGGGACGCCCCGGCCGCGGAGGGCGCGGCCCCGGTCCCGCCCCCGGGTCCCGTACACCGCCCACCGGCCGAGGACGAGAGGGGCGGCCACCACAAGCCGTACCCCGGCCCGAACCCGAGCCTGAACCCCGGTCCGAGCGCCGCACCGGCTCCGCAGACGAGCACCGGCCGTCAGCCGTACGTCCCCAGCCAACCGCTGCGCCTGCATCAACCGCCCCAGCAGGCACAGGGCCAGGGCGAGGCCCCGCCGCTGCCATTGCGGGCCGAGCGACTCGACCGCCCCACCCCGGCCGAGTCCCGCCCCGGAATCCGGCCCACGGACGACGTCCGCGACGCACTCCGCTGCGAGCCCGGAGCCGTACGTGGCACCATGGGCCGGCCCCAACTGCCCAGGCGTGCCCATCAGGAGCACCTGGTCCCGCAGCTCAGGGAGGCACCGGCCCCGCGCACCGAGGACGGACAGGCCCTGCACGACCCGGGACTCGTGGCGGCCTTCCGACGAGGCATCGAACTCGCCGAGGCCCGCAGCGAATCCGAGGCCGACACCGCCCCGGAACCGGACACGGGCCTCGAAGCGGCGGCGACCCCGCAGTCCTGGCAGCCCCGGGCCCCGCTCGAACCGCTGCCGGTACGCGGACTCACCGCGACCGTCGCCCCGTACCCCTCGGGACCGGTCCCGGATCCGGACGCGGCCCCGGCCGACGATCCCCTCGAAACGAACACCTCCAAGGAGTAGATGCACCATGGCGACCGATATGCCGTCCGGTCAGGTTTCGGACCTCGACTGGCTGCTGAGCGGACTGGTTCAGCGTGTCCCGTACACACGCAGCGCGGTTCTCCTCTCCGCCGACGGGCTGGTGAAATCCCTTCATGGCATGGACGCCGACAGCGCCGACCACATGGCGGCGCTGGCAGCCGGTCTGTACTCGCTCGGCCGCAGCGCGGGCGCGCGCTTCGGCGACAGCGGTGACGTACGGCAGGTGGTGGTCGAGCTCGACTCGTCCCTGCTGTTCGTCTCCACCGCCGGGTCCGGCACCTGCCTCGCCGTGCTCGCCGGACGCGAGGCGGACGCGGCAGTGCTCGGCTACGAGATGACCATGCTGGTCAAGAGCGTCCGGCCCTATCTGATGACGCCTGTGAGACAAGCGGCCGGGGCCCCCGGCGCCACGGGGCTGTGAGGGTGTCGGTCCCGCAGGACGGGCCGTTGCTCGACGACGCGGCCGGCCGGCTCATCCGCCCGTACACCGTGAGCAACGGCCGTACCCGTCCTACGACCGTGCTCGATCTGCTCTCCCTGGTCATGGCCACGGGGACCGAGCCGCAGATGCTTCTCGGTCCCGAGCACTCCGTCGCGCTGGGGCTGTGCGGCGGTCCCACCTCGGTGGCCGAGATCGCCGCCCATCTGAGGTTGCCCGCAGTCGTCACCAAGGTGCTCGTCTCCGACCTGGTCGACTGCGGGGCCGTGACCGCGCATCCGCCCGCCTTCCATGACATGCCCACCGACCGATCTCTGCTGGAGGCAGTGCTCGATGGCTTACGACGACAGCTCTGACGGCTTCGGCAGCTCCGCCGCGTACAAGAACAACGCAAGCCACGAAGGCTTCGGAAGCCACGGAAGCCATGGCCGTTCCGAGAGCTACGGGAGCCCGGAGAGCTACGGACACCCGGGGAACCACGGTGACGCGCTGGATCACGGAGCTGCGCAGAACTACGCAGACGCGGTGGACTACGGACCCGCGCAGAACTACGGGGAAAGCCGGAGCTACGGGGACGCGCAGGGCTACGGGGATGTTCCTGGCCACGAAGCCGGGCCGGGCCACGGCGGCCACGGCGGCACCCCGGATGCCTCCGGAGCCGCAGGCACCGAGGGCTCGGAAGGCTTTCCCGTCGCGCTCAAGGTGCTGGTGGCAGGCGGGTTCGGCGTCGGCAAGACGACATTCGTCGGCGCGGTCAGCGAAATCGCACCGCTGAGCACGGAAGAGCTGCTGACCCAGGTCAGCGCCGCGACCGACAGCCTCGACGGGATCGAGTCCAAGACCTCCACCACCGTGGCGATGGACTTCGGCCGCATCACCCTCGACGAGCAGCACGTTCTCTATCTGTTCGGAACCCCGGGCCAGGAACGCTTCTGGTTCATGTGGGACGAACTCTCCCAGGGAGCGCTGGGAGCCGTCGTGATCGCGGACACCCGTCGGCTCGCCGAGTGCTTCGCCGCCGTCGACTTCTTCGAGCGGCGCGGCATCGGATTCATCGTCGCGGTCAACGAGTTCGACGGCGCCTACCGCTACGCGCCCGAGGAGATCCGCGCCGCACTCGACCTGGGGCCGGACGTACCGGTGGTGCTCTGCGACGCCCGGATCGCCAGCTCGGGCACCGGGACGCTGGTCACGCTGGTCCAGCACCTGATCAACGCCACCTCGGCCCCGGCCCAGCTGACCGGCTTCGGAGCCCACACGTGACCCGAAACACCACCGGCCGCATGCTGCTCACGCCCGTCGACCGCGATGCCGTCCTTCGTACCCAGCGGCTGAGGACGCTCGGGCTCGGGGAACGCGCCGACGCGTCGTTCGACAACTTCGACGCCTTCGCCGACCGGGTGGCCGAGGTGACCGAAGTGCCCTTCTCGATGGTCAACTTCATCGACGGCAACCGGCAGTTCTTCGCCGGGCTGCACACCCCGGCCGGCACGCACAAGGGCTCCGACCTGGGCGCCACGGCCGCGGGCAGCAGCCGCAGCGGTCGTTACGTCGCGCTCGACCGCGGCTACTGCCCGCATGTCGTCGTCCGGCGCAAGGCGCTCGTCCTGGAGGACGTCTGCGACTACCCCCGGTTCGCAGGCAACCCGGTGGTCGACGAAATAGGCATCCGTTCCTATCTCGGCGCGCCCCTCATCGACCGCTCGGGCGTAGCCCTGGGCGCCGTCTGCGCGGTCGACACCGTGCCCCGCCCGTGGGGCAGGGCGGGGCTCGACACGATCAAGTCCCTGGCCATGGAACTCGTCGGGCACATCGATCAACGGGAGGGGAACAGCATCGGCATCTGACCGGCCGTCCGCCGCCCGGCGCCCCGGCCCACCACCGCGATCAGACCTCGACGGTCGTACCGTCCAGGAAGGTCAGCACCACCGAGTCCGCCCCCGCTCGCACCCGCACCGCGTCGCGCAGCGCCTCCGGGTGCACGGCGTCCCGGGAGAGCGCGACCAGCGAGACATGGACGCTCCGTCCGCCCGGGTGCGGCCCGCTGCGGAGATACGGGATCGCCGAATGCGGCCCGTACGCATTGGACTGGACATCACGCGCCACAGCGGCCCCTTCCGTACCGCCGTCCCAGCCGTGCAGCGCGACCAGGGCGCTGCTCAGACCATCGGCCGTACGGGCGAGTGCCCAGTCGGGACCCGACAGGGCGAACGGGCTCTCCGCATGGGAGACCGCGTGACCGCCCTCCCGCACCACCACGCCTTCCGGCGCCTCGACCCGGTGCACCCGGATCTCCCACGGACCGTGCAGCACACTCGTCGTCTCGATCCGGTACGGCTGATCGTCACCGGGCAGCCTGGCCGCGTACCAGGAGGCCGCGACGCGGTCCTCGCAGCGCAGCGGATGGATCCGGCGGCGCACCGACGGGGTGCCGTCGGGCGCCACGAGTGCCAGATGACCGTCGATGGAGCGTGCCACGGCGTGCGGGGCGGCCTCGGGCGCCGTCGCCGTCGAGTAGGCGAACCTGGCGTAGTGCGGATCGTCCGTGCCCTCGGACGGGTCGGCCGACCCGTCGAACGGCGGATTGTGGTCGCTGCCGTGATTGACCAGTCGGACGATGCCGTCGTCGCGGGTGCCGTGCAGCAGCCAGCCGGGGGCGGGCAGCGCGGTGTACCGGTCGGACTCCTCGATGGGCAGCGGCAGTTCGCGCGCCGTCCACACGGCGTGGTCGGCCGGCAGCAGCAGCCCGAGGAAGCCCTTGCTCGCCCAGTACGGCGAGGCGGGACCGGAGTACGGCTGGGTGCTCGGCAGGAACGTGTCGTACCAGCCGAGCGTCAGCAGCCCCCGCTCGTCCGGCACACCGCGCTCCGCGAAGTGCCGCATCGTGCCCGAGGCGAGCCGGCGGGTGAGACCCGGCGCCAGCGGGGTGCAGTCGGCCAGCGCCCCCATCCACACCGGTGCCAGGGCGGCGAACCGGTACGTCAGAGAACGGCCCTGGTGGACCGGCGCGCCGTCGGAGCCGAAGAAGTGCGGATAGTCCTCCAGGAACCGGCTGAGCCGCTGTCGGTAGACCTCGGTCCTGCCCCCGTCGTCGTCGCCCGCGATCCGCGACCACAGCAGCGGGTACAGATGCATGGCCCAGCCGATGTAGTAGTCGAAGTTCCGGCCGTCCCCGTCGGTGTACCAGCCGTCACCGACGTACCAGTCCTCGATCCTGTCCAGGTTCGATTCGATGTCCGAGCGGCTGTACGGCGCCCCGACCGAGGCGAGGAACTGCTCGGAGACCACCTGGAAGAGCCGCCAGTTGTTGTCCCAGGTGCGCCCGCCGACGAACCCGGAGAACCAGTCGACGACCCGCTCCTGCACCCGCGCGTCCAGCCGGTCCCAGATCCACGGCCGGGTCTCGTGCAGCGCCACCGCGACCGACGCCGCCTCCACCATCTGCTGCGAGCAGTCCGTCAGCTTCGGCCACGCCTCCCCGCTGCCGGGGTCCGTGCCCGCGGCCAGTCCCGCCGTGTACCGCTCGATCAGTGCGGGGTCGACCGCCCCGCCCGCGCCCGCGATCCGGCAGGCGGCGAGCAGGAACGACCGGGCGAACCCTTCGAGACCGTCCGAGACGACCCCCGACCAGCTGCCGCGGCCGGGCAGCCGGTACTGGGCGAAGCCGGGTGTCGCGTACGGCACCAGCGCATCCAGCATCCGGTCGGCCGTCGCCTCCCAGTGGGCCCGGGTCCAGCCGGTGCGTGACGACAGGAGCCGGTCGGGCGGCGGCAGTTGCAGATGCGGTGCGACGGACATGGTGGTGCTGCTCCTCGGGGTGATGCGGGATGGGTTACCGGTTGAGTTCGGCTCGGTGGGTGTGGCCGCGTGAGCCGCCGACGGCGACGGTGAGTACGGGCCTGCGGCCCGGGACGATGCTCACCGAGTCATCGGCCGTTACCACCGACCGTACGGGGAACGGCAGCTCGACCGAGAGCGTGGTGAGCGTCCGTCCCGGGTCGGCGACCGCGACGCGGACCCGCGCGCCGTGGCGTTGCACGAGTACCGACGCCGGGCCCGACGCGGTGATCCCGGCCGCCGTTCCGGCGCGCCAGAAATTCACCGCCGTCAGCCCTGCCCGGCGTGCCTCCACCGCCTGCGCGGTGGTGTCGTTGGCGACGATCCGGACCGGCCGGGACCGCGACCAGACCGCCGTCGCCGCGGCCGACGCGCCGGGCAGCAGCACATAGGCGTAGTGGGCGTCGGTGGGGGAGGGGCCGTGGTCCGTCCAGAGCGTCAGGTAGCGGCGGGTGACCGGGTCGGTGCTGCCGCCCGTGTCGGCCCCGGTGTCGATGGCCCGCCAGGTGCCGGTGCGCTGCTCCCGCAGGGCGTGCAGGGGGGTTCCCCCGGGGAACACATAGCCGCCCACCGTGTCGACATGGGCCCATCGGGCCTGGCCGAACTCGCCGCTCCAGCCCTGCTCGGCGGGCTGGCGGACGCCGTCGACCAGCAGCCGGTGACGTCCGTCCGCGCCCAGGTTGCGGTTCTCGACGATCGTCTCGACCGGCCGGCCGTCGCTCGCCGTGATGCCCGCGCCGAGTGCGACCACCGCGTTGTCCAGCAGGAACCACGACTTCCTGGTCCGCAGGGTGGTGCCCTGGGCGCCGATCACCTCCATCGCGGCGGCCCCGTACCGGCCGTCCAGCACGGCACCGCCCGCGACGGCGTTGGACGGACGGTAGGTGGACGTACCGGCGCCCGTGCCGAGATCGGTCCGCTGCCGGGTGTCGACCGTGGTGCCGGGGAGCCGGTACGGATCGACGGTCGGCCAGAAGCCGTCGTTGTACTGCCCCAGGTCGTCACCGTCGTACAGATACGTCATGCCGTCGCCGGTGTACCAGCCGTGCAGATTCTCGCCGTTGCCCGCCTCGTACGCCGAGATCCGTTTCGACGACAGGGACAGCGCACAGGCCCAGCCGGGGCGGCGGTGCACGACGCGGTCCATGTCGGCGAAGACATGACTGCCCGTGGTGCGCGGTCCGGCCGGCACGTTCCCGTCGTTCAGTACGGCCTTGGCCAGGGCGAGTTGGGGCAGTGTCGCGAGGGCCTCGAAGGGGGTGGTGCGATTGCGGGTCAGCCAGCCCTTGACCAGGGCGCGCCAGCGGCCCGCGTACTCGGCGGGTGCGCCGGAGGCCAGGAGCAGGATCGCCGCGAGGGCCGTCGCGCCGTCGCGGTGGTCACCGGCGCGCTCCCGGGAGACCGCCCGGCCGCGCACCGAGTCCATCATCAGCCCGTCGAAGATCACCGGGGCGAAGGTCCGCTCGACGGCGTCGTACATCACCGACACCTTCGGGTCGGCCACCGCCCACTCCGAGCCCGCCAGCAGCGCCAGCAGATAGGCCGTGCCGCCCAGCAGCACGATGCCGTACGACCCGGTGTAGGCCACCACGTCGTGCTGGACGAACGAGCCGTCCTCGTAGAAGCCGTCACCCGAACTCGTGTACCGGAACAGGCTGTTGCGCCCCGCGTCCCGTATGTCGGACAGCGCGTCGCGGGCCGAGACGAGCTTGGCCGCGTCCCGTCCCAGCAGCCCGCGCAGCGCCACGATGACGGCCTTGTCGGTGCGGTTCGCCCCGGTCTCGGAGAGCGTCGGGGAGTTGGTGCGACGGTCCGCGTCCGGGCAGAACCGGTCGACGACCGCCAGATAGTCCGACAGATCGGCGGCGGGAAGCCGGTCGCGCAGGATGACGGAACAGTCCATCAGCGCACGCGGGGCGCCGATCTCCCAGAACCACCAGTTGCCGGTCTCGCGCTCGGCCGGGTTGTACGCGGTGTCGTGGGTGAAGCGCAGCGCCGCGACGAGGGCATCCGCCACCTGTGCGGATCCGGCGAGGGAGGTGCCCTCGGTGGCCCAGGCGGTGGCGACGGTACGCAGCCGGGTGTAGCTCTGGCCGAAGTTGCCCGGGTCGGTGAGGGGAGCGAGGTCCGGCCAGAGCGCGGTGCGGCCGGCGCCGCGGTCGAGGGTGTCCCACAGGCCTTTGGCCGTGGTGTCCAGGGCCGCGACCGCCGCGGTGAAGTCGGTGTCGGCCGGGTCGAACCCGCCGCCGGTGAGCAGGGATTCGGCCCGCTGGAGCAGGGTGTCGAAGTCGGCGGTGGCCGCGGCCCCGGCGGTGGATTCCGCGATGGGGGAGGCGTGCGCCGCGCCGGCCGAGGTCATGAGCGCGGTCGCGGCCGTGACGGCGGTGGCGCTGCTCGCCGCGAGGAGGGTTCGTCTGCTGAGGTTCACGGTGAACTCCCTTGTCGCCGCGGTCAGTCGGCCAGCGTGGCCGGGTCGACGGGCGGCTTCGGCAGATTCAGCGCGGCCAGCTCGGCCCTGCCGGTGGCGTCGATCGGGAACGCCCAGGTGTTCACGAAGAAGTCCGTCAGGTCGTAACCCGCGACCCGGCTGGAGAAGGTGGCGAGGGCCCGGTAGCGCTTGTCGGTCTCCGTGTACTCGGACTGCGGGTTCTCCTCGCGGACCAGCTTGTGCATCCGGGGCCAGAAGTCGTCGCCGAACGCCAGCTCCAGCTGGCGCAGCGGGACGAGCTTCTCGTACGCGCCGAAGGACTTCTCGTACGTCAGCCCGGCCGTGCCGAACTTCTGCTGTGCCGACTGGAAGTAGGTGAGACCTGTCTTCGGGTCGACGGTGAGGAGGTTGGACGGCTGCTTCAGGGTGCGCTGCGCGGCCAGCGAGTAGATGTTGACCGTGACCTCGGTCAGGCCGCCGGGCTTGTAGGCGAACTGCTGGTGGAGATGGCCGAGTTCGTGGTAAAGCCCCCAGCCCCGGGTGCGCAGTCCCTCCACGGTCGTGGCCCGGTCGAGATAGGCGCGCGGGAAGCCGTTGTAGCCGTGGGTGGCGTAGGCGCCGACACCGCTGGGCACCTTGCTGACCTCGGTGAAGTGGTACGGACCGGCCTTGCGCCGGTGCACCGGCTTCGAACCGTCCAGACCGCTGATCCGGGCGTGGGAGTCGGTGATCGTCTCGACCAGCCCGAGCAGCGCGGCATGGTCCTCACCGCGGTACAGCAGCGCACCCTCGCGAGTGAGCGTCATGATCGTGTGCGGCGCGTGCAGTTCGACGTACGGCGATGCGGTGAGCGTGTCCAGCTGCCGCTGGTAGTCGGCCTCCGAGGTGCGGCCCAGGGTGAAGACCGGCATGGGCACGGCACCGGAGCGGAACAGCACACCGGCTCGCTCGCCGCGGCCCGTCAGGGTGAGGTAGACCGGGCCGCCGTGCGGGTCCGTGACCGTGTTCGCCCCCGCGGTCAGCGGATAGCTGCGGGGCTCGGTGATCTCGCCGTAGTAGTCCCAGGCGCCGATCCAGAGGGTGGGCAGCAGACCGTCGTAGGGCTGGACCGTGAGGGAGAGAGGGGTGCCGGCCGGGACGTACAGGCCGGTGGGCTGGAACTCCGAGCCGCGCAGGGCCTGTCCGAGCCGCAGCCGCTCGGCCTCGGCGGCGGGCCGGGCGGTCACGGCCAGCTTGACCGGGCGGCCCGTCCGGCGCTCCGGGGCGGTGCCGGGCGTGGTGGCCCGAGCCGTTCCGGTGGCGGCGCCGAGTGCGACGGCCGCTCCGGCTCCGGCGGCCGCGGCGAGAAGGGAACGCCGGCCTACGGGGGAGGAGGTGGCGGAAGCAGTGGTGGTGGAGCCGGCGGGGTCTGTGGGCATGCGCATGCGGAACTCCCTGCGGAAATGAGTGAGGGCGGAAGCGTGCGGAACGGTGCTGATCGGCGCCAGCATGTAAGCGGTTGCTATTCAGAGGCAAGAGGGGGCAAGAAGTTACTGTTATTTTCTATGGCCAACTATGGACAGGCGGGAAGTAACCGGTCACATCCCGGCGGAACGGCCGGGCCTCGGTGCAACGGAATCGCGTACCACGATGTGGGTACCGAGCCGCAGCGCCCCCGTGGTCGGCTCGCGCCAGTCGTCCTCGTCCCCGCCGGTGACGGCCAGCCGTACCGCCTGGCGCCCCATCTCCTCCAGCGGAATATGGACCGTGGTCAGCCGCGGCCGCAGCTCCTGGGCCACCGGGATGTCGTCGTACCCCACCAGGGACACGTCCTTCGGCACCCGGATCCCGGCCTCCTCCAGGGCCTGCGCCGCGCCCGCCGCCACCATGTCGTTGGCGGCGAAGACCGCGGTGAAGTCCGGCCCGTCCCGCAGTAGTTCGGCCATCCTCCGGTAGCCGAAGCTGCGGCTGAAGGCGCCGGACTGGACAAGCTCGGGGTCCGGGGTGATACCGCGCAGCTCAAGGGCCCGCTGGTGCCCGGCCAGCCGGTCGCGAGTGGTGGAGAGCTTGGGCGGGCCACCGAGGTAGAGGATCCGCTCGTGCCCCTGCATCAGCAGATGGTCGGTGATGGCGAAGGCGCCGCCCTCGTTGTCGTACTCGACCGCGACGGTCGGGGCCTGCTCGCCCAGCGCCGACCTGCCGCACAGCACCAGCTTCGACCCGCCCGCGTCCAGTTCGCGCGCCCTGCGGGCCAGTTCGGTGGTGTAGCCGCGGTCCGCGATGGAGCCGCCGACCACGACCACCGCGTCCGCCCGGCGCTCGTGCATCAGATCGATGAAGGCCAGCTCCCGCTGCGGATCGCCCTGGGTGCAGCAGACCAGACAGAGTCGTCCGCCCAGTGCCGCCTCCCGTTCCACACCGCGCGCGATGTACGCGTAGAACGGGTCGATGACCTCGTTGACGATGATCCCGACGGTGCGGTTGGAGACGCCGGCCAGTGCGCGGGCGTGGGCGTTGACGACATAGCCCAGCTCGCGCATCGCGGACTCGACCCGCTCCCGGGTCGCCTCGGCGACCGGGTAGTTGCGGTTCAGTACGCGGGAGACGGTGGCCGTCGAGACACCTGCGCGCCGCGCGACGTCGGTGACCGTCGCGCGCCGTTGTCCGTCCGCGGCTGTGCTCTGCCGGCGCATCCGGCTCACCCCCTGGTGGCTGTTGTGTGACGCCGAGCCTAGTGCCCCTCCCGGCAGGCTCCGCCCCGTCGCGCCGGTCATCACGCGCGCTCGCGGCGTCGGCCAAATGCCCTGGTGGCTCCGGTGCGAGGGCTTCCGGCGGCCTTGCGGTCGCACGCACCGGACGACGCTCCCTGCGGGCGGACATCGCCGGTCAGGGCACGGGACTGCGCCGGCCAGGGGCTCACGCGATCCTCCCCAGGTCGGCCCGGTGCACCGGGTGGTCGAACGGTGTGCCCCGCGCGTACCGCGCCAGCTCGCCGACCGCGAGCGCCCCGAGCCGCCCCACCTCGTTGCCCTGGGCGCCCGCCAGGTGCGGGGTGAGGAAGACGTTCGGCAGGTCCCACAAGGGGTGGCCGTGCGGCAGCGGCTCGGGGGATGTCACGTCGAGGACCGCGTCCAGCCGCCCGCTGACCAGGTGCCCGGTCAGTGCTTCGGTGTCCACCAGGCGGCCGCGCGCGGTGTTGACGAGCAGGGTGCCGGGGCGCATCAGGCCGATCCGCCGGGCGTCGATGATCCCGCGGGTCTCCGGTGTGTCGGGGGCGTGGACGGTCACCACGTCGCTGGTCGCCACCAGGGTGTCGAGATCGGTCGGGGTGACGCCGAGCAGTTCCGCCTCGGCCGCACCGATGTAGGGGTCGTAGAGCAGTACCTCCGCGTCGAGGACCCGGAGGAGCTCGATGACCCGGCGGCCGATCCGGGAGGCCCCGACCACACCGATGGTCAGCCCGTGCGTGCCGAGCCAGTGCTGCCGGTCGAGGTCGGCGCCGGTGCGGTGGGTGCGTCGGGTGCGGAAGAGCCCGGCCAGCGGGAACACCCGCTTGGCGCCCATGATGATCGCCGCCAGGGTGAACTCGGCGACCGGTACGGCGTTGGCGGCGGCGGCCGACGAAACCACGATCCCGCGATCGAACGCAACCGGGGACAGAAACGTCTTCACCGTGCCGGCCGCGTGGATCACGGCACGCAGCGCGGGCGCCCGGTCCAGCAGCCCGGCGTCGACGGGCGGGCAGCCCCAGCCGGTGAGCAGGACCTCCGCGGCACTCAGCGCCGCGGCGGCCTGCGGGGAGTCGAACTCGCTGATCACGGACGGGTCGAGAAGGTCGGCGGTCTCCTCCAGACGGGCCCGTACCGGTGGCGGAAAGACGTCGTCCAGCAGTCCGGGGCTCATGACCAGGAGCGTGCGCGGCCGTCGCGGGGACGGTGCCGCGGCATCGCTACCGGAATGTGCCGGTGCCTCTTCGGTGGTTCGCACCCTGCCTCCGGACAGTAATCGCGTTCTATGGGATGACCGGCACGCTAAGGAGCGCGATGGCCGACCGTCAAGCTCCGACCTGCTGCAACTGTCCAGTTCAGCAGCATATTTACTGGTTCGATGTGCCGGATTCGGCCGCCGGAGCATCGCGGCTCAATGACTTTTGCCCGGATCTCTTGACGCTTGGGTTAACCGCTTACTAACTTGCGGCCCCAGAAGGCCCACCACGCGCCACCCAGCCGAACAGGACGCACCATGGCTGAAACAGCACCCCCGTTGCCGCGGGAAAAGCGGCGACGGATGGCTGAAACACCCTCCCCGCCAGCCGCCGGGGCCGTTGTCGCACAACAGCGGCTGAGCCTCTGGCAGCGGATCAAGCGGGACCGGGTGATGCTGCTGCTCACCCTGCCCGGCCTGCTGTACTTCGTCGTCTTCCACTACGTACCGCTGCTCGGCTACGTCGTGGCGTTCCAGGACTACCAGCCGTACCTCGGCTACATGCACAGCGTCTGGGTGGGGTTCGCCAATTTCTCCGCGGCGTTCGGCGAGCCGGCCTTCTGGTCCGCGACGTTCAACACCCTGGAGATCGCCCTCGTCCAGCTGGTGTTCTTCTTCCCGATCCCGATCGCCCTGGCCCTGCTGCTCAACAGCATCGCCAGCGACCGGATCAGGCGCTTCGTGCAGAGCGTCGTCTACCTGCCGCACTTCATCGGCTGGGTCATCATCGTCTCGATCTTCCAGCAGATCCTGGGCGGTGCCGGGCTCCTGCCCGATGTCCTCGGCGGCCTGGGGCTGCCGCGCTACGACATGATGAGCGACCCCGACGCCTTCCCCTGGCTGCTGACCCTCCAGGTCGCCTGGAAGGACGCCGGCTGGGGCACGATCATCATCCTCGCCGCGCTGCTGAACATCGACAAGCAGCAGTACGAGGCCGCCGCCATCGACGGTGCGGGGCCGCGACGCCGCCTGTGGCACGTGACCCTGCCGGGCATCGCCCCCGTACTCATCCTGCTGCTGATCCTCAACCTCGGGCAGATCCTCTCCGTCGGCTTCGAGCAGATCCTGCTCCAGCGGGACGCGGTCGGCCCGGACGCCGGTGAGGTCCTCGACACCTACGTCTACTACCACGGCATCAAGGACAACGACTGGGGCGTCGCCGCCGCCGTCGGACTCGTCAAGGCGGTCATCGGCACCGCACTCGTCCTGGGCGCGAACAAGTTCGCCCACCGACTCGGCCACGAAGGGGTGTACCGCGGTGCTGACCGCTGAGAAGACGCGCGCCACGACGGAATCCACCGCACCGGCGCCCCGCCCCGCCCCCGCCCGGAAGTCCGACGGCCGTCCCCCGTGGATGGAGCGGCCGACCCGCATCGGACAGACCGCCAAGGCAATCGCCATCGTCGTGGTCGTCCTCGCCGTCGCCTACCCGCTGGTCGGCGTCATCGGCACGAGCTTCGCCTCGCAGACCGACATCATCAAGAGCTCCGGCCTCGTCCTGTGGCCGGACCACCCCACCCTGGACGCCTACCGCACCATCTTCACCGGCGGAGTCGTCACCCGGGCGCTGATCGTCTCCCTGGGCATCACGGTCTTCGGCACCCTCGCCAGCCTCCTCGTCACCGTCGGCATGGCGTACGGGCTCTCCCGCCGCGATGTCACGGGCTCCCGCTTCATCCTGATGACGGCCCTGTTCACGATGCTCTTCAACGCGGGCATCATCCCGAACTTCCTGCTGGTCAAGGGCCTCGGTCTGTACGACACCTACGCGGCGCTCGTCATGCCCACCCTGGTCAGCGCCTTCAACCTGGTCGTCCTGCGGTCCTTCTTCATGAACCTGCCCGAGGAGCTGTACGACGCCGCGAAGGTCGACGGAGCCGGAGACTTTCGCGTCCTGGTGCGGATCGTCCTGCCGCTGTCCAAGGCCGTCCTCGCCGTGATCAGCCTCTTCTACGCGGTGACGTACTGGAACGCCTTCTTCAACTCGCTCCTGTACCTCAACGACTCCGACAAGTGGCCGCTGCCGATGGTGCTGCGCACCTACGTGCTCCAGGGCCAGAGCCTGAACGCCGCCTCGGCCGGCGAGGTGCTCGCCCCGCAGCAGGCCGTACAGATGGCGGTCCTGGTGATCGCCGTCGTACCGATCCTCTGCGTCTACCCGTTCCTCCAGCGCTACTTCACCAAGGGCGTGCTCACGGGCGCCGTCAAGGGCTGAGCGCAGCCACCGCCCCCCACTCCTTCCTTTCCCCTCTCTCAAGGAGATTCAGGTGTCGAGCTCCACCCCCATCAATCGCAGAGCACTGTTCCGCATGGGTGCGGGCGTCGGTCTGGGACTGGCCGCCGCCCCGCTGCTCGCCGCCTGCGGCGACGGCGGCACGACCGCGAAGGCAGAGGCCAAGAGCGCCTCGCTGCTGCCCAACACCGCGGTCCGCAACATCGGCCTCAAGCCCGACCTGGCGGGCACCGCGGCGGGCGTTCCGCAGGGCTTCTTCAGCTACCCGGCCAAGCCGCTGCGCGCCACGAAGGGCACCCCGCTCAAGGGGGCGAAGCCGATCAGCGCGACGATGGAGACCTTCTCCCCGCCGCCGCCCGCACGCGGCGGCAACGCCGCCTGGCAGGAGATCGAGAAGCTCCTCGGCGGCCAGGTGAACATCACCGCCGTCCCCGCGGACGACTACGGCACCAAGTTCTCCACCATGGTCGCCAGCGACAGCCTGCCCGACCTCTTCATGTACCCGGAGAGCGGCGGCGTCGACAACAAGGCCGCCTTCCTCCAGGCCAAGTGCGCCGACCTGACCCCGTACCTCGCCGGTGACAAGGCCAAGGACTACCCGAACCTGGCCGCGATCCCGAAGGGCGCCTGGCAGTCCGCCATCTTCGGCGGGAAGCTCTACGGCATCCCGATCGCCCGGACCGGCACCGGTGGCGCGGGCGTCTACCGCCACGACCTGTTCGCGGAGGTCGGCGTCACCAGCCTCGACCAGATCACCGACCTCGACCGGTTCGTCGAGGTCTGCAAGGAGCTGACCCGGCCCAAGCAGGACCAGTACGCCATCATCGCGGGCGCCACCAGCATGCTCGCCATGTCCGCGGGCGCGCCCAACTTCTGGCGGCTGGACGAGAAGACCGGCAAGTTCACCGTCGACCTGGAGACCCCGGAGTACCGCAAGGCCGTCGAGACGGCGCGGCTGCTGTACAAGGCCGGCTGCTACTACCCGGGCACCCTCCAGATGTCCGGGGCGCAGAAGGCCCAGTACACGGACATGTTCAAGAACGGCAAGGGCGCCTACGTCTACGACGGCATGCCCACCTACCTGGCACCCGGCGTCGGCTACATCGCCTCGATGAAGGCGATCGACAAGAAGTACGACCCGCGCCCGCTCGTGCCGGTCGGCAAGGACGCCGTCGCCTGGATGGACAACGTCTCGCTCCAGAACACCCACATCAAGAAGGCGTCCGGAGACCGCGTCAAGGAGATCCTGGCCCTCGCCGACTTCGCCGCGTCCCCGTTCGGCAGCCAGGAGTACACCCTCATCAACTACGGGGTCGAGGGCAAGGACTTCACCCGGGACGCCAAGGGCAACCCGGCGCTCACCAAGCAGGGCACCCAGGACGTCACCGTGCCGTGGAAGTTCATGGCCTCCGCCGTCCCGGCGATCTTCAGCGCCGACTCGGAGCAGGGCGTCCGCCACGTCCACGACGCCTTCACCAGGATGATCCCCATGATGGTGCCGGACCCGACGCTCCAGTACTCCTCACCCACCTGGGACTCCAAGGGCTCCGGCAGCCTCAACACGCTCAAGGGCGACGCGCTGAAGGACATCATCTCCGGTCGCAAGCCCATGTCCGCCTACGACCAGCTCGTCAAGGACTACCTGGCCAAGGGCGGCGAGCAGGCCCGAGGCGAGTTCGAGGACGCCTTCCAGAAGGGGAAGAAGTGACGACCCGACGCTCGGCCCTGAAGCTCGGCGGCGCGGCGGTGGCCGCGGCCGTCGCCGTACCCGCCCTCGGCTCGCCCGCCTCCGCCCGGTCGCACGGCTTCGACCCGAAGCCGGGCTCGGACGGCGTCGGTGACCCGCTCTTCCCGACCCTCGGGAACGGCGGCTACCAGGTCGTCCACTACGACCTGACCTTCGACTTCACCCCGGTCACCTACGACTTCACCGCCGTGGTGCGGATCAACGCCAAGGCCACCCAGGACCTCTCCGCGTTCAACCTGGACACCGACGGCCACACCATCGACGCCGTCACCGTCGCCGGCCGCCCCGCCACCTGGGCGCTCTCGCCCGGCAAGAGCGGCCAGGAGCTCACCGTCACCCCCGCCCGCCCGCTCCACAACGGGCAGGCGTTCACCGCCGAGGTCCGCTACCGGGGCAACGGCAAGGCGCCCCGACTCGGCCTGACCGGCTGGAAGTTCGGCACCGACGGCGGCTTCGCCTCCGCCGCCCAGTCCTCCCGCGCCGACACCTTCCTGCCCTGCAACGACACGCCGTCCGACAAGGCGACGTGGACCTTCCACATCAGCGCCCCGCAGGGTTATGTCGCCGCCGCCAACGGCGAACTGCTCCACAGGACCCCGCGCGCCGACGGCTCCACCGTCTGGCACTTCGCCCTGCGCGAGCGCATGGCGACCGAACTCATCGGCATCGCCGTCGTCAAGGGCACCTATCTGTACGGCACCGGCCACCGCGGACTGCCCCTGCGGCACATCGTCCCGCAGGGCCAGGAGGACAAGTACGGCCCGATCGTGGCCCGCACGGCAGACCATCTGGCCTGGCTGGAGGCGAAGTTCGGCCGCTACCCGTTCTCCGTCTACGGCGTCCACATCTACGACGGCTACACCGACGCCCTGGAGAACCAGACCCTCTCCCTTTTCTCCACCAACTGGTTCAAGCTCAACGCCGACGGGCAGCCCGGCTACGAGACCACCATGGTCCACGAGCTCGTCCACCAGTGGTTCGGCGACTCCGTCACCCCGAACGACTGGCAGCAGGCCTGGCTCAACGAGGGTCCCGCCGTGTACTACGCCGGTCTGTACGGCGAGGAGCGCGGCTGGTCGGTCTTCGAGGACAAGATGAAGGCGACGTACGAGAAGCTCGACGCGGTCCGCGCCGCCGACGGGCCGCCCGGACTGCCCAAGGCGCTCGGCGGCACCAACATCTACGACGGCGGCGCCCTCGTCCTGTACGCGCTGAGCCTCCGGATCGGTCAGCGGAAGTTCGACCGGGTCATGCGCGAGTGGGTGAAGCGCTTCAAGGACTCCACATACACCAGCGAGGCGTTCATCCGGCACACCGTCGACGTCACCGGCGACAAGTCCCTCGACCCGTTCCTGCGCGACTGGCTCTTCGGAGCCGTGAACCCGCCCATGCCCGGCCACCCCGACTGGAAGGCCTCCGCGTGAACCGCCGCTCCCTGAACGTCGTACGAGGAACCGCCGCTGCCGCCTCCGCCGCCGTCCTGGCCGCGCTCCTGGCGGCCCCGGCCGCCCAGGCCGCCCCCGGTACCCGCACCCTGTACGCGGCGCCGGACGGACATGGCACCTCCTGCACGGTCGCCCGCCCCTGCACCCCGGAAGGCGCCCGCGACCAGGCACGCACCGAGACCGGCCGCGACGTGCGCGTACTCCTGAAGAACGGCACGTACGAGCTCGACCAGCCCCTGGAGCTCGGTCCCGCCGACTCCGGGAAGAACGGCCGCACGGTCACCTGGACCGCGGCCCCCGGCGCCCGCCCCGTCCTCTCCGGCGGACAGGACATCACCGGCTGGCGGCAGAACACCGACGGCACCTGGACCGCCGACGTCCCGGCCGGCGCCGACCCCCGCCAGCTCTTCATCGACGGCAGGCGCGCGACCCGCGCCCGCGGCGAGGCCTGCGCGGCGAGCACCTGCGACGCCACGAAGACCGGGATGACCGGCGCCGTCGCCACGGGCATCGCCCAGTGGCAGCGCCCCACCGACGCCGAAGCCGTCATCCGGGTCCGCTGGCGCAACTACCACTGCCGGATCACGGGCGTGAACGGCGATGTCATGACCTTCGCCCAGCCCTGCTGGACCAACTCGTCGAGCGGCACCGACCGCACCGGACCCGCCTGGGACTCCACCACGGTCGACTCCACCCGCTACAGCGGCGTCGCCCACTTCGAGAACGCCCCCGAACTCCTCGACCAGCCGGGCGAGTTCGTCTGGGACTCGAAGGACCGCACGGTCACCTACCTGCCGCGCAAGGGCGAGAACATGCGCCATGCGCGGGCCGTCACCCCGCACACCGAACAGCTGCTCGTCGTCGACGGCGCCCACGACGTCACCGTCAGCGGAATCGGCTTCGCGTACGCGGCGTACCGCCGGCCCGGCACCGACGAGGGCTACGCGGGCATGCAGGCCGGTCTCACCCTGACCGGCGCCACCGGCCCCGTCGACCACGCGGGCCGCTTCTACACCAAGCCGTCGGCCGCGGTGACCGTCCGCCGCGGACAGCGCGTCAGCATCGACAACGCCCGGTTCAGCCGGCTCGGCGGGGCGGGCGCGATCCTCGAAGCGGGCACCAAGGACAGCTCGGTGACCCGCTCCTCCTTCACCGACCTCTCCTCGGGCGCCGTCTACGTGGGCGACACCGAGCCGATGCCGTCGGCGGCGCTCGCGGGGGAGCGGAACACCGTCGCGCACAACACCATCACCCGCTCCGGCGTCGAGTTCACCGACTCGGTGGGCATCTGGGCCGGGTACGAGGCCGGGCTGACCGTCGACCACAACAGCCTGGACCACCTCCCGTACTCCGGGATCTCGGTCGGCTGGGGCTGGAACCAGCCCGAGTCCCAGAAGTCCGTCCTGCGCGACAACAAGGTGACGAACAACCGGATCACCCACGTCATGGAGGTCGCCCAGGAGCAGCACGACGGCGGGGCGATCTACACCCAGGGCGCACAGCCGGGCACGGTCGTCTCCGGCAACTACATCAACCGCTCCGCCTTCGGGAACACCGAGCGCGACGGCAACGGCATCTACCTCGACGAACAGTCCTCGCACATCGTCGTCGAGAAGAACGTCATCACCCGCATCGGCTACAAGTGGGTCTCGAACTGGGCGGACTACGGCATCCAGAACACCGCCCGGGGCAACTGGACCGACACCGCCGCGCCCGCCCTCGGCGGCACGGGCTCGGTCATGACGGACAACCTCACCGGCCTCGACCGGCTGCCGGCCGAGGCCCTCGCCGTCGCACGCCGGGCAGGCGCCCACGGCGGTCCGGTCGAGCAACTGCGCACCGACCTGGCCCGTACCGGCACGGCCACCCAGTCCTCCACCGAGGGAACGGCGGGCGCGGCGCTCGCCCTGGACGGCGACACCAACACGGACACCCGCACGCTCTCCGAGGCGGGCGCCTGGTGGCAGGTCGACCTGGGCGCCGTGCAGCGCGTCCGTCAGATCGAGATCTGGAACAACTCCTCCGCCACGACCGCCGACTTCGACGTGGTCACGGACGACGGAACGGTCCACGTCAGCGGGAAGGCGCTGCGCCCGACGGTCCTGGACCTGGACAGCCGCACCCGCACGGTGAAGATCGTGACGTCCGGCACCGGACGCGTGGCACTGTCCCAGGTGCTCGTCCACCCGTAGTGGTTCCCTCTCTCCCGCCGGGCGGCATCGAGCCCGCCCGGCGGGAGAGGGTGACACCGGCACCGGAACGCCGCCGGTCAGCCGACCGGCGGCTTTGGCCCGGTCAGCGGCGGAGGAAGGCGCCGATCCGCTCCCGCAGCCCCCTCGCGTCCAGGCCGTGCGCGGCCAGGTGCTCGTCCATCTCCCCGTACTTGCGCAGCTCGGCCCGCCCCACTCCGAGGCCCAGCACGCGGTGCGGCAGCTCGGCGAGCGCGTCATTGGCGGCAGCAGTGGACGTGCCCGCCAGATACGGCTCGACGATCACCACATCGGCGACTCCGTGACCACCGACCGCCCGCCGCAGCCCGTCCCCGTCGAACGGGCGCACCGTTGTCGCGTACAGCACCGTCACATCGAGCCCGTCGGTCGCGGCGAGCACGTTGTCGAGCATCGGTCCGACGGCGATCACCACCCCGCCCGTCCCCTCCCGCACCGCGGTGAACCCGCTCCCCGCGCCGACCGGCCGCGCCCGGTCGTTGGACTGCACCGACAGGCGCACATACACCCGGCCGTCCCCGGCCGCGGCCTCCCGCAGCAGCACCTCGGCCTCGTCCGGGTGGCCCGGCACATGAACGGTCCAGTCGTCCAGGGTGTCCAGGAGCGCGACATCGCCCGGCGACATATGGGTGAATCCGCCGGCCGGCCAGTCGTACGAAGCTCCGGCGCTGACCAGCACCCCGCCCACTCCCTGGTGGCCGAAGTCCAGCTTGACCTGCTCGAACGGCCGCTCCACCAGAAAGCTGGCGAAGGTGTGCACGATCGGCCGCAGTCCGGTCAGCGCCATCCCGGCGCCCGCGCCGACCAGCAGCTGCTCCCTGATTCCCACATTGATGACCCGGTCCGGATGGGCCCGCGCTGCCCCGCCGAAGCCGTCCCGGCTGATCTCGGCCAGGACCAGGGCGAGGCGCGGGTCCTCGTCCAGCAGTTGTGACGTGGTGGCGATGAAGCGGTCACGCATCGTGTCCATGTGGAGTGTCCCTCTCGTGTCGTGCAGGCTCGGTGTACTCGGGTCCCCGGCTTTCGCGCGGTGCGTTCAGTCCTTCGGGTCGACGCGCGCGACCACGGCCCGCGGCTGTCCGGGGTGCGGCGCGGTGAAGGCCGCGTACAGCGCCTCGTGGTCCCGTCCGTCGACGGAGCCGACCGACCAGCCCGCCGCCTCGAACCGGGCCGCGATCCCGCCGGGCCGGGCGTACGAGGACGACGCGTTGTCGATCACCACGGTGTGCAGCTGTTCCAGCCCGGCCGGGCCCGCATAGGCCAGCGCCTCGTGATTGCTGCCCTCGTCCAGCTCGGCGTCCCCGATCAGCACCCACACCCGCGGATCGGGGAGCCCCTGCGCCCGCAACCCCAGCACGCTCCCCACGGCCAGTGGCAGCCCGTGCCCCAGCGACCCGCTGCCGATCTCGACCCCCGGCACCAGCATCCGGTCCGGATGGTGCCCGAGCGGTGAGTCGTACGCCCCGAACCCCGGCAGCAGCTCCTCGCCGAAGAAACCGTGCGCGGCCAGGACCGCGTAGTACGCCATCGGCCCGTGCCCCTTGGACAACAGGAACCGGTCGCGACCGGGCGCGTCGACGGTGCCGGGCGTCACCCGCAGCACCCGGTCGTACAGCACCCACAGGGCGTCCAGGGTGGAGGTCGCTGCGGGGCCGTGCTTCTCGTCCCCGGTCATCAGGCTCATCAGACGGTTCATGTCGCGGTAGTCGCGCTTCGGTGCGGCGGTGGTGTTCGTCATGGCACAAGCGTTGAACATCAAGCTTGGTTGAGGTCAAGCGGTAAAGGCGTTCGTGACCACCCGCCCGAGTGCGGTATTGTTCTCATGCGCGTTCAGCCAGGGGGAAACCCCAGGTCAGGCGGGCATCGGGACGTGGCGCAGCTTGGTAGCGCACTTGACTGGGGGTCAAGGGGTCGCAGGTTCAAATCCTGTCGTCCCGACTGTGTGGAAACGCAGGTCGGAGGCCGTTCTCTCATCCATGGGAGGGCGGCCTTTCGTGTGTCCGGGGGTGTGGAGCTTGTGGAGGGCTTCGCGGAGGCGGTGGATGTGGTCGCGTGGTGGTCGCAGCCAGGTGTGGGACCCCTTCACGGGTGAGCAGGTGGTGCGGATCCCACGGGGAGGCCATGGCGCGGTGGCGTTGCCGGGAGGCAGGGGATTCGCCCACGCCGTGGGCAGCCGGATCGTCGTACGGGACCTCGACACCGGCAAGGAGCGGTCCTTCGAGGCCGACGTCCCGAGTGTCGACGCCCTCGCGGTGTTGGAGGATGGCGCGGCCCGGCGGATCGTGTCAGCGGGGCCGCAAGGCGTCAGAATCTGGGACCTCGACGCTGAGGTCGAGGCCGAGCCTGACGAGCGCAGGTTGGGATGGCGGAATCGGCCGCCATCGACGCCGAGAGGGCTACGCGACATGTGGCCTCTGTGCAGGGCTCGTTACTCGCGCGAGAACGTGGACGTGGCCGTCCTTGCCCTGGGCAGCCTCGTGGGCCTGGACATCCACGACGCGGCGACGGGAAAGCCCCTGAGGCGCCTCGATGCCGGACCAGTCGTCGCGGTCCGGTCACTCCCGTCTGCGCCTGGTACCGCACTGGTGGCTGTCACGGGGCGGGACTCGTGGACCACCTGGGACTAGGCGTCCGGGCGTCCTGTGACAACCCTGTTCGGCGGGCAGTTGGACAAGAAGCCCTCGTGTATCGCGTTGACACCCGCGGGGCCACCGGTATTCGTCATCACGGGAGGCCGTTCAATACTCCATTGCGTCACGTGGGACCCAGACGAGGGCAAAGCAGTGGCCTCGGCCGTCGTACTCGACCCGAAGGTCGAATGGGTGGGCTCGCTCGTCGCCCTCCCACCGCGCTCCCACGGCAAACGGGTCGTCGTCGCCGCACTGGGCCGGAAATGAGATCGCCCTCATCGACGTGACCTCTGGGGACCGTATCGGCGCTCTGATCCTGCCACGCCCCCATCTCGAACCCCAGCGCCTGTGCACCTTCACGGCCCACGGCGGTCGGTTTCTGCTCGCCGCCTCGACGAACGCCGCCATCCACGTCTGGGACACGGTCGACGGCACGCCGCTGGCCACCTTTGCCTCCCCGGACACTCTGGCCCTGACCGGTCTGAATCTGCCCGACGGCCGCACGTTACTGGCCTCCGGCGACGCCGGTGGCGTCCGCATCCGGGACCCGTGGACCGGAGATCTCCGACACACCCTGCTCACCGGGGCCCCAGTCCACGCACTGGCGGCCAGCGCCACCCCGACGGGCACCGTCCTCCATGTCCACGGCCCGGCGGGCCTGGCGACGGTGTCGGTGGACGATCGGCTGCTGTGAAACCGTTCGCCGTGGCTGCCTCGCCGGTGCCGAGGCAGATGTCGCCGGACAGAAGGCCGCTCCAGCTCGCCGGCCCCTTCCTGACCGAGCGGATGGTCAAGGCCGTCCGCCAGGCCGCCGCCGACGCCGGCCGCGATCCGTCCTCAGTCACGATCTGCGTGGCCGCCCCCGCGTACGTGACCCCCGACGACTCGCCGGAAGCCCGGCCCCGCAACGAGTGGAGGCAGCCCACTCCTCGACTGCCGCGTATGCACCGACATCCTGATGGCGAAACAGCACGGGCACTCTGGGGACCAGTTGGGGACCAGACGGTCTGCGCGACGCCGCACGACGGACCCTCGCGCGCACAACCTGCGCCCGGACGAAGTCCGCTATCCAGAAAATACCCTTGACCTTTACTCCTGGGGGTCAAGGGGTCGCAGGTTCAAATCCGAGAGATGCTGAGCCGAGTCGTCGGCGCGCTCCTGCCGTACTGCTTCATCGGAAGTTGCCGTAAGTCCAACTTCCGTATTTCCCGGCCCACTTGACACTATAGTGATCGCCGATTAGCCCTCCGACAACGGGGAGTACGGATGGGGCTGGACGGTGTTCTGGCGCATTTGACCTTCAGGGAACGCTTCACCCGCAAGAGGGTGCGTTTCGAGCGCAGATCGGGTGCGCTCATCGTCCAGGTCGAGGGTGTTCCCGCCCCTGTCAGGCAGTGGCTCGGTGCTCTGCTCAGGAGCTACCGCGGCATCGTGCCGGTCAACAATCCGAGCGATGTCCAGGCAGGGCAGGACGAGGAAGGCCTGGTCGTCGAGCAGTTGCAGGCGATGACCGAGGGGTGCGGCTACGGCGGGCGAGTCGCTCATGGCCTGCCCATAGTCTTCCCGCGCTTCGCGGCCGCCCGCACGGCGCTCTACGAATGGCAGCCCGTCCCCACACAGTCCCACCCGCGACGGATCGGTGACCTGAAGCGGCAGATCAGGGAGGCGATCACCGAGGAGCGCCGGCAGACCCTGCCCGAACTGCGCCCCCGGCTGGATCCCCTCCTGGACGACCCGTACGTCAATGAGCGCATGGGCGGCGGGCTGGTCGGGCTCGTCCTGAAGGTGATCAACGCGTTCAGGTTTCCCCACCACCGGACGGTCCGCTGGTACGGCACCCGGCGCTTTCCCCGGCAGCGCACCTTCGAGGCGGTCTGCGAGGAGCTGGAACGGCTGCGGAGCGAGCCCGCGGCGGCGAAACAGCTTCTGCTCGTCGAGGCGCTGCTCGCCGACATCGACGCGCACTACGGTGTCGTCCGCCGCCTGAACAGGGCGCGCCGCCCCGTCCTCCTGCTGCCCGACGTGGACACCGTGCCCGCGCGGCGGATCATCCGGGACCGGCTCATCGAGGCGTACGACGGAGAGTCCCGCGCCCTGCGCGTGTACCCCGTGGTCATCACCACCTCGCAGCCCGGCGGGGCCTCTCCCACGGCGGGCGCGAAGCCGCCCGTGCCGGCGGACGGCCTCGCGGAGGCGCTCGGCGGGCGCTTCGCCGAGCGGGTGCGCGTCGCGGAGGAGCGGAGCCGCGGCCTTTCCACGCCGCTGCCCAGCCGTCTGGTCCAGGTCACCCTGGACGAAGCGCCCGACCCGCGGCCCGGACTCCGGCCGGGCCGCCGCATCCTGGGGCCGGTGACGGCCGTGGTCACGGCGCTGGCGCTCGCCGCGGCCGGACTCGGCACCTACTACGGCTTCTTCCGTGAACCGGAGAGCTGCGGCAACGGCCTTGAGGTGCACGGTGCGGAATGCCTGGGCGTCTCCGACGGCACGGGCGTGTTCATGCCTTCCGTCGACGGCATGCCCGAAGTCTTCGCGCGTATCGCGGAACAGAACAAGGCGGTCGCCGGTGCCGAGCACGCGACCGTCGCTCTGCTCATCCCGATGGAGTCGGACAACCCTGCGGTGCAGCGTCAGATCCTCAGCGAGGTCCAGGGCGCCTACCTGGCCCAGGCCGGGGCCAACGGGGTGGACTCCGCGAAGCCGCCCATCCGCCTCGTCCTTGCGAACCCGGGCAAGGGCTACGGGAGATGGAAGGAGACGGTCGATCAACTCCAGCACCAGGAACCCGACTTGCGGGCCGTCGCCGGATTCAACCTCAGCCTGACGACGACCAAGGAAGCGCTCACGTATGTGACCAATACGCTGAAGCTCCCGGCCGTCGCCAGTGTGGTGACGGCCGATGACTTCTCCAACCCCGAAGGCAAGGAAACGGTTCCCTTCCCCGGCCTCGCGCGGGCGGTGTCCACCACGAAGGAACAGGCCCGCGCACTCCTCGCCTTCGACCCGGACCTGGCCGGGGCGGAAACGGCCCTGGTCGCCGACGACCGGCCGGGCGACGACTACAACCGCTCCCTGCGGGACGCCTTCGCCGAAGCCAGAGCGGGCAAGGGGCAGGGCGGGGTCCAGGACATGCGCTTCGAGTCCCCGGGCGTCGAGGAGGCCGGTGTCACCCCGAACGAGTTCGAGGACTTCGCGGGAAACATCTGCCGCTCCAACGCCCACGTCATCTACTTCGCCGGCCGAGCCCTCCACCTGAAGCTCTTCGTCAACAAACTGGCCACCACCTACTGCCGGGAGAAGAAGTCGTACACGGTGATCACCGGCTCCGACGCCACGACACTCGACCAGCGCCTCGACGACAGACACCGCGCCCTGCTCCGGGGCGATCCGGGATCCGGCAAGCCGTCCGTCACCATCCGTTACGCCGCCCCGGCGCACCCCGACGCCTGGAGCATCGAGCTGCGGAGGTGGCAGCAGGACCCGAAGCGGAGAGGACAGCAGCCGCCGCTCTATCTCAGGGAGGCCCAGGACGCGATGGACACACTGCGGCAGGGCATCACGGAACAGGACGGAGCCATCGGCGACGTGTACCTCGACGACGGGCGCACCATCGTCACGTACGACGTCGTCCTGACCGCGTCCAGGGCGTTGGCGCGAGCGGTCCACACCAGTGGGCAGGAAGTGCCCTCGGCCGACCGGATCCGCAAGGACCTCGGGAAGCTGAACGCCGATCTCCGCGTGCGCGGAGCCAGCGGCTGGATATGCCTCACCAACGCGGGCAACCCCTACAACAAGGCCCTGTCCGTGGTCCATCTCGAACCAGGCTCGAAACGGCTGACGTTCGAGGGGGTGGCCTGGCCGACCGGGCACGCTCCCGCGCGGGAGGACGACTGCGTGATCCCGGCGCACCCGTAGCCCGGCGTGAGGGAACGGGAGGCCGCGGCGACGGCCCGGCCGCGCCGGCCCCGCCCGCGAACGGGAGGGACCGGCACGGTCGTTACCGGGCCGGTGTCCCCGGGGACACCGGATTCGGCGCCGGGGCGTAGCCGGCGGGACGGGTGGTGAACGTTCCCCGCCCCTGGGTCCGGCTGCGCAGCCGGGTCGCGTAGCCGAACAGCTCCGCCAGCGGCACGGTCGCCGTGATCACCGCCGTGCCCGCCCGTGCGGTCGAGCCCGAGACCCGGCCGCGCCGCGCGGCCAGATCGCCGAGGACCCCGCCCACGGCGTCGTCGGGCACGGTGACGGTGACCTCCGCCACCGGCTCCAGCAGCACCATCGAGCTCGCGCGCAAGGCCTCACGGAGCGCGAACCGGCCGGCCGTGCGGAACGCCATCTCCGAGGAGTCCTTGGAGTGGGTGGCTCCGTCGGTCAGCGTGACCCGCAGCCCGGTCACCGGGTGCCCGCCGAGAGGGCCCTCGGCCAGTGCGTCCCGGCAGCCGGCCTCCACCGCCCGGACGTACTCCTGCGGCACCCGTCCACCGACGACGGTCGACCGGAACACGAACCCGGCATCGCCGCCGTTGTCGCCGTCCAGGTCACCGCCGGCCTCCAACGGCTCCGCGTCGAGGACGACATGGGCGAACTGGCCGGCGCCCCCGTCCTGCTTCACATGCCGGTACGCCAGCCCGGACACCCCGCGGGCGACCGTCTCCCGGTACGCCACCTGCGGCCTGCCGACACCGATCTCCAGCTCATGAGCACGCCGGATCTTCTCCACGGCGACCTCCAGATGCAGTTCCCCCATTCCCGAAAGCACCGTCTGCCCGGTCTCGGGGTCGGTACGGACCGTGAGCGAAGGGTCCTCCTCGACGAGCCGCGCCAGCGCCGTCACCAGCCGTTCGGTGTCGGTGCTCCGGCGGGCCTCGACCGCCACGGAGACGACCGGGGCGGCCGAGGCCGGCGGTTCGAGGACCAGGGGCGCCGCGGGCGCGCACAGCGTGGCCCCGGTGCGGGCCGCCTTCAGCCCGATCACCGCGACGATGTCCCCGGCCACCGCCGTGTCCACGTCCGAGTGCCGGCCGGCCTGCACCCGCAGGATCCGCCCGATGCGCTCGTGGCGCCGCGCCCCCGCGTCCAGCACGGTGTCCCCCTTCCTGATCGTTCCCGAGTACACCCGCAGAAAGGTCAGCCGTCCCGTGGCCGTCGAGTTCACCTTGAACACCAGCGCGGCGAACGACGCCGCCGGGTCGGCGGCCCGCTCCTGCACCGCGCCGTCCAGGGTGCCGCGTACCGGCGGCACGTCCAGCGGCGAGGGCAGATAGGCCACGACGGCCTCCAGCAGCGGCTCGATCCCCCGGTTGCGGTAGGCCGAGCCGCACAGCACCACGACGGCCTCACCGGTACGGGTCAGGTCGCGCAGCGCGGCCGTCAGAGTCCGCTCGGAGACCGAAGACTCCGCGCAGAACTCCTCCAGCGCGGCCGGATGGAGCTCCGCCACCGTCTCTTCGAGCAGCCGCCTGCGCCTCCGCGCTTCTTCGCGCAGTTCGTCCGGCACCGGCCCCTCCTCGTAGGTGTCGCGATCGTCGGCCCAGACCAGCGCACGCATGCGCAGCAGATCGACCACCCCGGTGAATCCGTCCTCGGCCCCGATCGGCAGCTGGACCACCAGCGGGACCGTGCGCAGCCGGTCCCTGATCGAGGCGACCGCGGCGTCGAGGTCGGCGCCGGCACGGTCGAGCTTGTTGACGAACGCGATCCGCGGCACCCCGTGCCGGTCGGCCTGCCGCCACACCGACTCGCTCTGCGGCTCGACGCCCGCGACGGCGTCGAACACCGTGATCGCGCCGTCCAGCACCCGCAGCGAGCGCTCCACCTCGTCGGAGAAGTCGACGTGGCCCGGGGTGTCGATCAGGTTGATCCGGTGACCGTCCCAGTCACAACTCACCGCGGCGGCGAAGATGGTGATCCCGCGGTCGCGTTCCTGGGAGTCGAAGTCGGTGACGGTCGTCCCGTCGTGGACCTCGCCCCGTTTGTGGACGGCGCCGGTGAGGTAGAGGATCCGCTCGGTGACCGTGGTCTTGCCCGCGTCGACATGGGCGAGGATGCCCAGATTGCGGACGGCGGTCAGCGGACTGGCGGGTTGACGGTGGAGTTCGGTACGCACGGCCCATGGCCTTTCGGAATGATCCGGAACGGGATGGCGCGCGATTTCCGGACGAACCGGCCTGTGATCAGGCCGGGCGAAGACCCCTGAGGCGGTGCGTCACACCGGTGCGCTGCCGCCCGTTCGTATCAACACCGGGCAGTGCTGGGTCAGTTGTTCGTACCGGGGGGCCGGTACGGGCCGCGCAGCCCGTACCGGGCGCACGAAGACACCAGGATCACCTCGTACCGCGACGGGGGAACGACGACAGCGGTGCGGTAGCGCACGGCCGGTCTCCCCTCACTCGTCACGGTGCGCGCCGCAGTGTTGTCGCGGCGTGCGATTGGTGGCGAGTGTAGTGAACACCGGTGCGGGCAGGGAACCGGATTTCGAGGCGCCGCTGCCAGGGGGAGCGGGCGTGCTGCGCTCCCGTTCCGCCGATGCGTGTATCGTCCCCATTCCTCATGTGCCGTGCCAGGGAAGGACGTTGAAGGCGGCGGCGAATGATGAAACGATCCGGTGGACCGCAGGGGGCAAGGGAAGGAACCGCATCGATGGACGAGGATCACGGCCTCGCCGCCGCCACGGTGTTCGACGCACTGGGCACCGACTACGAGCGGGCATTCGGCGGATCCGCCGCCCACCGCGCCTCCTTGCACCGGCTGTTGGGCGATCTCGCACCGCACAGCCGGGTCCTGGACGTCGGCAGCGGAACGGGGCGGCCGACCGCACTGACCCTGGCCGAGGCCGGGCACGACGTGCTGGGGGTCGATGTCTCACCGGTCATGGTCGAACTGGCGGCCCGGCAGGTTCCCGGCGCGGTCTTCGAGTGCGCCGACATCCACGAACTTCCCCTGGAAGAGGGAAGTTTCGACGCGGTCTGCGCGTACTTCTCATTGCTTCAGATGTCCCGCGAACACCAGTCCCGGCTCCTGCGGAAACTCGGGCGGCTGCTGGTTCCCGGCGGACATCTGGTCGTGGCCACGGTGCCGCTGGACGTGGAGGACTTCGACGTCGTCTTCATGGGGCAGGAGGTACGGGCCACGAGCTTCGCTCCGGAGGAGTTCACCGAGCTGGTCGCCGAGGCCGGCTTCTCGGTGCTGTGGGAGCAGAGCACGCTCTTCACGCCGGAATACGAAGCGGCGGTGGCCGAGCCCCAGTTGTTCCTGCACTGCCGACGGGCCTGACACCGGGTCCGGCGGCTTCTCAACGCTCGACCGGCAGCCGTTCCGGGCGACGCGCGCGCCGGACCCCGGGACACCGCCGGACAAGGGCGCCGGGGCGCCCGCCCGACCGCAGCGGGCCCTTCCAGTGCCGCAGGGCCTGCCTGCCGCACCCACGCCACTGCGCGGGCGAGACGGGTACGGCCTGCCCGCCCCGCGTGGCCAGCGCGTTCACCGGAGTCATCGGATCCGTCGCCATGGTCTTGGCGAGCAGCACGCCGATCACCAGTGGGGCCAGGGAGAGCGCCAGGGTCGTGCCGGCTGTGGTGACCTGCTGGATACGGGGGCGGAGCGGTGCGTCAGGAAGCATGACAGTCATTCGACCAGCGGCCGCCCGCCGCTGGATCGGACGACGTACTCAGCTCGACCCGCCCTCGTACTCACGCCAGGATGTACGGGGGCGGGCCACCGTGCCCGTCCGGTGACGGGCCCTACGCGTTGGTCCCGGGACCGGAACCCGTTCCCGAGGCGGCCTTGATCCCCTTGGTGATGTCGTCCATGACGGAGAGCGCGGGGGCCTTGGCACTGATGTCGAAGCCGGACCGGACCACGATCAGCATGTCCTTGGAGCGGGGCGACGGGAAGGCCAGCGACTGGACGTACCCGTCGTCACCGCTCTTCGTCACCACCTTCCAGCGCACCACGTAGCCCTGCTCACCGGCCACGGTGACCGGTTCGGACTTGAGTTCCTGGTGCGAGGTGATGCCGCCGTAGATCTTCTCGCCGTACGACTCCGTGGCATTGGCGGAGATGTCCTTCTCCGCCGTGGCCTTCGCCGTCGTGGTGTCGAGCTTCAGGCCCTTCGCGGGCATGGAGAACACCCCGCCGCGCACGCACTGCTCGGACTTGTCGCCGGGGCAGGGGTAATCACCCGTGGTCACTCCCGCGCCGGCGATACCGGAGCTGCCCTTCCAGCCGTCGGGCACCGGCAGACCGATCCCGCTGGTCAGGTCCGTGGCGTAGCCGTCCTCGGTCTGCGGCATCTGCCGCTCGGGGCCCCTGCTCTCACCGCCGCCCCCGCCGGGCGCGCCCGGCCCGCGGCCGGGAGCCTGCGACGGTGCGGTGGACGGGGCCGGGGCCGCGTGTTCGTCCGTGCCGCCGGACTTGTCCGACAGAAGGAAGACGCCGCCCCCGATGGCGGCGAGGACCACCACACCGGCGGTGATGCCCAGTCCGATGCGCGTCCGGCGGCGCCGGACCACGGCGGGCGGCACGCGGAGCTGGTCGGTCCACCGGGTGCCGTCCCACCAGCGCTCGTGGATGGGGCCGATTCCTGTATGCCCGGGGTCTGGGTGCCAGCCGGGAGGGCTCATCTGGGTCACGCGCCCCACCGTAGAACGGTTGCGTGAGAATCGCATGAATCAGCTGTGCCGGCGGGGTCCTCCGCCGTCCCCGCGTCAGCCACTGTGGGAGGCCGAACGATGAGTGAACGACCAGCCGTGCGGATCGAGCGCGACGGCGCCGTGTTCACGGTGATCCTGAGCCGGCCCGAGGTCCGCAACGCCGTGGACGGGCCGACCGCGAGCCGACTGGCCGACGCCTTCCGGGAGTTCGACGAGGATCCGGACGCGTCTGTCGCCGTGCTGTGGGGCGAGGGCGGAACGTTCTGCGCGGGCGCAGACCTGAAGGGCATCGGTACGGAGCGGGGCAACAAGGTGCTGGCCGACGGCGACGGGCCGATGGGGCCGACCCGGATGCGACTGGGCAAGCCCGTCATCGCGGCGGTCTCCGGTCATGCGGTGGCCGGAGGCCTGGAGCTGGCCCTCTGGTGCGATCTCCGGGTGGCCGAGGAGGACGCGGTCTTCGGGGTGTTCTGCCGCCGCTGGGGTGTGCCGCTGGTGGACGGCGGAACGGTACGGCTGCCGCGGCTGATCGGTGAGAGCCGGGCCATGGACATGATCCTCACCGGGCGGCCCGTCCCGGCCGCCGAGGCGTATGCCATGGGGCTCGCCAACCGGATCGTCCCGACCGGTGAGGCACGCGGCGCGGCGGAGCGGCTGGCCCGGGAGATCGCCGCGTTCCCGCAACTGTGCCTGCGCCACGACCGGCTGTCGGTGCGGGAGCAGCACGGTCTGAGCGAGCCGGAGGCGCTGGCCGCGGAGTACCGGCACGGTCTGGTGCCACTGACCGCGGGGGAGACGCAGGCCGGGGCCGAACGGTTCGGGGGCGGTGCGGGCCGTCACGGATCCTTCGACGAGTGACCGGTGGACCGGGGGGGGGGGGCCTTCCCCCCCCCCTCCCGGACGAAAAACCCGGGGGGGCACCCCTCCCGGGTGGCCTCTCCCCGCGTTGGGGTTTTTTTTTTGTTGGTTT
>NZ_JBHWIY010000050.1:0-39368 GCF_042731715.1 Streptomyces sp. NPDC059832 | reverse complement strand
TCCACCAGCTCGAACAACTCATCGCGCCGGGCGGTCAGACACTCGTAGAACTCTCCCCGGAAGCGTGACGCCTCCGCGAACGCTTCCCTCCGGACAGCATCAGACAGCAGACTCACCCTCACGGCCTTCGTCTTGGTCACGTGCACCTTGGTCGGAGCACATGATCAGACGAAGGCCGCCCCCAGGTCCGGCGAATCCCCAGGTGAGCGACTCAGTTCGAGACGCCATTCGAGGCCGGAAGATAAAGAACAAGCTTAGTGTCCTGTGATCCGGTTCGTATCACCTGAAGGCCGAGTTCTCGCATCACACCGATGACAGCCGGACGTGGGGGCGGGCCAGGTCGCGCGGCCTCCTCGTCAGGGCTTCAAGGTCATCTGGTAGCGGGTTTCAGGCTCACTCTGGGGTGGAACCCAACCTCCCCACCGTGGCTCGTCGAGCCCGAGCGACTGACCCAAGCCCCGACAAGTGTCATCCCGACAACCCACTTGCCTAGTGAATCGGCTAGACATCGCCGTGGATCGGCACGACCTCGGCACCGGCAAGCCACCGCCGATAGGCTGCGGCCCATCGTTCGAACACCTGCCGCTCGCGACCGGCCAGCCGGTCCGCGGTGGCTGCGGCCGTCTCGGCATCGAGGGCGTCGATCGCCCGTCCGGCCCCATCCGCCCCGAGGATGCCCAGCAGCGGTTCGTCGCCGCAGTTGTGCAGCACCGAGACGAAAGCGGTCAGGTCGCCGGTGAACGCTTCACGATCCGCGCGAGCGACGTCGTCGTCCACGACAGCACCTGGAAGCCGCCTGAGAAGCACGGCGCCGAAGGGCAGCCGCGGCCCGGTCGGAAGCATTCCGAGCACCTCGGGGACGGCCTGCGGCAGGGGCGGCAGCCGCCGCAGGACCTCGGCAGTGTGCTTGCTTCTGTCCTTGGCCTCGGGAGTGCGCGGCACCCTGATGAGGATGTCGGTGCCGACCCGGAGCACGACGTTCGAGAAGCCCCAGCCGACGATTTCGACGGGATCCCCGCTCCACGGGAACGGCAGGTCCTGCAGGCTTGATGCGACGGCTTCGAGCGTCGCGTCAGGGTCGAGGATCATGAGCAGTCCTTGGCTGTTCAACGGTGTCGGCGTAGGCCGACAGGTCCAGGAAGCGGCCCCCGCCCGAGGGGACGTTCGGGCGGGGGGCGTGCTGCCGCCCAGACGGCGGGCTGCTGGGGCGTCCACGTCCGAAGCGGCCAGGGCGTGGCGACCGTCTCGGGCGGACCCCGGTACCTCGGAAGCAGACACGGCTGAGCAGTCATGCCCACCATCACACCCGGGTGCCCCGACAACTAGTGTGACTGGCATGTCTGATGGGATCGCCTGGATAGGCGCACACAGCAGCATGGACACATCTGCCGCCCTGCCCGGGATGCTCGGCCTGATATCGCTGACCGCGGCCCGGGGCGTGGACCCCGACGAGTTCCTTATCGCGTTGGGTGCCGACCTCGACGAGCTTGCCGCAGGCACTCCGTACAAGGATCTCGCCGTGTCGGTGGGGCAGCCGGGCCGGCCATCGCCCCGCGTCAACCCTGTCATGTACGGGATGTGCGAGGACTGGGTGTACGTGCTGGAGGACTGGGGGATGGCGACGTGGTCGACCGGCTACCGGGGAGTCAAGTCGATGCGGCTGCGCCCGGACGAGGAGATCATCTGTCTGACGCTGGACCGGTGGAGCCCACCCTCGACGATCATCCATGCGCCGGGTGACGGCCACGCCTGGCGAGCCGACTTCGGAGAAGACACCGGTCAGTCATCCGACCTGGATGCGGCACTGCATGCAGCAGGAGCGGTGAACCCGTCCTTGCCGGACACAGATGAAGCCGAAGTAGTGGCGTACTACGAGGAGCACGGGGCGCGCCTGCCCGAGGCAGTGTTCACCGCCATCGGAAACTACAGCGGCCTGTCCATCGACCAGGCTGCCGTTCAGGCCGGAGAACTGCCATCGGTCCTGATTCCCATGGTGTGACCAGAAAACAGGACCGGCGGGTCTGCTGCACGTTGGGGTGACACCTGGCCTGGCTTGCCCGTGGGGCGGCCTGGAAGGATGTTGCTGTGCCTGTTCCCTATCCCGAAGAGTTCCGTGACGATGTCGTGCGCGTGGCGCGCAACGGCGAGAAGGGCGTCACCCTTGCGCAGATCGCGAAGGACTTCGGCGTCCATGAGATGACGCTGTCGAAGTGGCTGCGCCAGGCCGCTGTGGACGACGGCGAGAAGCCCGGCGTCGCCAGGTCCGAGTCGGCGGAGAACCGGGAGCTGAAGAAGCGGATCCGGCTGCTGGAGCAGGAGAACGAGGTTCTGCGCCGCGCGGCGGCCTACCTGCACGGTGCGGCCGCCCGTGCAGATCATGATGTTGGCGGGCTCGACGTCCCGGTGCACGATCTCCGCTTCATGGACATGCGCGAGTGCCTCCGTCAGGTGTGCGCCGGTCTCGACGACCGAGTCCACGTGTGCTGTCTCCCAGGTGACACCGTTCAGCATCTCCATCACGAGGTAGGGCAGGGGACGGTCATCATGGTCGGTCGTTCCGGCATCGGTCGGCAACGTGGCACCGGCAGCGGACTGCCCGCCGGGGCATCGCAGAGGGCCGGGGCGCCCGCGAGCGTGTTGCCCTGCTGATGGACCGCTGCCGGGCTACAGGCAGACCGCTGCCTGGCGGGTCGGGCGGCCATCGAGGCACCAACATGCGGCATCCGGCCCGGGAGATCGATTGCAGTCAGCGCAGTGCCACCGAGCCGGCGGCGCAGCGCGCTGGCGTACGCCTGGCCGAACTTCAGACACCAGCGGCGCACTGTCTCGGGGGGAGACGGTCACCCCGCGCCGGAGCATCAGCTCCTCCACCTCACGGAAACTGAGCGGGAACCGGAAGTACAGCCACATGCGGTGCGCGATGACCTCGACCGGGTGTCGGTGCCCCTTGTACGACGGCGGTGCACCCACCGCAGACGGCTGCCCCAACGTGACAGCGCCGCCGCACGGGGTGGGGGCGTCCCACTGGTCGTCGCGGGCCTGCGCGACGATCTCCGCGCTGCGCTGCGCAGCACGGCCCGGCGGTCGAGTTCCTCGGACCTTGCCCTGCGACGTGTCCATATCAGCCGTATCAGCCCTTCTCCAGTATGTTCTCCGCCACCGGCTCTGGCCCGATTCGGGCAGCGTGGTGGTGGGGTCGTAGAACGGATAGCGACGCGTGAGCACGTCGCGGTCGACGGCGAGACGGGGCCGGTGCTCGTGAAGCTGGGCGTATGGATCTCCAACACCAAAACAAGGCGCGACAAACTCACCACCGAACAGCGCGACACACGACGAGAACTGGGCGCCGACTGGGCATGACACCACGAAAAGTTGACAGGCCCGATAAGGCGCGCATTGACTTCCCTCTGGTTTCACTCAAAAGGCATTCACGATGGGGGAAATATCTTGAATATCCGTACGCGTGTGGCGGCTGCGGGCCTGACCGCCACCGTTCTCCTGGGCGGGGCCGTCGCCCTGGCCCCGGCCGCGAACGCCGTCGGCGGGCACTCCAGCTGCACCAGCGACGCCAACTTCAACGGCAAGGTCCTCGTCACCAACGTCAATCTCCGCAAGGGGCCCGGTACCTCGTACGGGTCCTACGGCCAGCTGACCAAGGGCGGCAAGGTCTACGTCGACTGCTACCGACAGACGGACATCACCAAGCAGCCCTGGCTCTACATCAAGGTCAACTCCGGTGCTCTCAAGGGACTTCACGGCTGGGTCCGTAACGACCTTGTCAACTGGCCCCTGTAGCCGCGGCACGGAATAGCGGTCCACGACGACCGCGCCGCCTCGCACAGAGGCAGAACAGTAACGCAGGGCGGGCACCCCCGAGGGCCCGCCCTGTGTCGTTCACTCACCGAAGAGAACCGGCGTATTCAGCGCACTCACCGCGCCCAACCGGAATGGTCGGGGCCTGCCGAACGGCCCGTGCGGACGGGCGCTCTGGATCAGGCGTGGTAGTGGATGGTCCCGCGGAGCGCTGCGGTGGAGCCTTCGCATTGCTGGATGAACGTCGCTGCGAGCGCGGTGACGTTACCTTCGCCGTCCACAGACAGACGGGTGATGGTGAACTCACCGGTGGATGTGCATCCGTGGGCGTTGCCACTGGCGTCGAGCGTGGCAGCGCCGTTGGTTCCGGTGTCGTTGGACTGATAGGTGCGACCGGCTGTCAGCGTCTGGTCCTTCGGTGCGGCCAGGTCGATGCTCCAGTCGTCTCGCTTGCCGTTGACCGTGTAGGTCAGTGTGCCGTCGTAGTTGTTCGTCAGACCGAAGCGCGTAGTAGAGCCCGTGTAGGACATCGATGTGCCGGACCCGATCCAGTCTCCCGGGTCGCTGCTGTACTGGTACGACAGCGGGTAGACCCGGTACTTCACCGTGCCTGTGAGCGGCGGGTTGTCGGGCGCGTCACAGCGTTGCGTAAAGCTTGCGTCCAACGCGGTGACAGTGCCCGACACATCCATCTGGATCTGATTGATCGAGAACTGCCCGTACACATCCGAGCAAGCTCGCCCGTCACCGTGGACGCTGAGGCCAGGAGCCCACCCGGTGCGCGAGTCCGCTCGCTCGGCCTCACGGTAGACCCCTGGGTGCAGTCTCTCGCCATGGGGCGCCGCGAGCGTGATGTCCCAGCTCACGCCCGCTCCGTCATTGACGTTGACGCGCACGAGTCCTGGGTCGATCGCGGGCTCGGGCTGGTGCAGGGTGAATGTGGAGTCAGGTTCCTTGTACGAGCCCGTGCGACCTTCGCCAATGAAGTCACCGGGTCTGCTCGTGTAGGTGTAGGACGTGGTCGCTTTTGGCTCGGCGGCCACTGCTGCGGCTCCCGAGGCGGACATGGTTACCGTGGTTGCGGCCGCCAGAAAGGCAAGCACGGTGCCGACGATTCTTCGTCGCCCTCTGGATATGATTCCTCGCACTTTTGGTCCCCTCCCTATGAAGTCTTCTGCCACCCGGCCCTACCCATGGAGGCGGCTTACCCACACATCGCAGCCCAACAGACCCTCCGCGCAGTGATGGGCGCAAGCCACCAGGAGACCCGCGTCGGCGACATCCCGCACATCGGCCGCCGCGGACAAGCGCCACGGCTCGCTGCACGCCGCCGGCCGAGGAGCAGGCGTACGTGGACGGCACCCGCGGCTACTGCGAGAGTCACGGCTGGCCGGTCGCGCGGACGGTGATCCGCCGGTACCGCGTCCACACCAACGCCACCAAGGTCGTCACCCAGTACAACAACAACCGGGTCGAGCTCCAGGCCCGCGAGGACTTCTACCGCTACGCCCTGGAGCACGGCCTGCGGGGCGCAGAGTCCCGCATCGGCCAGGCCGACGTCCAGGTGGTGGAGGCGTAATGGCCGGCACCCGGACGCGCATCTCCGAGCAGCTCGCGGCGACGAAGACCGGGACCAGCGTCGAACCGGCGAAGCTGACCGTCCAGCCGCAGGCCCGTTCCGGGTCTTCACAGGTCACCGATTTTCGTCAAAGTGACGAAAAAACCCATGGTCTTCCGGGTCTTCCCGCGGTCTCCATGTTCGTCGCTCCACACACGGCCGATCCGGTCGAGCGGCTGCCGTACTGCGAGGGCGCGATCCTGGACGCGGACCGGCAGACCGAACTGGCCACCGAGCGGATCAACCAGCAGTACCTGCTGTGGGTCGGCGAGCCGTACCGGATCGTCCGGGACGAGGAGTTGTTCCGGCTCACGGGCTACGACACGTTCGACGCCTGGGGCCGCGCGCTCAACGGCCACAGCGGCGACTACATGAACAAGGTGATGCGGGCACGCTCCGGCGCAGCAGCAGACCGACGGCACCCGGACGGCACTGTCACAGGCCCAGACCGAACGTGATCAGATCACGGCGACTCGTCACTTCCGGGTCCGGGGGTCCGACCTGGCCGTCGGGCTTGAGGCCGCTGCAGCGTTGGACGGCGCGTACGGCGCTGACCCAGAAGCCGCGCCCACTCAATGCCCCTCGGGGGTGGGTGGTAGTTCACGTCCATACCGCGCAGCCTGGCCTACCCGCGCGCACCGCCGCCCTCCACTTGGGCCAAATCTGAGCATCGGAGACCAGTGCCGGCTGCGCTGCTCCAGTGGGCGGCGTCCGCGAGTGCCGGGCTGATGGTCGCTCCGTACCACTTCACCGCACCATCGCTGAGGGAGTGTCAGGCGGGGTGGTGGGGCAGTTCCTCGTCGGCGTGGCCCGCCGCCGGTTCCGAGGGTCCGCCGCGGGGGCGGGGGCGCGGCCGGGCGCGTGCCGAGGACGCCTCGGGCTCGCAGTTCATCGAGGTCGGACAGGCGCTCTCCGGGGAGAACGTCGAGCAGGTCGGCCTGGGCGGCGCGGATGCTGGGCGCGGGAGCCTGGGAGCCTGCGCCAAGAGCGCGGCAGGCAGTCACGCCGGTCATCGTACGGGCAGCGCATCACCGACCGCCCCAGCCGCCGGGATCGTGGTCCAGAAGCAGCGTGCTGGCCCTGGCCTGCGGTGGTCGGGCCCATGGTCGGGCCGGGATCGTCACGGCCGGTCGCACGTCTGAGGGCCCGCCCGTACGGACGGGCCCTCAGACTCGACAGTCCCGCCGGGCCAGACAGCCGCCCTCCCGCGAACACACACGCGACTGACCGCGGTCACACCCGCGACCGCCAACTCCACTCCAGCACTTCTGCCACGCCCGGATCGAGGAGCCAGGTGCCAAGTACTTGGTACTCAGAACCCGTCGCCCCATCCGAAGGTGACGTTGTACGCGCGCCGGAGTGCGTGCCGGCCATGGTCCCCGTCGACGTAGGCCCACGCGAGAACTACGGAGAACCAGAGCAGAAAGACTCCGCTGACGATGCCCAGAGCTACCAGCTTGCCGTACCAGCCGAGAAGGACCAGGGCGATAATCACAATTGCCGCGCCGAGGTGGGCTCCCCGCGAGTCGAGCGACGCAGCCTTGCGCGCCTCTCTGCGTTCGGCCCGTTCTGCGGCGAAGCGTTCCTCTCGAACAGACTGAGGTTCGCTCTCGTCGAAGTTCATCTCATCCCCCTGGCCCTGACGCTACATGGACCCGAACCACGTCGGCAGAGGAGCGCCGCGAGAGACGAGGGGCCTGCGCGGCGAGCAGTCCGATCAGTTCGTCGCGCCAGCGGCGGACGGTGATCCCGGACACGTTGTTGCCGCCGGCCATGTCGGCCAGGCGCTGGTCGTGACGCAGCACGGCCAGGACGATCACCGCGATCCTCCCGGGCGGCAGGACCCGCCACCTGGACCGTATCGCCTTCAGGTGACGGCGCAGCACGTCGGCAAGGTGATTGGCGGTGCTCGTGCACAGTGGCAGACGGCACTGGTGGACAAGCGGGCAGGAGTCCTCGGCGCGTTCTTCGGTTCTCGTCACACAGCTCCAACGGCCACCGGGGGCACCCCGGTTACGCCGTACCGCACCGCTGCGGGCGGCGGCGTCCCGGGTCACAGACGGGTTGTGAACCGGCCGTCGGGAAGTTTGCGCAGCCGGCCAAGGTCGGCCAGTCTCACCAGCTTCCCGCGCAGCGGTTCCAGCTTGCTCCGCACGCTGACGTCCACCCCCAGCATCTCGCCGACCTGCCGGGCCATGACCGGTCCAGCGGCCTGCCGCACGGCGGCATGGATGCGCTGGTAGTCCGACGCGAGCGTGCTCTCCTCCACTTCCGGCACGCGGCCGTCTATCCCGAGGAGGTCATCCGCCACTACCGAAACTTCGTTGACCAGCGCCGAGCCGCACGTCCCGGCAAAGAGTACCGAGAGCCGACCAACGCCGAATGGGCCGACTTCCGCGACCACTTCAGCCTCCGCAAGGTCGCCCTGGGCACCTGCGACAGGCCCTACGGAACCCCATGCCAGCACGAGCATGCGTGCGTCCGCTGCCCGATGCTTCGCCTTGACTTGACCCAGGTCCCCCGGCTGCTGGAGATCGAGGCGAACACTCATCAACGGCTCGAAGAGGCTCATCGGATGCAGTGGCTGGGCGAGGTCGCCGCCCTGAAGGAGAGCCTGCGGCACATCGCCGAGAAGAAGCGGCAAGCTGAGCGCCTGTGCGGGCGGGCCGAGCGCGGAGAGAACGGGCCTGGCTCCCTGGCCTGAGAACCAACCAGGTACACGAAAACGTGCTCCAGGGCCGTTGACGACGACAATGCCGGATCTGTCTCCCCCGCCGTATCCGCCGAACTGGGCGATCCTTCTACCGACCTGACAGTACGGCCGGCATGGGCAGAGCGAGTACGCGGGCGAGGGCGGCAGTCACGGAGACAGCCTGGTCGGGCAGGTGCCTGCGGACCCAGTCGGCTGCCAGCGCAAGGAAATCGGCGAGGGTGCGCTCAACTCCGTCCAACATACGGCGAAGCTCCATGGCAAACAGCTCGATCACTGGGCTGTCGCTCTGCTCAATGTCGACGATGAGCCGAACGGTGTCACCAACCAGCTCGGCAACCGGGTCAGGGTCATGACCGAAGGAGACAGGTCCGCTGCCGTCGACGACGGTGCACCACTCACGCCAGTCCTCCAGGCCATTGCAGCAGCCAGGAAGAAATGTGATGCCCGTGGAGCTGTCCGTGACCCGCAGGCCACCGGCCGCGAAGAGGCTGTCGAAGGTCAGCAGCCCGTGCAGGAAGGATCCGAGCGGGTCAACCGGCCGAGGCGGGCGGTCGTCGCCCACGTTGGGATCGGGATCGATGTCGTTGCACTGGGCAATGCGCATCACCGCTGTCCCGACCTCGGCAGTGGTGAGCTCACCGCTGAGTGTCAGGTACCTGAACGGCTCACCCTCAGCGACAGGCCAGAGAGCGAAGCCGTCAGGGGCGTATATCTCCAGGACGGGCTGCATCACGATCACCCAGCAGAGTGTCCCGCATCGCCTCCCAAACCGCCTCCCGATATAGGTCAGCATCCTCGCCTCTGCCCCGAGCGCCGAGGAGACTGGGCACGTTCGGTGGCTCTGCCGCTGACCTTGTGACGCTCCGGGGCGTACCTGGACCAGGTTCTATGGTCGCCACTCCTCCCGGTAATCGGGGTGCTCGGCGTACGACTGTGCGAGCACGCGAAGGGCATGTCCGAGACCGGCGAAGCGTGCGTCGGACGGATCCATTGCCTCGTAATCCCGGGCCAGCATGTCGACGAGGTCGAGCATCGGCAGGTGGCTGTCGAGGAGGGCGTCGGCCCCGAAGCGGTAGGCCACATCGGGTGGAGACCGACCGGTGGATCGCCTTCCGCTCGCACTTCAACACGGGCACGAGCCGGAAAGCCCGCCAAGGCCGGCTGCCCCCTGCCGGAACGCGGTCAGGCCCAGCCAAAATTTGGGCGACGTGTTCGCGGAGCATCGCCGAGGATGGCTGCCATGACCCACGTGATCGAAGCCCCCCATGCCGAAGACGCCGCTTCTCTGGGGCCTGTGCAGTTGAGGGCCTGGCTGCAGACGTATCTCAATGACGAAGCGGGGATCGATGAGACATGGATCCGTGAACAGCGCGGCGCCTCCGCGACCGCGGAAGGGGTCGCACAGTGGCGGGAGTTCATCGAGGCGGTGAAGCAACAACCGGACCTGTTGTTTTGCCGTGTCGTCCGCTCCGATACGGAGATCGTCGGCTTCCTCTGCGGCCGTCGGGACGAGGTGGTCACCCTCGGGCCCATGTATCTCCTGAACGAAGCCCAGGGCCAAGGTGTCGGAGGCCGATTGATGAGTGAGTTCCTCGCCTGGGGGGGAAGCACACCGATGCGTCTTTGGGTCACTGATTACAACGAACGAGCGGTCCGCTTCTACGAGCGCTACGGATTCAAGGCCACAGGTGAGCGAGAGCTCTGGCGAGGGAAACTGCCCAACGTGCGCATGACCCGAGACTCCCCGTCGAACGACAACCTCAGCTGAGTGAGCACGGGCCAGGTCGGCTGAGACGTGACCGCAGGCTACCTCGACGGCCGGCCGCGCCTTGACGGGCGGCCGGCCGTCCCACGTTGCGGCCACGACAACGCCGTCATTTCGCTTCGACATTCGCGAGCCGCTTGATCACAAACTGCCTCCGGAACCCTTCGAGAATCACTGCTCGCAGCTGGTGTTCTCGCCGGCGCTGGACACCGCAGGTACCTCGAAGAGGTGCTTCTGCTGTGCCGGCGGGAGGAGCCGTCCGTCCAGCAGGGCCTTCAGGAACGCGTCGAGATCGGCCGCGGTGGACGACAGCCCGCCCTCCGCCCAGGCCCAGGCGATCGTCGGGTCCTCGGAGAGCCCGGTGTGGCGGAGGGCCAGTGGCCACAGGATCCGCCGGTCGAGCTCATGGACGAAGGGCCGGCCGGGCACCTCTTCCACGAGCAGCCCGGCAACGAAGCTGTTCAGCCCGTTGTACTGCTGGACGTCTCCGGGGGCCGGGATATGGCCCGGACGGGCCGAAGCGTCCGCTTCGAAGGAGGCGGCCACCACTCCGTGCGGATCGAGCGGAACCTGGACCGGTCGGGGCAGGTCGCTGGTGTGGTCCAGGAGTTGGCGTACGGTCACGTCGCCGTAGGCGGCGGGGATCAGTCCGGGCAGGTGGGGGCGGACGTGCTCATCGATGCCGATCCTGCGCTCGGCGACCAGTTGCAGCACCACGGCGTCGGTGAAGATCTTGGTGACGCTGCCCACCGGGAACCGGGCGTCCGTCGCCACTGGACCGGCCGTCCCCGTGAACGGGGTGCGCATCCCCCGGCCGGCAACGCGTACGAGAGCCGCGTCCCTCACTCCGTCGGGGAGAGTGGCCAGCAACGTTCTCACGGCAGCAGGGTCGCGGATGCCGGTCGAGTTGAGGGAGGAATTGTGGGCGGTGACCGCGCGAGGCATGGCCGTGGCCGCGGGCGCAGCCGCGAGACCGGACGTGAGTGCGGCCAGAGCCACGACGGTGACGGCGGCGGAGAGCGGGGGGACGTATGGTCATCGACAGCTCCAGGGGCGGCGAAGGCGACTCGGATCGGCGCGGTGTTCACGCTGGACCAACTCTCCACCCGACAGCCCCCGGTGATCATCGATGACCACCCTGAGCCACCCCGGAGCCACCCCCGATCTGCCCTAGGAGTTACGCCCGCGTAGGCCCAGTCAGTCGAACGCGCGCAGCGCCAGCCGCACAACTCCCATGGTCCCTCGCCCGACCCACCCGAGCAGCCCTGTCTCCACGGCCAGCTCGGCGGCATCCCCGGCCGCTTCCGCCCGGTCCGGCCCGGAACGGCACTGGGAACAGGAACGAGGCCAACGACGCTTCCGCACGCCACACTTCTTGCACACCGTCATGACCCCATTCTCCCTACCCGCCTCACCCCGAACCTCCCGATCCGCACAGCCAGATGACTCCAAACCACGCACCCCGAGCCGGAACTGGCGTGCTGGTCAGGAATGAAGCCGTCAAATCACCCCGACGGCACGGCAAGCGCGGAGGCACTGTCACGTTGGCGGGCGGCGTGGGAGGATCCTCGAAGTTGATCATACTGGAGGGGGATCGTGGTGTTCTGTTGACGTTGGCCGTCACCTGCCGAGCAGGTCCTGGACCGCCTGCAGCACGGCGTCAGGACGTCGCCAGTGCATGGTGACGTGTCCGGCGCCGTCGATGAGGCGGTTCTCGCCGCGCGGGACTGATGCAGCCAACGCCGTATAGAGACGCGCCTTGCCCTGGATCTCCTCCTCCAACAGCGACTCCGACTCGCCCACCGAAACCGCCTCTTTGAAGGCATCGATGCCCATGGCGGTGAGGACGATCATCGGCACGTCCGGCAGTGGCGCCGCGCGACGCATCTCGTTGTGGAGCTGATCAACGTTCTTCGCTTCCTGGAAGCCGACCCGCAGCCATTCCGGGCTGACATGGCGTTCGGTGAGCGGCCCCCGGATATCCTCGGGCCAGTCGGTCAACTCCTGTGCGAACAGGCTCCGGTACATCTGGACGACCTCGTCCGGCAACTCGTCGGGAAGCGCTTGGTCCGGGTCCCAGGACTTCCACTGGTCGACCAGTTGCTGGGGCATATAGGCGTTGTAGTCCTCGTGTGCGGGATCCAGCAGGAGCAGACCGGCCGTCTCATCCGGGAACCGCGTCGCGTAGTGGCGGGCGTAGAGGCCGCCGAGAGAGTGCCCGACCAGCAGGTACGGAGCGGGAATGTCCGCGCTCCGCAGCATGTGGTGCAGTTCGTCGGTCACTTCTGCCGAGGTGCGCGGCAGTTCGACGCGGTCGCTCCACCCCGTTCCGGCCCGGTCGTACACCACACTTGTGGTGAGCTCGGCTGCCTTCTCCTGGACGTTCCAGTAGTCGAGGCCGACCGTGCCGCCCCCGGGCAGGAAGACCACTGACGGGCTCCCGCTGCCCAGGCGGTGCAGCAGTAACCGACGCCCCTTCACCTCGCAGTACTCCCCGAGCGGTGGTACCGCCTCGGCTGTCGTGGTCGGGAGCGCCCCGGGCGGCTGGTTCTGCATCGCTGGCTTCCTCACTGTCGGCACTGCGTTTCCAATTTTGGGAACGGTACCAGATGTGGGATCGTGGCCTGGTGGACACGCTTGAACTGCTCCTGCATCCGGTGAGGGTGCGCATCGTGCACGCCATGTCCGGTGGACGCACGCGCACCACCTCCGACCTGTGCGTGAGCCTGCCCGACGTCCCCAAGACCACCCTGTACCGGCACGTCGGCCTGCTGACCGACGCCGGAATCCTGGAAGTCGTCGACGAACAGCGCGTACACGGCGCCGTCGAACGGCATTACCGCCTGCGCCGTGAGCGCGCAACGATCGACGCCGACGCGGCCGCGTCGATGTCCCTGGAAGACCACCGCCACGGGTTCACGGCCGCCATGGCCGCCCTGCACGCTGAATTCAACGCCTACCTCGACCAGGATCACGCCGAGCCGACCGCTGACTCGGTGGGCTACACCCAGGTCCCGCTCTGGCTGAGCCAGGGCGAACTCGCCGAGCTCATCGCCGAGGTCCGCACCGCCATCGTGTCCAGGGTGGACAACAAGCCCGCAGCACACCGCCGCCTTCATCTGCTGAGTCCGATCCTGTTCCCTATCGAGGAACGGCCTCAGCAGGACCGGGACTCCTCTCCGGGGTCCAGCGAGTGACATCGAAACTTGGTTCTGGCACAGATTCCGTTTGCGCCGTGAGGAGCAAACGGAATCTGTGCCAGAACCACTACCAGGGCCGTTGTAGTCCGGTGATCTTGTAGTTGCTGGGCGTCTGGCCGTGTCGGGAGCCGCGGGCGGCCTTGCCGTCGATCGCCGCCGAGTCCGAGCCGGCAGGATCAGCGCCGGTCAGATCGCCCAGGCCACCAGAGCAGATCAGGCCGACAACCCGCCGAGTCGTGGCGGCACTCGGCGCGACGTGCACGCTCAACGCCCCCACGACCCGGGCACCCAGGCGGGCCAGGGCATGCTGCGGCGCGTTCGCGGACCACTGGCCGATGGCCGTATACGAGCGTGCGCCGGCGACAACCGCCGAGGCGGCAACCAGCAGCACCGCCACGAACGGGTGACGCGCCCCTCGACGCCGACGCGGATCCGGCAACAGCCGCAACCGCTCCACCAGCTACAACCCTGCGGTGTCCTCCAGCGCGGGCGACTCGATCAGACAGGCGGTGGCAGACTGACGACACATCGAAGCTCCGGTGGTACGAGGCGACTTGGGAAGGTCGCCCCGGTCAACCGGAGCTTCGTGGCGTGCGTGACGGCCCAGCCCGCACTCCTTGGACCGCCGCGACCTGCGGACTCACATGATCACGGGGACTTTGGAACGCCGCCACTGCCCGGACAGCCGATTCACTCGGCGGAGGCCGCCCGCCGGCCGCGTTCCCGACCTCACGGGACAGAATAGTGAGGCCCCGCGAGCTGCTGCGCTCAGGGCTGGTCGTACCAGGAGAACGCCGCGATCCGCCAGCCCTCCGGGGTGCGGATGAACTGGAAGGTCTTGGTCCCGCCGCCCTCGAACGGCTCGCCGTCCAGGACGCCGGCCTTGCGGTACTCGCCGATGCGCGACGCGATGTCGCCCGCGATCTCGGTCCGCTCGGAGGTCTCCCACTCCGAGAACTCGACCAACCGGCTTTCGGCGAGCAGGCGTTCGCGCGGCTCGATGAACTCGTCCACGGTGTAGACCGTGTACTTCGGCCCGGTCAGCACGATCACACCACCCGGAATGACCAGCCGGCGGATCCGGGCCACGTCCGCGGCCTTGCCGCCGCGGTTGTCGAAGGCTCCGAAGAATTCGGCAGTTATCGCGTCAATCTCGATCTTGGACATGGTGCGACAGTAACACCGACAGGGGGCAACGGACATGGCGTCGGGGCGACTTCGGCCCAGCACACCCACGAGATCACGCGACTTTGCAACAGCCCTGGAACCACTACTGCTCGATAGAGCCATGGACGGCTAACTCGCCACCGGGATAGCCGAGTTCTTGGATCTCGCGGTAGAGCCGCCCGGCGCTTCTGACGCCTTCGTTCCAGCGCCGGTGCAAGTAGCCGACGTACGGGTCGATGATGTGCTTCCGCTGCAGGCTCTTGGCGACGACATCGTCGGCGGAGCGTGCTCCCACCAGCTTGCGGACGGTGGCCCGGTGCAGCCCGAGCTTTCGGCCGATCGCCGCCTTCGCCGTGCCCTGGGCCCACAGCTCGTGGGCGGCGGCATGTGTCGCGCCGGGATCAGCGGGCGAAGGGCGAGGTCGGTAGGCTGTCGGTCTGGTGGGGATCGTTGAGCGGCTGGTGCCGGATGAGTTGTGGGAGTTGTTTCAGCGGGTGGTGCCGGAGGCACCTTTCGCGGCCGCAGGGTGGTGGGCGGCGCCGGCATGGTGATCGTGAGGTGCCGGCCGTGATCGTGTTTGTGGCCACGTCAGGCTGCACGTGGCAGCAGTTGCCCACTGCTTCGTTCGGGCCATCGGGGGCAACGGCTCATCGGCGTTTCTCCGAGTGGACGAAGGCCAGGGTGTGGGCCAAGCTCCACCACCTGGCCCTCGACGAACTCGGCGCCCGCGGCCAGTTGGACTGGTCCCGGTGCGCGATCGACTCGGTGAACATGCGCGCCCTGAAAAGGGGGACCTGCCCACCTGATCACCGAGCGGACCGGTCTGCCCCTCTCCGTCGGAATCTCGGGGGCGAACCTGCACGACAGCCAGGCCCTGATCCCCCTCGTGCAAGGGATACCCCCGATCCGCTCCCGCCGCGGACGCCGACGACGCAAGCCCGGAAAGCTCCACGCCGACAAGGGCTACGACTACTCCCACCTGCGACGATGGTTACACCAGCGTGGCATCCAGCACCACATCGCGAGGAAAGGAGTCGAGTCCTCACAGCGACTGGGCCGCCACCGCTGGACCGTCGAACGCACCATGGCCTGGCTCGCCGGCTGCCGCCGGCTCCACCGGCGCTACGAGCGCAAAGCCGAGCACTTCCTCGCCTTCACCAGCATCGCCTGCACCCTCATCTGCTAGCGCAGACTCACCGATTGAGATGACCTCTTAATACCGTGTGTATCTGGCAGGTAGCACCATTCGGGGATTGGAATCGAGGAGCACATCGGCGGGACCGAACCGTGCGGCCAGTTCGCGGATTTCGGGATCTTCGAGAAGGCGGAGGCGGCCGTCTTCAATAAAGGGTGTGCCGTCAATGGTGATGGTCGGCTGGTCGAACTGGCAGTCGCAGTGGGCGTGTCCTGGCCCGCTACGGTCGGGCTCCCCCTCCTCGGTCAGGGCGTCCAGGCCAAGGTAGAACGCACCGGCGTGCTTCTCCCGTTCGAACTGGGTGCCACCGCTTGAGCGCACTTTCGGGTTGAGTCCGATCAGGGCGTGCCGCAGGTAGTAGCCCCTTGGTGAATAGTGACGTAGCTCGGTGGCGGCAGTCGCGCCCTCGATCGCTGTTACCACGTTGTTGGTGAGTTCGATCGTGGTGGGCTCGGCCGGTGTGCCGGTGACCGTGGACTCCTCGATGACCAGCAGCCCGTCGGTGCGGTTGGGGTAGAAGTTGACGCCACCGTAAGGGAAGGGCCGCCACATTCCAGCGATGAGAGGAGCGTGATGGCCACTGGTGGCGAAGTCACGGAAGGTCACATCGGTGCCTGCAGCGGTGGTTACCCGGATCTCGCTGGCTGCGGCGAGTTGTGCGGTCGCCTTGGCTTCCAAGGCGAAATACAGCTCCAGCGGGAAGCGGGCACCGGTGGCCAGAGCCGATGCGGTCGCGGTCTGGTGCAGTGAGAGGAACCGGGCCTTGCGCTTGGCAACCTCGTCGAAGAACAAGCGGTCGCTGTGCACCTCACCCCACCATGTGCAGGAGAGCACCACATCAGCCTCGGCGTGGATGGCCGACAGCATTGGTGATGGCCGCTCGGAGTCCCAGCCACCCGCGCTGAACGGGGGAACGGCCAGAACGTGCACCTCGGCGTTGCGATAGGCGGCTGCTGCCGCCAGTGCCTGCACCACCACAGGGTCCACCGAGTTCTCCGTCAGGATCAGCACCTGTTCGCCGGCGGCAACGGCGGTGTACTCCATGACGTTATAGGCGCCGGGCATGAGTTCGGTGATGGACAGCGGTGCTGCCATGGGAGTGTCCAAGTAACTGAAGCAGGTCGTTCCGTTCATGTGGATCGAATCCTTTCCGGTGCCAGCTGGGCGGTCGTTGATTGCGGGAGGCGGACGGCGCGACCAGCTCCAAGGCCGAAGAGGCCCTGAACGAGGGTCAGCGCGACAAGAAGGCCGAGCGGGACAGTCCACCCACCGGCGAGGTCATGAGCTGAGCCGAACAGCAGGGGCCCAACGGCGGCTAGGAGGTAGCCGACGCTTTGGGCCATGCCGGACAGCGCGGCGGCCTGGGACGCGTCGGCCGCACGCTGGCCTTGGAACGTCAGTGCCAACACCAGGCAGGCGCCGCCGCCAAGGCCGATCAGCGCACTCCACGCGGTCGCCATCTCGGGGGCCAGGAGCAGCCCCAGGTATCCGGTGGCGCACATCAATGAACCGCTGACGGCCAGCAGCCGTTGGTCAGTGAGTTGTCGGGCGAGTATCGGCACGGTACTGCTGGAGACCAGACCGGTCACCTGGAGCAGGAACAGCTGCCAGCCGGCGGCGCCTTCGGAGGCGCCGTGGTCGTGCACGATGCTGGGCAACCACGCGATCGTGGTGTAAAAACCGAGGGACTGCAGTCCCATGAACGCACTGACCTGCCAGGCCAGTGGGTAACGCCACAGGGTATGCGCCTGCCGCGCTCCGGGGGCGGTGGATGTTACGGGCCGGCGACGGGCCAGTTGCGGTGCCCAGGCCAGGACCCCGAGTAGCGCCAGCACCGCCCAGCAGCCCAACGCGGTATGCCATCCTCCGGGAAGATGGTCAGCCAGGGGCACAGACACCCCGGAGGAGACCGCGGCTATCAACCCCATGACAGTGACGTAGAGCCCGGTGACTGCGGCGATCCGCCGTTCGGGAACAGTGCTCTTGACCAGCGAGGGCAGCAGCACATTGCCGTAGGCGATCGCTGCTGCCATGACCACGGTGCCGGCGAACAAGGTCACCATGCCTGGTAGCGAGCGCAGCACAATGCCGACCGTCAGCACCAGCAAAGCGATCCACAAGACACGCTCGGTTCCGTGGCGCTGCGCACTCCTGCCCACCAGCGGTGACGTGGCCGCGAAAGCCAGTAGTGGCAAAGCGTTGAGCAGTCCTGCCGCGGTGCTGGACAAGCCGGTGTCGTGTTCGATCATCGGCAGCACCGAGCCGACACCTGTCAGCGGCGCCCGCAGATTCGCCGCAACAAGCAAGATCCCAACCAGGAGCAACCCCACGCGAGGCGCTCCGCCCTGGTGACCGTCGGATTCGCCCCCGGGAGCGTCAGCGCCTTTCGGAACAGTCACGCTCATGCACCCCCTCTTGCCCCAGCGCGGCGCGACGGCTGATCCGCACGAGCGTGGAGGCGGCGGAGCGGGCAGTCACCGCATCTCCCGCCGCAATAGCCTCTACGAGGGTGGTGTGCCAGTGGTCGTGTTCGGCGGCGATATCCCTGCCCCAGGTCAGCCCGGCGACCGCTGCGGCCAGCGCGCTCCCCAAGTGCTTGTAGACCTCGGCAAGCAACCCGTTCCCGCCGGTTTCCACCACCGCCAGGTGGAATGAGCCATCGACGTCAGCCAACGCGGTCATCTCACCGGCACAGTTGGTCTCCTGCGCCTTGTGCAGCAGCTCCCGCAATCGCTTCACGTCTGCGCTCGTCCGACGCTGCGCGGCCAGCCCCGCAGCATGCTCCTCCAATACCGCGCGCAGCTCGAAGACATCGGACAGGTGTGCCGTTGCCGCCCTGCGCACCAGCACTGCCTCCAACTCGCTGGCGACCCGGACGTAGGTGCCGTCTCCGGCACGGGCTTCCAGCAGGCCCAGATGCACCAAAGCGCGCAAGGCCTCTCGCACGGTGTTGCGACTGATTCCGAGAGTCGCGACCAACTCGTGTTCGGAAGGTATGCGACTACCCACCGGCCAGCGGCCGGAGGCGATCTGCTCCCGTAGTTGATCAGCGGCCTGGGCGGACAGGGTCGCGGCACGGCGCGGCTCTCTCATCCCCTCCATGCAAACCTCCAAATGTTGGACAGCTGTAGATAAACACATGACGCCTCCAACGTGGCAAGGTGACCTATGTCACATCACGCGATGTGTGGTCGACGTACACCTCTCGGTGGCGTTGTCACGTTGGCGCGGTGTTGATCGATTGAGGGCGCGTCAGGGTGTGCAGGGGTCGGGTGGGGCCTGGCTTACGTTGCGGTGGGCAGGGCGGTGGCGCCGGTGATCTCGTCCCAGATGGCGAAGCGAGTGGTCATCTCGGTGTGGTATTCGGTGGCGGTCATCAGGTGGCGGCGTGGTCGGAAGTGGGGCGAGATACCGCTGAACGCGGCCAGGAACCGCTGGGCTCCGCCGACGGAGCGGAAGCCCTTCATCGCGCGTTCGCGCTGCCGGGTAGGCCGGTGGGAGTTCTCCGCCCGGTTGTTCAGGCCCTTGTGGCCGCGGTGTTCTTCGGAGGGCCTGACCTCGCGGTGGGCCGCGCCGCAGGAGCGGAGCTTGTCGGTGACGATCACCCTCGGCACCGAGCAGGTCCTCTTGAGCAGTTTGCGGAAGAACCATCTGGCCGCGGCCTTGTCCCTTCGGCCCTGGACCAAAATGTCGAGCACGTGGCCATCGGCGTCGACGGCCCGCCACAGGTACTTCAGCTCACCGTTGATCTTCACGAAGACCTCGTCCAGGTGCCACTTGTCGCCTGGCTGGGGCCGATCGCCGACAGCGTCGGCAGCGCCCACCGGGCCAGGCTGGAGCCGCTTCGCGCCAAGTCCCTCTCCAGCGGGACGACCATCAGCGATCTCCATAACCGGACGGGATGCGCGAAGTCCAAGATCTCCGAGCTGCTGCGGGGCGCGGGTCTGTATCCCCGGTGGGAGATCACGCAGAGTCCGGTGCAGGAACTGCGCATCCCTACCTGGCCGATGCGCAGGCTGTGGGCCTCGGCGGCGCTGGAGGCGCAGAAGAAGCAGGACTGGATCGACCGGTGCATCGAACGGCCTGCGGCGGTCTCCACCAGCCCGGATGTGCCGCCCATCGATCACAGGCGTTCAAGGAGCTCCAGGAAGGGTTCTGCGAGCTCTACGCCGTTGTGTTCCTGTCCAACTCCGGTCTGGCGGGCAAGGTGGTCAATGACACCTTCGACGTACTGGAGCTGCCCTGGGACGAGGCTCTGGCCAGCTCGGACGTGGTGAGGTTCGCGTGGTCCGTGCTGCGGAGCAGCGTGATGGCGCGGGCCCCGCACGTCGATGGGGACAGTTGCCCGGCCCCCTCCACGCCGGCGAAGGGATCCGCCCCCGGCCAGAAGGAAACGCAGGGATCCTGGACCGTACCGGAGACGGTATGGAACATGGACACCAGCACGCCGATGAGCCGGACATCGATCTGCCCCTACCCGGGCCCGACTTCGCTGAGCAGGTCGGAATTCTGGTCGCGGCCGCGTCCTCGATCAGCGTCGGGGACAAACCCCGCCGTCCTGAAGGAGGCGCGACCCACATCAGGCGCAGAAGCACCAACGACGAATCCGGCGAACATCAACGGACAGACGAGGCGCAGAAAACGCCGTACGAGGCGGCAGATGACCACCCCGCAGGGGTCCGGTTCAACGCGCAAGGCGAGCCGATTCCTTGGACGGGGCGCGCCCGCCCGAGCGCAGACAACCTGACCTCGCTGCTTCGCGAGTCATACAGCCCGTTCCAACAGCGGGACGACCCTGGCGGTACCGGTGCGCTCGGCTCGGGCCGGCGCAGCGCGCCGGCCTCGGTCGCCTCGGCCTGGCGGTGCCGCTGTGCACGGAGCGCCTCGATCGGGGCCGGCGCATCATCCGGCACTGCGGGCGGCTCGGGGAACGCGCGGCAGGACAGCTCCCGCATCACGGCGGTCTGCCGCTCCACCGCTGCCGCGATGCCCGGATCCACCCGAGACGACCGTGCGGCCTTGCGGTGCCCCTCGATCGCGCGGCGGTAGCCGTCCGGCGGCGTCCGTCGCTCCACCGGCACGGCGGGCGCGGACGGCTGCGGGGCCGGGGCTGCGGCCACTGTGACGGGGCCGCCGGGCCCTCATGGGCGCGGACGTTCGCACCAGACACCTTCGCGTTGGCCGCCGCGACCAGCTTCGGCGCGGTCCAGCCCCGCTTCGTGCCGTACTCGGAAGCATCGGGGCGACGTCCAGGCGGCCAGTGCCCCGTCCAAGACCACAGTCTGGACCCGCCCGGCGGGCTCGGGCGTGGCCGCGGTGGGATGCCGTCCCACCGAGCGAGGACGCTGCCGTCGGCGGATCCCTCGAAGGGGCGATGAGGATGGCGTAGTTCCCGGCGGAAACGCCCCCTCACGGAAACGACGAAGGGCCCGGCCTGCCGGGCCCTTCGGTTCTCTCGCTACCGCGTGCTGCGGGACTACTTCACGTCGACGAAGTCACCGGTGGCGTTGACTGCGGGAGTCGAGGTCGTACCGGCGAAGCCCCAGCGCCAGTAGCCGTCCTCCACCGCCTTGACCGTGGTCTTCAGCGTGCCGGTGTTGGAGCTCTTCACCGTTTTGACGGTGGTGTACGTGCTGCTGTTCTTCTTCCGGAACTGGAGTTTGACCGACTGGGACGCGTAGCCCGCGTACTTACGGGTGTCCCAGTTGGCCCGGTCCAGCTTGCCCGTGACCGTGATGGTGCTGCTTTTCTTCACGGGCTCCGGGGAGGCGTTGGCCGTCAGCCGCGACAGCCGCTGGAACCTGACCGAGGAGAACGTGTCCTTCTCGGTGAAGTTCCCGTCCTTGCCCCATGCGCCGACATAGACCCGCCAGGTCGTAGCGTTGGTGTTCCACAGGTATCCGGGATCGACCGTGATGGTGAGGGTGCAGGTCGAGGTTGTGGCGTTCGCGGCCTTGCACTTGGCCCTTTCCCCGTCCGGGTGGAACCCGAAGCCATACAGGTTCGGGTTACTGTCGCGGCCCCTCCAGATGTAGGAGAGAGCGTCCTCGATGCCCGAAGAGTGGGACGCGGTGACGGAGACCGTCACCTTCGTGGTGGCGGTGGTACCGAGCACGATCGGCTTTCCACTGTTCACAACGACCTTGCTGATCACCGGGGCGGCGTCCGCCCACGTCAGCGCGAACGAAGGGCTGCTCGCCTGAGAGACCGGCACGGCGAGGGCGGACAGGGCCAGGGCGCCGGAGACAGTGGCAACAGTGGCACGAATACGCATTTGTTCCCCAAGTCTGGTCTGTGGGTCTGTTGACCCGACAGGCCAGACCTGGGGCGAACGTGAAAGGTTGTACACAAAGATGAACTCTTCGCGAAGAACGATTTGAGGCGGCCAGCCCCCCGCTCCGCCCCGTCAGTCGAACCAGCGGTCCCTGGCCGGCTCCGCCGTCCGCGACGAATCTGCCGAGTGCTTGCCGTACCGCTCAATGTGGTCGTGGAGGAGCTGGTGGTCGGCGGCGGCGCGGTTACGCCAGTCGGACCTGCTCCCGAATGCTGGACGGTCGGCGTAAGTCGGTCCAGCCGATGGCCGAGCGGCTGCCGGACGGGAACATGCAGGCCGTGCAGCAGTTCGTGAATCAGTCGCCGTGGGATCCGTTGCTGGTAAGGAGACCGGCCAGCAGGCCGCCGTTGCGGCTGGCCTGGCCCCGGTGGTCGTGCCGCGTCGCCGTGACGGCCGGTCTCTGCCGCCGACGTGATGGCCTACGTTCTGCCAGCGGGCAAATGCAAACCGCCAGCCAGTTGCCCGACCTGCTTCGGCTGGGGCGTGCTGCCCGGCCGCGCCTGCGGCGCTTGCGAGGGCTTCCGCCGCAACGAGGAGCCCGCCGAGTGCAGCGGCTGCCGGCGAACAGTGCGGTTGAAGAAGGGGTACTGCCGTCTGTGCTGGCATCAGGCAAGCCAGGACGCCAAGGGCCAAGTCGCCGTACACGTACCCTACTTGGAGAGGGTGCAGCATCATCAACTGTTCTTCACCAACCTCCACCGGCCGCGTCAGCCCGGTCCTCCCAGAGGTAAGCAGGGACGACATCGGGGTCGCCCGAACCGCCCCGACCCGGCCCCCGCCCACCGGCCGGTTAGGGGCTGGCTGCACCATCGGGCCGTATCTCGGCTGCCTTCTGTCCCTGTGTCTCATACACTCAGCCGATGGAGACAGCACTGATACTCGGCGGCAGCGGGGTCGCACTGCTCTTCTTGAGCATCTTCGCCGTGGTGCTGCTGTGCGGGCGCCGAGTGCGGCGCGGCCGGAAACTCGGCCGCTACCCGTACCGTGCCAAGCCCAACGGCACCTACGACAACTGGTGGTAGATGGGTTTTCGACCAAGAGAACCGTCTCCACCAGAGGCTTCGCATGCTTGTTTACCCGTCCGGCGTCGACGTGTCCGGCTTCGCCCTGCGCTTCCTCGCCGCCCGCCTGAAGGAACACCGCCGCGCTCTCGGCACCCGATGGCGGCGCCTGAGCGCCGGCCGACAGGCCCTGCTCACCCTCGCCCACCTCCGCAACGGCCGGCCCTATGCCCAGCTCGCGGCCGGTTTCGGGATCGGCACCACCACCGTCTACCGGTACATCACCGAGGCCGTCGAGCTCCTGGCCGCCCTCGCCCCCACGCTCGCCGAGGCCGTACGGGCCGCGTCGATGAAGGCGTATCTGATCCTGGACGGGACGCTGCTGCCGATCGACCGGATCGCCGCCGACACTCCGTACTGTTGAGTCGGCACGGAGCGCGGTGCCGGTGTTGCCATCGGTCCGTTTCTCCGTGCCGCTCGCCGAACCCGGCGTGCGGCTCTCACCGCACCGGGCTCTCCACGGTCTCTGCCGTCCGGGCGTGGTTGAGGGTCCAGGGGTTGGGGATCGTGTTGCCCCGGTATCGGTAGCGGGTGACCGCGGTCGAGACCATGAGGAACAGTTCGATCCCGTCCGCCGAGAGCTTGTGCCACCGGCCGTTGCGGTCGGTGAAGCGTCGGCGGACGTCCTTCCACCTCCAGCGGTGCAGCACCATCAACCAGTTGGTCACCCGTCGCCATACGAAGTGGTCCAGGGCTTCCAGCGTGACCTTCCCCTGTCGTGACCTGGGCCTTCCCAGTTGTCTCACCTGGGGGACACGGCAGTTGTCTCACGATCTTGTCCCCTGTGCCTGCCGACGTTGTACGTCCGGGGTAGGGCCACGCACGCCTAGTCGGTCATACCGGCCAGGCTCGCAGGGTCGACCAGTTCCGTCTTGCCGTCCGGATCGAAGCAGCGCCAACCCGTCTCGGCCGTCGTCCTCAAAGGTGGCGAGGTGAAGACGCCGGAGCGTGGCCCGGACTTCCACGCCAGTTCAAGGCGCCAGGAGGTGTCCCAGGACGCGGTACGGGCCACCAGGGTGAACTGGCCTTTCTTGCCTCCCGGAATCAGGGCCGCCGGTCGGCTGTCGAGATCCTCGCCGCTGGCCGTCCGGACGGTCGGTGGCTCCTCGTCGAGGTCGCAGACGAAAGACGCGTCGAGCGGACCCGGGCGGCATGTCATCGAGTCGGCGATCGTCATCGGATCCCTGGCATCGACCACCACCCGCAGCGTCTCGATGGTGACATCGCAGCCGTCCGGTGCGGCGATGGTTACGTCCACAGCGTGCGAGCGCGCCGGAATGATCTCCGGGGCCGGCCCAGACGCAGTACCCGGCGCATTCGTCAGGGCAGCGGCGAACCTCGCTGTCATCCGGCACATGACCGGCTCAGTCGGGGACACGGCCCACTCTGCGACGGGCAGGCGCACCGGACCGTCGAAGGTATGAACGGCCCCCACGGCCCCTATCACAGCCCGCTGGCCGAGCTGGCCGAGCCCTCGTTGGACGTGGACCACGTTGGGCATCTTCCCGTCGGCCCGCTGATGTTCCGGTGATCCCGAAGGAGCCAGTTCGAGGGCCTTGCGGTTCAACGCGTAGGCCCGGTCGTACTCGGCTGACCGACGCGATTCCCCGTACCGGACCCAGTGGCAGTCCGCCAGGTTGTTGAGAACCCCCGGCAGGGCTGGATGTGTGTCGGGAATCTGTTCCACGCACCATCCGCCGAAGTCGATCGCCTCGTCGAAGTGGTCCAGGTTCTTGTCCCGTGTGTACTCCCAGTGGATGATCCACATGATTGTTCCCGCCAGAGCGCCCAGCCGGCCGTCGTCGACGCCCTGCTCCGCCAGGGAGCGGAGCTGGCCAAGCCGTTCGATGGCCTCCCGCCGGAGGCTGTCGTCGGGTTCGTCGTGGTGCACCTGGAGCAGGGCACAGACGAGGGTGGCCAGGTCGCCGACGGTGGCGCCGCCGATCTCGTCGGCGAGCCGCCGCCAGTGGACGACTCCCCTTCGGATCAGAGCCGGGTCTTTTCGCCGGCATCCCAGTACGTGCCAGCTGTCCGCCGCGGTCCGCGCCACGGTCACGGCCTGCGGCCCGTCGCGATACCAGGCCGCAGCCTGCTCCGCGGCCTCGGCCAAAGCGAGGATGTCGGGCTCGGCCTGGGTGATCTGCGCCTTCCAGCCTGCGGCGATCGAACGTTGCAGCAGGACGACGGCTTGGTCTCCCACGCGATCGTAGAGCTGCTGGTTCAGGGCGATGAACCAGTCCACGTCCTGGAGTGCGGTGCGATCGACCGCCTGGTGCACCGTTTCCAGGACCAGATTGGTGCGTTCCACGAGTGCCGCGCCTCCGTCCGCGGACCGGGAACGAAGGAACGCTTCGATCATGAGCACGTAGGCGTCGGCAAGTGCCGCACGGTCACCGTGCCGCGCGTGGAGGGCAAGGTCGAACATGGCTATCTCCGCCAGGCAGGCGGGGAGTTCCGCCATGTCCTGCACCGCGGCGAGGTCGAGTGCTCCGCGCAGGCAGCGGTCCGCCGTGTCGCCGTCGTCCTGTGATCCAGAGCGGCGGTACCTCTCGGCCGCAGCGGTGCCCGTGCGCAGAAGTGCCTCGAAATCCGGCGCCTGCTCTGCTGCTGTCTCCGGCGACATTTCAGGTCACGCCCTTCGGCGGAGTCCGGCGGTGCGGAACGGCTCGCTGTCGACGCCGGATGCACCGATGACCGTCTTGCCAGCGGCTCCGTCGGGGCCGACCCAATGCATCTCCAGGTGCCAGCGCACATCGTGGCCAACGGTGTGGGCGCGGATCGACAGCACCTCCGGCTCTGTCGCGGTGATCTTGAAGGGGAAGTCCCCGTTCCCACCAGCCACGAGCTTCGGCCGCGCCTCGTCGAGGCGGAGGTCAAAGGGCCGCACGTCGAGTACGCCGTGCCGCATCATCCGCGCGGCAGCGGTGTCGATCCTTTGGCGGGACACCACGTGCGGGACCGCGTTCGACAGCACCACCGCGAAGGCCGACTGGGTCTGCACGGTGACCCGTACGACATGGCCACTCTCGGGCACTAGATCGGTCGTACGGCGTTCGTGGTCAGGGATCACGAGGTAATCGGCTGCCACCGTCTCGACGGACGCGGTGAGTAGCGGCGGTGAACTCAGCAGCGGTGAACTCAGCGCCCGATCCGACAGCTTCACCAGAAGATTCGTCGCGACCGCGGTACCGGCAGCCACGAGCACACCGCCCGCCCACGCCGCGGCACTGGTCGTCGTCAACACCACTGCGACGACCCCGGCAGCGCCCACCCCTACGCCCCCGGCACGCACAAGGCTCCGGCGCCGCATCATCGACGAGCCCCCGCCACTTGCCCCCGCCAGTTAGACATGGACGCATCATGGCATCGTCGATGAGTGGGAGCCAGGGCGTCGTGGCCAGGGTCTGCGCCGCGAATCGCAGCACGATCCGCCGGACAGCCTCTCGATGTCTTCGGAGCCCTGTGCGCCGATGAGACCTGCGAGCTGGAAGTCGATCTCCTCCAACGCAGGACACAGGCCGAGAGCAAAGGCTGGATCGGCGAGACCGCGGACATCGACCTCACTCTCACCTTCCTTCACGCCAACCGCGACAAGGCCCAACTCCGGGCTCAACGAACAACTGTCAGCGCAGGATGACGCTTACGCCCCGTTCTTCGACGATTTCCAGGAGCAGGTCGAACAGCGAGACGTCGCCATCGCCGGTGGGCATCATGGCCCGTCGTCTCACCGGCGAAGCCACCGTCTCCTGGTGCGATCCGACGTCATCATTCGCAGCCCGGAAGCACCGCCGGGCCCGCGCACGTCCCGATCCGCCGATCCGCCGATCCGCCGATCCGCCGATCCGCCGATCCGCCGAAAGGATGAGACGGCCGTCGCCTACCGCACGGGAACCAGCCATCGGGTGGATGCCCCGTCCTCGGTCCGTGGCCGAGGGTGGGGCCATGGACGACGAAACACTGTTGGCACTCTCGGCCACCGCCTCCGGATCCCGCACTGCAGGGCGCCCGCGCCACCGGCGCTGCCGCCTTTTGCCCGTGAGCGTGGGTGCACTGGGAACTGCCCTCCTCACGGTCGTGACCGGGACGTTCCCGGTACAACCGGCGCACGCCGCGCCTCCCGGACCGGTGATCCGAGCGGATACGAACCGGGACGGCCTGATCACTCCGGACGACGACGCCGGCAAGGACACCTGGACCCGCCACCGCGGTGCGCTGATGCTGCCCAACGTGGACGACGACCAGCGGCGTTGCCCCACCGAGGGCCCCGGAGAGGCGCGGTTGCCCGACAAGCGCCTGGCGGACTGCAACGATGCCACGGACACCGTGGTCAACGGCCCGGGTGACCTCGCGGATCTCGCGCCGGTGCACATCACCGCCGCCTCGCGCGCCGTGGCCGGCACCACCGCCACCGTCGCTGCCGACCCGGCCTCCCGGAAGCATGTCCGGATCTTCGCCGAGCGCCGTGGCCGTATGGTCCTGCTGAGGCCCGACGACCGGCTGACCACCGACGAACTGCGCCACGGCATCCGGCTGGGCGTGGAGGCCACGGATTTCGTACGCGACCCCCAGAAGTGGGCGGGCTTCACCGACATCGTTCTCAAGGTGGAACGCGATGGCGCCATGACCGAGGACCGGGTACGACTACGGGTCGCGCCGCTCGTGTTCCAGCATGACCTGATGCCGATACAGCACATGATGACGGCCGATCACAGCACCGAGCCGGCCGAGGTGGAGCGCGGCAAGCACTACGATCCCGCCGTGCAGCCACGGCCCGTGAAACCGGGGGAAGCCGAGTTCCGCCGCGATCTGCGACGCGGTCTCGACCGGGCCGGGCTGCCCGCCCCGCTGTACAACTACCCCACCGGCGGCGATGTCTGGATGCAGGACCTGTTCAAGACCGCCTACGTGTCCATCCCCGCGCCGGGCGGCCGGGAACACCGCGTCACCGTCATCATGCGGTCCGCAGACGTGATGCCCGGCACGGCCACACGCGCCTTCCCGCTCAGGGACGCCTCGCGCAGCGTGTTCCCGCTGCTCCGCGGTCCCGGCACGGGAGTGATTCAGCAGTACGATCCCCGGCGCGTCGGCAGCGACGACAGCTTGTACTACGGTTCGTTCAGCTCCACCGGGAACTTCGGAACCCTCCCGCCGTACACCTGGCGAGGCCACCGTTACCCGGTGGGCCGGGTCATCTACGGTGGTACGGGAGGCAAGGAATCCCCGGACGCCTCCTTCGTCCGGATGCTCGACGCGCAGGGCTACCAGCGGCCGATGGCGGTGGACACCGGCTGGCTGGGGGTCGGTCACATCGACGAGTTCCTGTCCTTCGTCCCGGCCAGGAACGACCAGGGCTGGGTGGCCGTTGTCGCCGACCCCGAACTGGGGCGGAAACTGCTGGAAGATCTCGTGGAACGCGGTCGGGGCGGGGAGCCGCTGGTCCGCGGGATCGCTCCGCAGGACACCGAGGATCCCGGTCTCACAGTCGCCGACGCGTTGCGCAAGCCCTCACTGACCCGGGGCACGGAGATCGCCCGAAAGGGCATCGACTCCGCTCTGCGCACCCTTCGCGAGCAAGCGGGGCTGACGGAACGCCATGTCGTCCGTGTGCCCGCTCTCTTCACCCAGCTCGACGTGCCCGCCGGGTATCCGCGCCGGGACGTGGTTGCCAACTACCTGCCCGGCGCGGCCAACGGCGTGAGCACCGGCACCGGGGTCTACCTGGCGCCACGCCAGCACGCCCCGGACGCCGACGGCCAGGACGTCTTCGAGCGGGCGGCCGAGAAGGCCCTGAGCGGCACGGGCACCCGGATTCTCTGGGTGGAGGACTGGGCCTACTCGCACCACCTCGGCACCGTCGGCGGAGAGGTGCACTGCGCGACCAACGCGCTGCGAAGCCTGTCCGGAACCCGGCCGTGGTGGACCGAGCGGGACTGATCCCGGTCCCGGGGCGCCATCCGGGCGAACCGCCGTGTCCCATAGGGTCGATGCTCATGAACCATCGACACCTGCCCATCCTGCGCGTCTTCGGCGGACTCCTGCTGCTGGGCCTGGCCACCGCCGCGTGCGCGACCGCGTCCACCGCGGGTGTCCCGATCGTCGCCGTGGGTCTGGTGACGGCCGGCGCGGCAGTGGCGACGGCGGCCCGCCTGCCGCTGCCTCCCGCGGCCCGGCGGCGGCCGTGGCTTGCCGCCGCTGCCTCCTTGGTGTTGACGGCCTGCTTCCAGGGGCCGGTTGTCAATGCCACGGGCTGGTGGTGGGCCGTGGAGACCTGCGCGCTGCTCGCACTTCTGGTGCCGACGGTGCGCCGGGTAAACGGGCGGGCCGGGGCGATCGCATGCGCCATGATGCACGGCACGGCGGTCGCGGTGCTGCCGCTGCGGATCGGCCTGCATCTGACGCCGCCCGCGACAGCGGCGGAGATCGGCGTGCTGTGCCTGTTCTGGTCCCTGCTGGCGGCGGGCGCCGCGGCGCTGGGCGGGTATTTGCGCGGCCAGGACTCAAGGAGGCTCCAGGCGCTCGCGGACCAGCGTCGTGAGCAGCTTCTCGAAGTGGCCCGTGATCTGCACGACTTCGCGTCGCACGACGTCATGGGTGTGGTGGTCCTCGTCCAGGCCGCTCGGCTCCTGGCACGCGAGGACCCCGAACGGGCCGTGGGGTTGCTGCCGCAGATAGAGGAAGCGGGTATGCAGGCGCTGGCCGCGATGGACCGCACGGTCTGGTCGCTCAACGCGCAGGAGGACCGGGACCGTGAAGGGGATGCTGCCGGTTCGGGCGACGCCTCCGCCGAGCCGTCCGGACGGCCGCCCCGCGCGGAGTGCGCCGCGCGTACCCACGACCGTCAGCGAGACCTGGGCGAACTGCCCGCCCTGGCAGCCCGGTTCACCCGCACCGGCACCGTTCCGGCCCGGCTCGATGTGCCCGCCGGTGTACTGGAAGGCTTGCCCGCACAGGTCAGCGCGACCGGTTACCGCATCGTGATGGAATCCCTCACCAACGTACGCCGCCACGCTCCCGCTGCCGTCACCGTCCGTATCGCCGCCCGGCGGGTTCCGTACGGCAGCGGTACGGCCCTCCATCTCACTGTCGCCGATACGGCTGAGGCCGGGGCCGAAGCCCAGGCGGCCGAGCGGGCCTCCCCGCTTCCGGAGCGCTCGCGGGGCGGCCTCGGACTGGCGGGCCTCACCGACCGTGCCGAGGCTCTCGGCGGCACGTTGACTGCGGGGCAGCACGGGACCGCGGGCTGGCAGGTCGCGGCTACTCTCCCGCTGCCCGGCAACGCGGCACCGACCAGCGGCCGGCACGAGCGTACGGCCGCCGCCCGGCACACGGCACCCGAGGAGACCGTCGCATGAGCGGCACCGGCACCATCCGGGTTCTGCTGGCGGACGATCAGGAGACCATCCGCGCCGGATTCCGTCTCGTCCTTGATGCCCAACCCGACATGACGGTGATCGGCGAGGCGGCAGACGGTGTCACCGCGCTGAGCGCCGCCCTGAAGCTCCGTCCTGACGTGCTCCTCGCGGACATCCGGATGCCGGGTCTCGACGGCCTGGAACTGACTCGGCGGCTCGCCGGACCCGGCGCGGACCCGCCCCTCCGAGTCATCGTGGTCACCACCTTCGACCTCGACGCGTACGTACACACCGCACTCCGCGCCGGAGCCTCGGGTTTCCTGCTGAAACGCTCCGGACCGACGCTGCTGGTCGAAGCGGTGCGTGCGGCGATGTCCGGCGACGCCCTCATCAGCCCCCAGATCACCGCGCGCATGCTGCACCGGCTCGTCCCACCGGTCCTCGGGGAGGGGAGACCGCCCCCCGAGCCGCTGACGCCGCGCGAGGAGGAGGTCGCGACGCTGGTGGCCGGAGGTCTGTCCAACACCGACATCGGCGAGGAACTGTTCATCTCGCTCGCCACCGTCAAGTCCCATGTAGCCAGCCTTCAGCGCAAGTTGGACGTCCGTAACCGGGTCGGCATCGCCGCCTGGGCCTGGGAGTCAGGACTAGCACCCACCGATCAGATTCGCTAGCGGCTCCGTCGGAGACAGCTGCGGCAACGCGCTCGCGGAGAACCTGTGGACGCTGATCAAGACCGAGTGCGTGCGCGGTCGCGTCTTCGCGACACGTGCCGAGGCGAACCTCGCACTCTTCGAGTACATCGACGGCTTCCATGACTCCCGTCGCGTCCAGGAACGGCTCAATCCATTCCTGGGTCTGCCAGTTACGGGACGCCGAGTTCGAAAAGGCCGTAGCCCGCGTACGAGCCGGAAGCCAGGGCTGCGATGCCGAGGAGCATGAGCTGGTGGGTCAGGCTGAGTCGGCGCAGGGCGAGGGCGAGCGGAAGAAAGAGCGGGAAGAGGGGGAGCAGGTAGCGGGAGACGTTGCCGAATATCTGCTGGCTGCCAAGGACGAGGACGAGGGTGAGGACGGTATAGACCACCAGGACGGCTGGGGGACGCAGCCTGATCAGCAGCAGGAGCAGTGCGATCGCGAGCAGGACGACACCGACGCCGATCAGGTCCGCGAAGGGCCAGGCGGAGAGATAACCGGAGTGGCCCACCGGGACGGATGTGAGGACGTCGAGGGTGTGCCGGCCGTAGTCCCACTCGTGGGCCCAGGCACCGGACTGAAGTCTGAAGTAGCCGCTGTAGTCGCCCATCTGGTGACCCACCCAGCCGAGATAGGCGAGGAGGCCGAGCGGGGCGACGGCCATCGCGGCCACCGGACGCAGGATGCCGTCCCGGAGGCGGTAGAGCGAGAGCAGGGCCGCGACGGCGACGGCGGCGATCAGCGCCACGGCAGTGGGCCGGTTGAGCCCTGCCACGCAGGTGAGGAGACCGGCGGCGAGCCAGCGGCGGCTCAGGACGGCATGGCAGGACCAGACGGCCAGGGCCACGTAGAGGGAGTCGGAGTAGACCGCCCACTCCACGCCGGAACCGGGCCAGACGGCCCAGAGTCCGGCCGCGGCCAGCCCGGCCCGTCTGCCACCGAGGCGTTCGGTGATGACGTAGATGCCCAGGGCGGCGGCCAAGGAGGCGACGACGGAGACCAGCAGGCCGGCGCCGTACGGGCCGAGGCCGGTGAGCTCGGAGACCAGCCGCATCAGCGCCGGGTAGAGCGGGAAGAACGCCGCCGAGTTCCCTTCGAGGGTGATCGGGCCGGTGGCGCCGGGGATCGGGACCAGCCGAGGGTCGTACCCATGCACGGCGATCTGCTGGTACCACCAGCCGTCCCAGCTGGCCAGGACGTCCCACGGGTGGGCGCCTCCGCCGAAGCGCGGGTGCTTCGTGCGGTAGTCCCCGGCGGAGTGCAGCAGCCACATGAAGGTGGCGAAGCCGATGAACTTGAGCGTGCCGTAGACGGCCAGTACGGGGCCGTAGTGCTCGGCTGTGCGGCGCAGCCGGCGCCGGCGGTCGGGGCCCGTGGTGGCGGGCTGCTGCGACAGCCTCGCGTTCCAGCTCAGGGTGGCGGTAGCGGTCGTAGGGGCCGTGGTCCTGATCATGCGCGGAACACCCACGCTCGGAAGAACAGGAACCGCAGCAGTGTCGCGGCCAGGTTGGCGGCGAGGAGTACGGCGAGTTCGGTGGCCTGCCCGGCCGAGGGCACCGCGTGGTGCAAGGCGGCGAGCGATCCGCCGGTGAGCGCCAGGCCGATCAGAAGAACAACCAGGCCCCTGCCCTGGTGGCGCAGCACACCGCCGCGGCCACGGAGGCCGAAGGTGAGCCGCCTGTTCACGGCCGTGTTGGCGACGGCGCAGACCAGCAGCGCGAGTGCGTTGGCGGCCTGGGATCCGGCCACCGGGCGCAGCGCCGCGTAGAGGAGCAGGTATGCGAGGGTGCTGACGGCTCCTACGGCGGCGAAGCACACGAGTTGGGTGGCGAGCCTGCCCGGTGCGGCGGCGCCACCATCGCGGAGCGACCCGCCCGGCGGCAGCGTGCCCCGCGCCAGTGCCCCGCCGATCCTGGCGATGCCGCGCAGGTCGGCCAGTGCCGTGGCGAGGATGTCGACCCGGGTGTCGGGATCGTCCACCCAATCGACCGGCACCTCATGGATGCGCAGCCCGGCACGCTCGGCGATCACCAGCAGTTCGGTGTCGAAGAACCACTCCGAGTCCTGTATGAGGGGCAGCAGTCGCTCGGCCACATCACGCCGCACCGCCTTGAATCCGCACTGCGCGTCGGAGAAGCCCACGGCGAGGACGGAGCGCAGGAGGGCGTTGTAGCAACGAGAGGTGATCTCTCGCTTGGGGCCGCGCACCACCCGGGAACCGGGGGCCAGGCGGGTGCCGATGGCGATATCGGAGTGGCCGGAGAGCAGCGGGGCCACGAGTGGCAGCAACGCCGTCAGTTCCGTGGACAGATCCACGTCCATATACGCGAGTACGGGGGCCGACGAGAGCGACCAGGCGGTACGCAGCGCCCGGCCGCGCCCCTTCTCGGCCAGCCGAAGCCACTGCGCTTCGGGCAGTTCGTCGGCCAGCCGAGCGGCGATCCGCGGGGTGCTGTCCGTGCTGGCGTTGTCGGCGATGGTGATACGGAACGGATAGGGGAAGGTCTCGCACAGGTGTGCGTGGAGCCGCCGCACGCTCGGCTCCAAATCTCTCTCCTCATTGAACACGGGGACGACCACGTCCAGGACGGGCTCCGGGTGGTGCGTCGCCACCGGTGCGCGGTGCGGCAGTCGGCTCAGGTCCTTCAGGGCAAGTGACCCTTGGTTTCTCACGTTCTATCCTTTTTGTGACCTTGCACGGGTAGGCCGAAGACACTTGGGGCGACGGTGCGCCACGGCGCTATGGGGTGACGAGCGAGGACGAGGCGGTCGACGGTCAGTTCCGCGCGGTCGCCGTACCCGAAGGCGGAGCCGAGGTCGAGGACGGCGACACGCCCTCCGTGCTCCCCGGCGGGGTTTCGGTGGCCGTGGCCGTACTCCCGGTCGCGGCCGGCGGCGCGCTTGTAGCGGTCCCGTCCGGGGACGCGGGGGCAGTGGAGGTGCCCGAGGAGGGGGGCGCGCTCAGGGACGCGTCGGGTGTCGCGGGCGGGACGGAGAGCGACGGGCTCGCCGCGGGCTGTGGGCCGGGGTGGCTGGGCTCGACCCGGGTCGCACGGCCCGGCAGCAGGAACAGCCCGACACTGAGACCGACAACGGCCAGGACGGAGCCGACTGCCCTCTGCGCGGCCCGCTTCCGACAGCGGACACGCACCCCTGCCCGGAGACGTTCCCGGTGCTTCGGCTCGAACGGTGTCGGCGCCTCGGTGTCACGCATCATCCGTGCCAGCTGCCGCTCGAAGTGATCCATGGGGTTCTCCTTCACCGCACCGGCTCGTTCACATTGCCCAGGAGCTGCCTCAGCTGCGCCACTCCGCGTGCGGCGTGGGACCGAGCCGTGCCCACCGGGCACCCGAGCGCCTCCGCCACCTGCCCTTCGGGCAGGTCCTGGTAGTAGCGCATCACCACCGCCACCCTCTGCTTCGGCGACAACTGGGCCAGCGCGGCCTCCAGCCGAGAACGCTCCACCACGTCCGCGGACACATCGCCGACCACCGCCACCTCGGGCAGCTGTTCGACGGGGCGTTCACCCCACCAACGCCGCTGTCCCGAGCGCGCCGCCGCACGCACCATCACCTTGCGGACATACGGCTCCGGTGCGTCATCCGCGACCTTGGGCCAGACGAACCAGAGCTTGACCAAGGACTCCTGCAACAAGTCCTCGGCCCGATGCCGATCGCCTCCGACGAGCAGACGGGCCAGGTGGACCAGCACCGACCAGCGGGCAGCCACGAACTCGTCGAACGCACGGGCTCGACTCTGCTCCATCCGCACTGTCCCTGTTCTCGCTGGTTGCCTACACCCTGTAAAAGGCACTGGCGTGCGACCCACGATGCACCTGCGGCCCGTGATCTGGGTCACATGGCATGTCAACGACAAGCGCGAGACGCTCCTCCGTCCCGTCCCGTCCCGTCAGCGACGCCGACGACGAGGACGCGGTTCGACGGCCCCGGCCCGTCAGCCACCCCCGCAGAGGCGCTCGACGCCTACCGGAAGGTGCATCGACTACTGGCCACCGAGTTGAGCATCAAAACGACGGAACGGTCGTCATCGTGATCACGATGACGACCGTTTCGCTGTTGTCTGCTCAGGTCGCGGCTCCGCAGCCCCCGTTCGTCAGGGGGCGGTGACAGGCAGGCGGGCGCAGTGGCGGCACGCGCGTGCGGAGGCGGCGATGCGCGCGTGGAAGACGATGGTGATCAGGCAGGCGGCCGCGGTCAGTGGCCAGTTGGTGGCGAGTACCGCGGCGGTGATAAGGGTCAGCGCGCTCAGTCCGAGGGCGACTGCCGCGGTGGTTCCCGTCCAGGCGACCACGAGCGGCAGTTGTTGCGGGAGGGGCAGTCGGCGGGCCAGGGTGCCGGTGACGGAGAGGGACACGGCCGCCAGCAGCGTGGTGAGCGCTGCGAGGCCTCCGAGGTGGGCGACGACCACCTGGAGCGGGTCTGGCAGCCGGTGGCCCGCCGCGCGGGTGGAGAGCTCGACCAGGTACCAGCACACCAGCAGGCACGGGATGATCAGCATGACGGTGCGCGCGGTGTGACGGGCCTGGGTGATGGTCAGTTCGCGCTGGAAGCTGGGCGCGAGTTCGGCCACGGGGCCGAACTCGCGGATGGCCTGACGGGCGGCCTCACGGTCGGGTTCGGCATCGGGAGACAGTTCCCGCGCGGCGTCCAGGAGGCCTTCGCGCAGTTCGTCCACCATCTGGGTCTTGAGTCGGGCCGGGCCGTACAGGGTGGCCGTCAGGTCCGCGAGGTGGGCTTCGATGGGGTCGTCGGCAGGGATCCCGGGCGCTTTCACGTGGCGTGTCCGGGGGCCGGCGCGGGTTCCAGCACCGAGCCGATCGCTGCGGTGAACGCCCGCCAGTGGGACCGCTCGGTGGCGAGGCTGCGCCGTCCGGCGTCGGTGAGTTCGTAGCAGCGCCGACGGCGTTCGCCCACCGACTCCCAGGCGCTGCTCAGCAGTCCGATCCGCTCGAGCCGGTTGAGGGCGGGGTAGATGGTGCCCTTGCGCAGCTCAAGTACGCCGCCGCTGCGCTCCTGGACCGCGGCGATGATCGCGTAGCCGTGCAGGGGGCCGGATTCCAGTACGGACAGCAGCAGTCCGTCCAGGTGGCCGCGTACCGCATCCGTCTTCATAGTCAGGCAGCCTACCCAAGAGGCGTCGCCCCGTGCTACTTATAGATCGGTAGCCAATCTATTGGCAGGTTATCCATGAAGGGACCCCTGTGACCAAGCTGCTGCTCTCGCTGCACGTCCTGGCCGCGATCCTGGCGATCGGGCCGATCGCTGTCGCAGCCTCGATGTTCCCCCGCTACGCCAGGCTGTCGGCCGGCGGCGACGTGCAGGAGCCCAACAGTCAGACCACAGCGTTCCTGCACAAGATCTGCCGTGGGTACACGGTCGTCGGCATCGCCGTCCCGGTCGTCGGTGTCGCCACCGGCGCCCGGATGGGCGTCCTGACCGACGCCTGGCTGCTGACGTCGATCGTGCTGACGGCTGCCGCCGCGGCCCTGCTGCTCACGGCGGTCCTGCCCGGACAGGCCCGGCTGCTCGCCCAAGCCGCGGACGCGTCCGGCCCAGGGGGGACAGGCACCGATGTGGCCACGGACGCCATTGAGCAGCTGCGGTCGGCGGCAGCACGCCTCTCCGCGACCACGGGGATGTTCAACCTGCTGTGGGCAGCCGTTGTCGTCCTAATGATCGTCCGCCCCGGCTCCACGACGGGAGCCTGATCAGTATGCGAACTCTCCGCATCGCCGCCGCGGTTGAAGCTGCATCCCTCACGCTCTTGCTGCTCAACCTGTTCACTGTGCACACCGGGGCGATCTCGTCGCTGGGCGGCCTGGTCCACGGCACGGCCTACCTGACCGTCATCGTCGCCGTCTTCCTCACTCCCGCCCTCGCGCGGCCGGGAACCAAGGGGCGTGCCTTCATTCCCGGCATCGGAGGGCTGCTCGCCCTGCGCGTGCTGGGGCAGCAGCCACCCGCTTCCTCAGCCGACAGGCTGACCGGCGCCGACAGATGACTGGGAAGCGATCACCGACAGCGCGGGAAACCATCTCCCAGCGCGCGCTGCTCAGACGCAGGCTGACGACTTCCGTCGGTGCCCCGCTGCCCTTGGGAGCCTCAGGTCTGCGTGCGGGACGCGATGTAGTCGAACCAATCGCGTCTGGCGTATCCGGTCCATCGGGTGGCGTTGCTGATGCTGGTCCCGGTGAAATCGGCGAGGACCGATGCCGGCAGGTCGGCGGCCAGGGCGAGGCGGGCGCTGTTGCTGCCGGCACGGGGTGTGATTCCGTGCTGCCGGAGTTTCAGGCTGAGGTAGCTGGCACCGAGGGGGCGCGCGGGCCAATGCCCGACCGGCACCGGGCCGGGAACCGCCTGCACGGCCGGTAGGCCGCCTCCCCGTCGGCCGCACGGTTCACCAGCGTCAGTGGGTCGATCCCGGTCTGGTTGGCCAGGCACGCGAAGCCGAGCCCGTCCTACGGCACATACAGCAACTGCGACCGGTAGCCATCCACGCTCCCGGCGCGGCCGTAGGCCGCTTTGCCGCCGACGGTGAAGTGGTGGACGTTCAGCGCATACGGATGCACGGTGCCGTCGGCCAGCACCGTCCGTTCCAGCAGTGCCGCCCGGATGTCGGCGCCCAGCACCCGCCGGTCTGCCAGGAACCCCAACCAGTGAGCCAGGTCGGCGACGCTGGTCGCCAGCCCGCCGTCGCCGACCACGCGCTCGTCGGTGTCGGCCCGTCGAATCACGCCGTCGTCGTTCCCGTACCCGTAGGCGAACCTCGGCAGCACCTCCGACGAGCCGTCCCGCCCCATCGTGTCGGCCATCCCCAGCGCTCCGAAGATCCGCTCCGCGCCGAACTCCCGCAGTGACATGCCCGTGACTCGCCTGATGATCGCGGCAGCCAGGACATACCCGGTGTTGGAGTAGGAGAATTCGACGCCGGGAGCGAAGTTGGTCCGCCGGATCCCGGTCAGGATCGACAGGAGGTGGCCCCCGGTGCCGGAACGCCGGCGATGCCGACCAGGGCAAACCACTCCGGCAGGCCGGCGGTATGACGCAAGCACTGCTCGATGGTGATCTTCTGATCCACGATTCAGGCAGGTGGTCGCGAATGTCGTCGGACAGAGCCAGCACGCCGTCCCTGGCGAGCAGCAACACGCTGACGGCGGTGAACTGTTTGCTCGCCGAAGCGATGTCGAAACGGGTACGGGCATCGATCGGCACGCCGAACTCCACCGACGCCAGTCCGGCACACCCCACGTCGACCAACGCACCATCACGGTAGGTCGCGAGCGCCATCCCGGGATCGTCCGGCCCGGTGGCCACTTGGCGGCGCCGCTTCCGGCAACTCCAGCATGGGCCGCTGGAACGCGCCGAGAAAGTGGAGATGCTGCGCTTCGCCGAACACGGCCACGTCGTACGGATGCTCTCCGTCGCGGACGACGGAATAGCAGTTGACACACCAGAGGATCTCGCGCGGGCCGGCATCCTTCTGGCCCTGCACGCAGGAGCACGACCTCCCGACACGCCCACGACACCACCCTGGAACGGCACGTAGTCGAGGCACTCACGGTATTCCGAGGGCGATCACGACGGCCAGGTCAGTGCGCACACCCCATGACGGGAAGGCGACTGACGATCCACATTCGCATGTGGACTGCCCTCGGCTACGGATTGCTCGTGCGCCTTCTCAACATGGTCGCGACATTCAGCGGCCCGACGGACAGGTGCCTCAGGGTGACGAACCCGAAGTGCTGATAGAGCGCCACATTGCCGGGATCTGCGGTGGTGAGGAAGACCCCGGCCGTGGCTGATGTGTCGGCGAGCAAGCGGTCGAGGAGACGCCGCCCCGCACCGCGGCCCGCCGCGCCGGGGTCGACCCCGATGAACTCCAGCGTCCAGGCCCCCTCGGGCGCACCGGCTTCGGTGATCTGCAGATAGCGCAGGGTCCGTTGCACGGCCCGGGGCCCACAACGCGCGAGCGTACGGGCCCCCCACTGCGCCTGCGCAGCCGGTGAAAGTGCCGCCCCGGGCGGGGTGAGGACGGCGGCCGCGATGGGGCGGCCGCCATCCCCGGTCAGGGTGTAGCGGCGAGATCCGGGAAGGGTGGCCTCGGCGCGCAGGGTGGCGGCGAACCAATTCTCCCTTGCGGAGGACGAACCGCCGCAGATCCAGGAGACCGCCGGCTCGCGGGCAAAGGCGTCGGCCAGCACACGAGCGCAGGCATCCACCGTCGGGCAGTCGTCGATCTCTGGTCCGTGCTGAGCCGGGTCCGTGAACTGTCGGTCGGTCATGATCCTCCTCCATCAACGATTGCCCACTTCCATACCGATCGTATAGCATTCGATCGTAACGAACTAGATAGGAGTGAGCGGATGAGGATACTGGCACTCGGTGGACCCGGTGCGATGGGGGCTGTAGCGGTGCGGGTGGCGGCCGGGCTGCCCAA
>NZ_JBHWIY010000049.1:0-40155 GCF_042731715.1 Streptomyces sp. NPDC059832 | reverse complement strand
CCCACCCTGGCCGCGGACCAGAGCTGGGCGAGCTGGCCCTCGGTCGCCGGACAGACCTTCGTCGTACGGACATTTCGACTCTGACCTCATTCCGCGCGGTCCATCCGCTCAGTGGTTGCCGCAATACTCCGGTTAAGGGAAAGCCGGAGAGGCACGCTGGCCCAACGGGCGCAACTCAGGTCCGGAACGGGGCGGTACACCGATCACCGCAGTGGTACCGCCCCGCCTCCGGCCGGGATGCCCTTCGTCACACACGGGCCGATCTCCTGCGCCGTCGTCAGGAAGTCGCGGTCACCGATCACACAGACTTCTGACCGCCCGGGACACCTACTTGGCTCAAGACCTACGGACGGATCCCGGCGGGCGCCGGAGGTGAGGGGGAACCGTTCTTCGCCGACGCCGCCGACCTAGCGCTCACCGCAGACTGCCCCGCCCGCTACCTGGTCGGCTACGTCGACGGCTGTCCCATCTGCTCGGCCGAGGTCTTCCTGCATGCGGGCGTTGCCGGGATCTACAACATCGCCACGCTCGCCACCGACCGCCGCCGTGGCTATGGCGGCGCCATCACCCTGGCCACCCTGCACACCGTCCGCGAAGCGGACTACGAGACCGCGGTGCTGCAAGCATCCGCCGACGGCGAAACCGTCTACCGCCGCTTTGGTTTCACCGCCTGCGGCCACTTCACCGAGTACGCCATCACCCCCTGACCAGTCACAGCAACCACCCCGCTCCTCAGCCCCGACACACCCCTCGGACGAAACCCGCCGGACGGGGATCGGCCGCAGGGGCCGGGCTGGGGCTGGGGGGCACCGTCCGCTACGCAGCCCCCTTCGGCATTTAACAGCCGACCCTTCGTGCGAGGGAGACTCTCTGTCCCCTCGCACGGCCCACAACCTGGAGAACGCCGCATCACCGACCGCATCGTCGTCCTCGACCAGGGCCGCGCCGCCGAGTCCGACACGTTCGAGGAGCTCCTGGACGCGGGCGGAATCTTCGCTGAGCTGTACAAATTTTCTCAGGATCGGTGATCAACCAGCCGCTGGACAGAAGTCCGGCGTTTTTACCAGGTCCGCCCGCCCCGATGAGAGGATTCGCGGCTATGCGTGTCCGTGTACCTCGGCGCCTCTACCGTCCAGCCCGAATGGCGATCACGGGGGTGTGTGAGAGGGGCTGGTGTGGGGCGGGATCTAGGTCTGGACGGGGTGGTGGACCACTTCACCCTGTCCGGCGACGAGACGGGTTGGTTACGGCACAAGACCGGGGCCACGAGGCTGGGCTTCGCCGTGCCAGCTCAAACTCTTGAGCTGGCACGGCCGGTTCCCCAAGACCCATCTGGAGCTGCCGCTCGACGCGGTCGAGCACGTCGCCAAGCAAGTCGACGTCGTGGCCTCTCAGCTGGCGTTCTACGACTTCACCGACCACACCGCCCAGCGGCACCGTACCGAGCTGCGCAAGCTCACCGGTTGGCATGAGTACACCACGACCGATCACCTCAAGCTCGTCTGCCACCTCGTGGATGCGATCTGGCACGACGAGCGGCGAGACGAGCAGGTGCGGGCCGAACTGTTGTGGCAGATGCGGTACGACCTGATCGAGCCCCCGACAACTGGGGCGATTCACTAGGTCAAGCTGTACCGGCCTGGCCGCGAGGATGAGGACACCCACGAGCGCCTGGCCGACGCGATGACCCGCCCGATCCGCTGGGACGTCATCGAGAACAACTACGACCAGCTCATCAAGTACGCCACCGCGATCCGGGTCGGCACCGCCTCCACCGAGGCAGAATTCGTCAATACCCTGATGATCCAGGACATGCTCGCCAACCCGGAGTGGGCGAACCTCCTGACCGATGAGGACAAGCGCGCCCTGATCCCGTTATTCTGGATGCACATCCAGCCCTACGGGGAGCTCCGGCTCAACATGGGCAGCTGCCTCCAGCTCGCCCAGCCCGTCCCCTCAGGAATCGGACCCCGAACCGAAACCCGCCGCCGCGAAACCCGACAGCCCCAGAACGCCAGATAACCCCGGCTACTGCCGCAGACCCGACGGCTTCGCGGACCTGAACGTCCGGCGTATGACACCGGCAGAGCATTGCGCGTACAGCCTTCCGTGGAGCCAAGCACCGCCCGAGCGGCCCCGGCTGGCCAGGGCGCCGAGGGTACGCAATACGTCATACCGGGGGGTGCAACTGCGCCATCTTCAGACCGAGGTGGGCGGTAAGCCGATCGTCTCCGCAGAACATGTTCAGGCCGGTCAGCTCCTCGACGCGCCGTAGCCGCTGGTAGAGCGTGGAGCGGTGGATGTGCAGCCGGGCGGCGGCCCGCTGGGCGTCGCCGGCGTGGTCGAGGTAGGTACGCAAGGTCTCGACCAGGTCCTGGTGCCCGGACTCCGGCTCCAGCAGCCGACGCAGGCCGGGGTGAATGCCCTCGGCCAGCTCATTCGGTGAGAGCTTGGCCAGCAGCGCGTAGACCCCCAGGCGCGTATAGGCGGCCACCGGACCCATCGCACCGGTGGCGCGTGCGATGTCGGTGGCTTGACGGGCTTCCCTGTAGGAGACGTGGGCGTCGGTCAGGCGGCGGTGTCTCCCGCCGATACCCACCCAGCAGGATGTCCTTCGTCCGGTGCCGAGTTCGGCGGCGAGTTTCTCGTGCAGAACATCGGCCAATTCACCGACGGCACGTTCAATGCCATTGCTCCGGTCCCCCGGCCAGATGGTGAGCAGCAGGGCGTGGTCCGGGCGGGACAGGACGAGGGCGCGGGCGGGCGGCAGCCGCCGCCGGGTGTGGTCAAGGGACAGGTCCAGTGCCAGCCGTTGCTGTTCGGAGAGCGGTTCCCCAGCCGCGTGGGACGCCGTGGCCACCAGGGCTGTGACGGGCCCGGCCACAGCCAGCCCCTCCTCGACGAGCGCAGCGGCGGCCTCGTCCCGCACAGAGGGATCGGGGGCGACCAGGTCCCGGACGTGCTCGCGTTCGTGGCTGCGGGAGACCTCGTCGGCCAGGTGATCGCGGCGCAGGATCAAGGCGGCCTGTCTGGCTGCCTCCCGCAGCGCCTCGACGTCCCTGGGGGTGGTGGGGCCGATCAGCCAGAGGTATCCCCGCAGCGCCCCGTTGTACCGGACCGGCATGCCGGTCCGTTCCACCGCGAAGCCGATTTCCGGGTACGGCGGGACGGTGAACACGTCGGCGGCTCGGGCGGCGCCGTGCCGGGCGACGTGAGCGGACAACGCGGCCGACACCCCGCGGTTCATGATCGACTCAATGCGGGCGTCGTCGACGTCGCCGGTGTGCGCCGTGTGGGCGAGCAGCCGGATGCGTGCGTCGTCCATGGCCACAGACCGCCCCAGCCGCGCGCTGAGTGCATCGATCAACTGCTGCAGTTCAGAGACCATGCCTTGCATGGTAAACGCCTCATTGGCCTCAGCAGCACCGGCTGCGGGCGCCCGACCGCGGGCCGACATTTGTCGATTCCTGCACGCTGTGGTCGCGACAGGTGTGGAGGGTCAGGAGGATCCTGTGACCCATATCGTCTCCCACACGGCGGATCGGACGGCGTGGCCCCGACCACCCACCGAGCCGATCCGCCTACCGGCGTCGGGTTCCGGCCAGACCCGGCCCTCGATCCGCCCGCTGCGGTGCAGAGCAGGAGGCATCATGACACCTGAAGGATCGCCGGAGTGGAGATTGCCGCCGAGACGCACCATCGACGTGCCAGCTCAGGCACTCTCCCATAGCAGTGGTTTCCTGACCTCCGGCGGGCTGGGAGTGGGGCCCGCGACGGGGCCGCGCACCATGCACCGGGCCACCTCGGCCGGTCGACGCTGGCTATCGGTGACGATGCGGACGCTGGCGCACCGGGCTGCCCAGGTGGCGGCCAGGACCGGAGGATCCGGCCGCTGCGCGAAGAACTGCCGTGCTCCGGCAGCCTGCGGCTCACCCGTCCGAGTCCGCGATGGACTTGCAACGACACCCCTTGCATACAGGAAAGGTGACTTAGTGTCTGATACCGCAGATGTCCTGGTGGTAGGCGCGGGCGTGATCGGCTGCTCGGCGGCGCTCGAACTGGCCAAGTCCGGTCTGCGCGTCATTGTGGTGGACAAGCTCGGTGGGGCCGGTGGGGGCTCCACCAGGGCTTCCAGCGCGGTTGTCCGCTTCAACTACTCCGCTCTCGACGGGGTGGCGACTGCCTGGGAGGCCAGGCACTGCTGGGAGCACTGGCCGGATCACCTGGAGAAGAGCGGCTCGGGTCCGCTGGCCGCCTTCGTACGCACCGGCCTCGTCGCCCTGGACGCGCCTCCGGCACCCCGCGGCCGCGTCACACCGCTCTTCGACCAGGTCGGGGTTCCGTATCAGGAGTGGGATGCGGCAGAGCTCGCGGCGCGACTGCCGGCCCTCGACACCGGCTGCTACTGGCCGCCCACGCCCGTGGACGAGGACGCGTTCTTCGCCGATGCCACCGCGCAACTGGGCGCTCTCCACACCCCCGACGCCGGTTACATCGACGATCCGCAGCTTGCTGCGCTCAACCTGGCCGACGCCGCGCGGGAACGCGGCGTGACCTTCTCCTTCAAGACCGAGGTGACCGCCGTCCTGCAACAGGGCGACCGGGTCTGCGGCGTGCGACTCGCCGACGGTTCGCGCCTCTCGGCACCCGTGCTGGTCAACGCTGCGGGCCCCTGGTCCGGCGCGCTCAACCGACTCGCGAGTGTCGGCGCCGAGTTCACCGTACGGGTGCGGCCCCTGCGCCAAGAGGTCCACCAGGTCGCTGCCCCACCCGGCTACCATCCGGCGGACGGCCTCGGGCCGGTCGTCGCCGACCTCGACCTCGGCATCTACCTGCGCCCCGACGGACGGGACTTCCTCCTGGTCGGCGGCACGGAACCGGACTGCGACCCGCTGGAATGGGTCGACGACCCGGACCGGGCCAGCCCCGGCGCCACCGTGCCAGGCTTTCGCACCCAGGTGACCCGCGCTGCCCGTCGGCTGCCCGGACTGCGCGTTCCCAACAGACCCAGCGGGATCGCCGGCGTCTACGACGTCACCGACGACTGGGCACCCATCTACGATCGCACCGACCTCGACGGCTTCTACGTCGCCATGGGCACCAGCGGCAACCAGTTCAAGAACGCCCCCCTCGTCGGCCGTTTCGTCACCGCCCTGGTCCACGGGACGGAGGCAGGCCACGACCACGACCGACAGCCGTTGCACTACACCTGCGAGCACACCGGCCATCACATCAACCTCGGAACCTTCTCCCGCAAACGCCGCCCCAACACCTCCTCCGGCACCGTCCTGGGCTAACGACCTGGGGAGCAATTGGGCTCGACGTCGCGGCTGCCGTGCTGGACGACGTTCCTTCTGCTGAGCCCTATTGCTTCTTGGGTCGCGACTTCGAGGCCGCCCAGATCAGCTGCAGCTGCCCGATCTCAGCGACGTTCTTCATCAGTTCGGCGTTCAGCCAGGCGATCACGTGTCCGGAGGGGTCTGCCACGGCAGCCTGGCGGCTGCGTCCAGATCGGCGTCGGTGAGTTTGTCGAGGACCGCTAGCCACTGGGTACGCCGTGACGCGGCCCGGCCGCGTGCACGACCAAACCGCCGTGCGCACCGAGGGCATCGCCGAGCAATTCCGCCTTCGCCCAAATGTGAAAGTCGAGGTGGACGAGGGCTACCGCAGCTTGGCCAACGAATTCCCACACCAGGTCAGCGCTCCGCCGAGGAAGCCGAAGGACGACGTGTGTGACGGCGAGAGGCGGGCCTGGCGCGAACAGCGACGCCGGCGGTCCTAGGCTCGGATCTGTGTGGAGCACACCAATGCCGAGTACAAGCAGTGGCGCCCGCTCCAGCGCTACACCGGACGGCGTGAGGACTACGCCGAGACCCATCGCGCCATCGCCGGTCTGGTCTCCGACCGCTCCGCCCGCAGGGCAACCCGCCGCAGGACGAGTACCGAGCTGGTGCCCGTCCGCACGACGACCTGCTGATCACCCGACAGCCAAACCCCCAGGCCAGCACGTCCCGATCTCAATTGTCCCCGCGATCGTAAGCCCGACGTAGACGTGCCACAGGACGGCTCCGTATGCGTCCCTCGGCCGTGCAACGGGCGAGGGACGCCAGCCGGATACAGGGCGCACAACGCAAGAGGTGTCCTATGACCTGCAAACCCGGGTTCTCGAGCGGCCCTGCGGCAGCTCTTCGACAGCAGTGGATGAATACGACCGCCAACGGCGCGGCTCGGGCGACGTTGCGCGCCAACGCAACGAGACCGTAATGCTGCCGACCGACGTGCGCGAAACCTCCGAGTACCAGGCCGTTAACAGCTATCTACTGAAGTCGCGGGAGTTGGCCTTGGGCAGGCCGGGCGGCCTGTCGGAGCCACACCCGTCATCCGCCGACCGCCGGATCGTAGTGACCGGAGCGGTGATCGACGAACCGGCCAGTGTGCCCCGCACCGCGGTCTACTCGCGGCTCAACACGTACACAGTGCCCGTTGGCTCGATTGCTCTCCTGATGTTCGACGATGGGAGCCCGCACGAGAACCGGGCGTGCCACGACTGCCTGTCGTGGTAGGCGAGGCCGGGGCTGTGGAGGCCGAGATTGTGGCCAGGGAACGGCACGCGGTGAAGTGCCCGAAGTCTCATCAACTCATCCAGGACTAGGAAGAGTAGATGAACCCGCTGGCGGCTCTCGGTGCGAGGAACTGGCGGCTGGACGCTGCAGCACGGACCACGGGGTCAGGCCCGAGCACCGAACGTAGGCCGTGACTCCCTGGCTCTCCCCCGTGCATCGCTGTCTCCATGCCCCACCGGCGTCGGCGTCCCGTTGCTCCAGAGGTGGATGTACCCGGGTGCTCGCCTGCTTCCGCAGCTCCGGCCGCTTGCCCAGTTCGTCACGCCGTGACCGAATTCTCCAAGGTCCTTCGGGTCATGCGTGGTCAGGGGCGGCCGGTCAGCGGGCGGGGGTAGTGCGGCCACGCGGAGGAATGCGGCCGTGCGGGGTGCGGCCCGCTATCCGGCCGCACCCCACTGCGCAGATCTGCCGCTGCTACCACGTGGGGCCGTAGATTCCCGGTTCGCTCCGACCTCGTGTCTGCGCGCACCGCTCCGTGCCCGGGAGCGGGTGGGCGGTGTCTATATGGCGGAGTCCGGTGAGATGACGTCCCAGGTTCCGAATCGGGTCAGGCCGGCTGATCCGGCCGCCGCTACCGAGGCGTGGTTGTCGAGTTGGCAGCGGTACCGGGGCTCGTGGTCCCGTGTGAGGGCGTGGCGGGAGATCGCGCGCACGAGGCGTCGGGCTTGGCCCTTGCCCCGGTATGGCGGGAGTGTCAGGACGCCGAGGTCGGCCAGCGGTGCGTCGTCCCACGGGTACATGCTCGCCGCGCACACCAACTGCCCGTCCTCGAAAGCTCCGCAGACCGCCCCAGCGGCTACGCGGTCGACACCACCGAACGGTGGCCGGTGACGTACTTCCTGCACGGCGGGGGCGGCACCGTGGACGATGCCGCAGCTGCCCCGGCGCTGCACTCGGATTCAATGATCACCGTCGTGCCGGACGGCGGCCTGAAGGGCTGGTACGCGGACTGGGTCATGCAGAACACCGCCGAGGGCGCGGCGAACTGGGAGACCTTCCACCTCAGCCAGGTCGTCCCCTTCATCGACGCCAACCTGCGTACCGTCGCGGACAGGGACCATCGTGCCGTCGTGGGCCTGTCGATGGGGGGCTACGGCGCGTTGCACTACGCCGAGGCCCGCCCCGACCTCTTCGGTCACGTCGCCTCGCTCTCGGGTGGCATCGATTTCGGCGTGGCCGAGATCCGGGCCGCGGTCCTGGCCACCGAGCTCAACGTCACGGGCGCCTGGTGTGCGGTGAGCACCTCCACACCGTCCGGGGCCGGCCAGTGCACGAGGTACGGCCCCTACGTCGACAGCGACGCGATCTTCGGATCCCCGTACCCGGTGCTGAACGCGGACCGCGTCTGGAAGGCGGTCGATCCGGCCGCACCGGCCAATCTGGACAGACTGACCGACACCGGCATCACGCTCTACACCGGCAGCCAAGGGCCGATCGACCACTTCACCCGCATCGCCACCTCGACCGTCAAGAGCCGGCTGGACCAGCGTGGAATCCCCAGCCGTGTCCTCGACTACGGCAACGGATCCGCCCTGTCTCCCAACTGCAACGGCGGGCACAACTACGGCTGCTGGGCTGCGGCTTTCGCCGACTACATCCCGCGTCTGGCCGCCTCGTTCGAAGCGGCGGACAAGGGCCTCTCGTTCGGATCGTGCTGGACTCGCCCTGGCACCGCACCTCGCGGCGTTGTCGTCAGCCCGTAGGTTACGGCCCGGCTTTCGCGGCTGTAACAGCGCACGTACTTCAACCTCTACGTCAACTGATTGGCAGGGAGAAACATGTCATCGACCTTGAGCAGAGCCGGGTTCGCGGCAGTGGCCGGCATGGTCTGTGCGGTGATGCTGGCGCTTCCGTCACCGGCACAGGCCCACGCACCCCAGGCCGCCCCGGCCTCGAACCGGACTCAGGTACAGGCTGCCGACGACCACGCGGCCACACTGGCGGCGCTCAAGACGTTCCAGGCGAACGCCGGCCCCGGGCGCCAGCGTCCATGCCGGTGACGGCACCGGCTCCTGGACCCTCTCGGCCGGCACAGGCACCATCAACACCAACCGGCCGATCCAGGTTACGGAGAGCTACCGCATCGGCAGCCAGACCAAGACCTTCACCGCGACAGCGGTGCTGCAGCTGGTCGAGGAGGGCAAGGTCTCCCTCGAATCGCCGATCGAGCAGTATCTGCCGGGCGTGGTCACCGGCAACGGTCACGACGACAACGCCATCACTGTGCGCCAGCTGCTCCAGCACACCATCGGAATTCCGGTCAACTCTCCGAATCCGAAGGCCAACAGCGCGAGCCCGGCAAGAGCCGAAACAGCTGTGAGGAGCGCGGTTCGGCGCAGATGACGAGTCATGCCGATCATGCTCAGGCCCAGGCCCAGGCCCAGGCCAACGAAGAATCGTTGCTGCCCGGCAGGCGTCACCCGCCCGGGTAAGAAGTCGTACCGGGCGCCGCAGCCGGGCCCGTGACAGTGCATACGAGAGCGTCCCCTGGCCAGCAGTCAGACACGGGCACCCTCACCGCATCCGGGTCACGGTGAGGGTGCCGTGCCGGCCAGACCCGGCCAGCACCTCCACGATCAGATCCGACTCCACCCGCGTGTACGGCTCGCCCCCTGCCCGCCGCTCCCCCACCACCACCGTGCCGCTCAAGGCCTCACCGACACGAGCCGCAAGGACAGGCTCCAGGCGCGCGGACACCCTGGCCGGCCCGCCATCGTCCCCCACCGCCAGAACCAGAAGGTGCGGCCTGAACCGGGGACCGGTGAACCCCAGCACCAGCGCGTCGACGGTGTCCGCGTGCCGAACCTGCAACCACCGGCGCTGACCTGACGGCGGATATCCCGCCCCGCCGCGCTTGCAGACGATCCCTTCGGTGCCCTGCTCGCGCAGGGCGTCGTACCAGAGCGCGGCGACGTCCCGGTCGTCGGTCGCCGGGGTGGCCTGGACCGGCGGCCCGACATCGGCGAGGAGCTCCAGGAGGAAGGCGCGGCGCTCGGTGTACGGCAGGTGTCGGCAGTCGCCGATCGCCGGGTCCGGGTGCTGCAGAAGGTCCCAGCAGATGTAGGAGGCCGGATATCGGGCGGCCAGGGCGCGGGCCCGGGTCGTGGATGACGTGGCCCGTGACTGCGCCGCGGCGAAGTCGAGCCGGCCGTCCCGCCAGATCACGGCCTCCCCGTCCAGGACCGTGTCCGGCCTGAGCGTCATGCCGGCGACGGCCAGGTCCATCCAGTGCTGGGTGACGACTCTGCCGGACCGTGCGTACAGGACGACGGTTTCGTCGGTGCGGCGCAGCACGGTTCTGTGGCCGTCGTTCTCCAGAATTCGATGTGTCTCATGAGACAGGTTGGCAGTTGGCTTCTGGCAACGCGACCTGGCCCCCTGACAGTGAGATTCGGCCCTCACCTGACGATCTTTGGGGTGCCGCCGAGATAGGCGCCAAACCCATCAGTAGTCTCGGCGGTCAGCCGGGCGGGCTGCGACGGGCGCGCAGGGCCAGTACCAGGCAAACCGTGGTCGCGGCGATGGCGAGTGAGGCGGGCAGACGTGCCCATGAGGTGCCTGCGACCGGCGCCTGGGCGGCGAGCAGTACCACTGCGGTCGCGGCGGCGGCCGCCAGTGCGGGTGTCGCCTGCGGGCGGCCGGGCGGGGCGGTGACACCGACTGTCCAGGCGTCGGTTACGAGCAGGTAGGCGAGCAGCAGGGCGGCGATGCAGACGACCAGCCAGACTGCGGGGTTGGTGGCCGCGGCGACCGCGATGGCCGCGGCTGGCAGCACGGTCGTCCTGCGGCGGGCCGCGATAGTCCGCCAGCGCATGGAGGTCAGGACGGGGCGGGCGTCGACCATCGGAGCTGCCCACCACGCGGCCGCTGCCGCTCCGACCACCAGCACCCTGACCGGCAGCGGTGCGTGCAGGGCAGCTGGCGGATTGCAGGCGGTGACGGCGAGGGCCGTTCCGAGCAAGCGGTCGGTGATGCGGGAGGTGAGACGTGCGATGAGCAGGGCGGCTCGGCTGCCGGGCGGGCGCGGGCGTGGCCGGGCGATCCGGGCGGGGGCGGTGGTCATCGGGTCCCCCCGTGGATGCGGGTGCGCAGCAGCGGGGCAAGGGCGAGGTCGAGGGTCTTGCCGGGGCGGTGGGCGACGACCGCGATGCCGCGTTCCACGAGGGCGAAGCGCATGGCGTCGCGGTCGGCCCGCCATAGCCGCAGCGCGAGTTCGCCCTCGGTGTCGCCGGGTTCCACGACTGGGTCGCCGGTGGGAATCTCGACCACGACCATCGGGTTGGCCCGTGCGCGCACTTGGTGCAGGATGTCGAAAATCCGCTGGTCGGTCAGCGGCGTGATGACGTACACCAGAGCTCCCTCGGGCAACGCTGGCGGTGGGAGCAGGCTGAGTCCCTCCGTGCGGTACGCGCGGTCTTTGCGGACCTCCAGCACGCTCTCGACGATGCGGTAGAAGTACCCCTGGCCGCTGCCCGGTTGCAGCCAGCGGGTCGCTCCACCCACCGACACGACTCCGACCCGGTCGTGGGTACGCAGGTAGGCGCGGACCAGCCCGGCAGCGGTCCGGAAGGTCTCGTCGAGCGAGGACGTGCCGCTGACCGGGTCGACCACGTCGGCGAGCACGTCCAAGAGCACCACGGTGTCGGCGGTGCGCTCCGCGGCGAACTGGTGGACCTGCAGGGCGCCGCGACGGGTGGTGGCCGGCCAGTGGATCCGCCGCTGACGTTCGCCGCGCACATACGGGTGCACGCCGGTGACCTCGACGCCCTCGCCGCGCTGCACGGCGGTGTGCTCGCCGAGCCGTTGCGGCAGCCGGACCGGGATGGGCGTGAGGCCGGCGTGTCCGGGCAGGGGGAAGACGGCGACCTCACCGAGTTCGGCCCGCACGGTGCGCCGGGCCAGCCCGCCGCGGTCGTAGACGTCGACGTCGACCGTGCCGAGCGTCCAGCGGCCCCAGCGCTGCGCGGTCAGGACGAGATCGACGCGGTGCGGGCCGACCGCGAGGTGGTCGAGCCTGACCCCGTGGCCGAGGGTGACGCCAGGGTCCAGGCGGCCGGACTCACCGTCGTAGGACACAGTGATCCGCACCCTCACCTGCTCGCCCTCGAAGCACCGCCGCGGCTCCACCTCCGCCTCGGCCGTCACCGCCTCCGGACGCGGCCCGCTCGGCAGCGCGAGGGCGACCAGCACCAGGGGCGCGGCCGCGAGAGCAAGTACCCAGGGGCGGCCGGTGACCAGCGCGGCGGCCAGCGCGACCACGGCCAACGTGCCCAGCCGCAGGACGCGTTCACCGACGCGCCAGCCGGGCGGCGGAGGCGGCGGGGGTTCGGCGGTCACGTCGTGGCGGCCGTCCAGGGCCCGCCGGACAGCGGCGGCCGCTCCGCGGGCCGGCACTGGATCCGTCATGACGCGATCGATGCGCGCGGCATGGTCTGCGGGGCGTGCACGGATTGCACGATCTCGCGCATCACGTCGTCGCCGTCGATCTGCCGGACCCACAGTTCCGGCTTGAGGGTGACGCGGTGCGCCAGGGCCGGCACCGCCACGGACTTGACGTCTTCCGGGGTCACGTAGTCCCGCAGGTCCAGGACGGCTCGGGCGCGGGCGAGCTGCACCAGGGCCAGGCCGCCGCGCGGAGAAGCGCCGACCTGGATGTGCGGGTGGGCCCGGGTGGCGCCGACCAGCGCGACGACGTACTCCAGCAGGTCGTCGTCCACCTCGACGCGTTCGACGGCGGCCCGCATGGCCAGCACCTCGCCCGGACCGCTGAGCGTGCGCAGCACTGCCTCCGGCGCCGCCCGATCGACACGCGCGCGCAACATGCCTACCTCCTCCGACGCCGCCAGATAGCCCATACGAACCCGCAGCAGGAACCGGTCGAGCTGGGCCTCGGGCAGGGTGTACGTGCCCTCGTACTCGATGGGGTTGGCGGTGGCGACGACCACGAAGGGCTCCGGCAGCGGCCGGGTGTTTCCGTCGATGGACACCTGGGACTCTGCCATCGCCTCCAGCAGCGCGGCCTGGGTCTTGGGCGGGGTGCGGTTGATCTCGTCGGCGAGCAGCAGGTGGGTGAAGACCGGTCCGGGCCGGAAGACCATGTCGGCGGTCCGTTGGTCGTAGAACGGAGCTCCGGTGACGTCGGAGGGCAGCAGGTCCGGGGTGAACTGGATGCGGCGGAAGTCCAGGCCCAGAGCGATGGCGAAGGAGCGTGCCAGAAGCGTCTTCCCGAGTCCCGGCAGGTCCTCGATGAGGACATGGCCGCCGGCGAGGATGCCGAGCATCACCAGCGCCAGTGGTTCCGCCTTGCCGACCACGGCCGTGCGGATCTCGTCGAGCACGGCCGCAGCCCTTTCGCCTGCCTGCCGGGGAGTCAGGGTGTCGTGGTCCGGGGTGGGTTGGGGGCTGGTCACGGTCGGTTCCTCACGGGGTGGAGTCGGGGCGCGCGGGCTGCGGGGTCGGTTGCAGCGCTAGCGGTCACAAGGCTTCCAGGCGGTCGAGCAGGGCGCGCAGGACGGGTTCGGGAAGAGTGGGCTGCGCAGCGGTCGCCTCGGGATCGATCCACGGCCACAGCTCAGCTCCGATCAGCGCCCGGGCCCGCTGCGGGTTCCGGTACATCGCCATGCCGTGCCGTTCGGCCAGCCGGGCGGCGAACAGCCGCTGCAACTGCGGCCGCAGCACGGTGTCGAGGTGCGCTTCGCCGTCGTCCGCAAGGGCCTTGGCCACGATGCGCTGCCACCCGCCGAGGGCCGGGGCCCGGCTGTCCAGCAGGCGCACCGGCCTGCGATGGCCGCTGTCCTGGGCGGCGCCGCCCGCGGCATAGCGCCCCAGGGCCAGCGCCACTGCGGTGATGAGGGCGAGGCCGGTGGCGGCCGCGGCGGCACCGTCGGCCAGGGCGAGCAGCACTTCGGCCGCGACCGCGACGGTGCCCAGCACGGCCAGCGAGTGGCGCACCGAACCGGGCGTTGACAGCACGGAGTTGACTATGGCCCGTATCCAGGTGGGCGCCTTCACGAGGTATCCACCACGGCTTCGGGTCCAGGCGTCCGCGAGCGCAGGCTGTGGGCGATCTCGGCGAGCGCGGCTGCGGCACGGTCGCGGTGGCTGGCGTCCATCGGGTGCGTGGAGTAACGGGCCTCGCGGAACAGGGTGGTGAGCGCGGCGGCGGCCGCCCCCGTGGGCAGGCCGTTGGCGGCGGCCCGCTCCAGCAGGTCCTGCGGGCTGTCCGAGGCGCGCCGAGCCACCCCAGAGTCGGCGAGCGACTCCTCCATGGCGGCATAGCAGGCGATGACGGCAGCGCGGGCGTCGGTTCCGTCCAGCAGGGCACGGCGCCCGGAGTCCACGGCCTGGACCAGGCGTTCCTGCTCGTCGTCGAGCGTCGCGTACGTCGCCGGGGCCTCGGCCGCTGGTGGCCGGGTCACATACCGCCACAAACGCAGCCCGGCGATCACGACGACCGCGACAAGCAGGGCGATGCCGAGACCGAGCAGGATGCGCGTCAGCCCGAAGTGCATGCTGTGGCCCGCCTGCCCGGCATGCTGTGCGGGTGGCGGGGCGGGTGCCGGGTCTTGTTGCGGGCTGGGAAGCGGTGACGATTCGCGGCCGTGCCCCTGGCCAGCCTCATGGCTGCCGGACGAACCGAACTGGTGCAGGACCAGGATGAGGAGCGGGACGACCAGCGTCGCGGCCAGCAGGACGCGGCTCACGCCGTCAACTACCCGCTGTTCCACCGGGTTGAGTTCCCGGGTGGCGCCTACCTGCTCTCGGTACTTCTCACGCAGCGCCAAGCCGCCAAGGAGTGACAGCAGGGCGAGGCCGACCACGAGGACGGGGTTGCCGCCGAGCGGCCCGCGGCCCTTGGCTAACAGGCCCGTGTCGGGGTGCAGCAGCAGTGCTCCCAGGGCCGCTCCGCCCACCACCAGCACGGCCAACGCGGCCTGTACGGCGCCGATCGTGCTGTGCCACCGTCGCCCGCCCGCCGTGTGCTGCAGCCCCACCGCCACCCCCCTCCCTTGTGATCGGCCAGCCCATGCGCGCCGTCCCCGGTCACCTGTCGCCGATCCCCAACTTGACGAAATCCTGACACAGCGAGGCGCGCCGCTTCATTGCCGACTTACGGCAATCCTGACCGACCTTTTCCTGCCGTCTATCGGCTACGGCCGGATGGGGACGAAGCGGCGGTGTCCGGCGTGAAGGCGACGCCACACTGTAGGGCCAAGGGGTCTTCACTCAGAAATGAAGTGGGTGCGGTCGAGAGGGATGACGACGGCCGATTGTTTGGTGGCCTGCTCGCGCAGGGCTGTGTTCTCCGCGAGCAAGGCGGCGATGACGGTAGCGGCTGCGTCGACCTGGTCCTGGAGTTGCTGTCGCTCTTGCCGGTTGTTGTTGAGTTGTCGGCGAAGGTCAGCGATCTCCTGTGTTTGTCGTTGGTCGTGGATGCTTGCCGGGCTCTGGCCGATGTGGTCGTCCCAGTCAGCGAGCACGTCGGTGGCGCGGTTCATGGTGGCTCGGCTGACGCCGGCCTCCCGCCAGAGGTTGTTCTTTGTCAGCTTGCCGTCGGTACGGGCTGGTCGTCCGGTGAATAGTCGTTCCATAGCTTCCCGCAGTGCCTTCTCGGCCCGCGTGGAGACCTTGAGCTGAGGGGCCTCGCTCATGCGCCGTCTGCCTTCCTGAGCGCGAGTTCGACGTCACGGATCTGTTCGTCGATGGCAGCTCGGCGGTTCGGGGGCAGCCGTGGCTGGTCACGGAGCCGGCTCAGCGAATCGTGCTCGGCCTTCCAGATCGGTAGGTGTTCGGGGGCGATGATGCTGTTGCTGCAGCGTGCGGGCTGGCAGCGGTCGATGAGTGGCCCTCGGTGTCCCGGGGGCACGATGGCGTCTTCGAGGCACTTCGCGCCGACGGGGTTGTTCTCGTCCATGGTGCAGTGGTTGAGCTTTCCGAACCGGATCGATAGGTGGGTGCGTTTGAGCAGGCCGTGTTCGACGCGAATGTCCCCCCGCTGGGCCTTTCCGTTCGCTCGGAGGGCTTCGGCCTTCTCCCGGACGGCAGCGAAGGCCGAACGCATCTGGTCAGCGCCGGGCCCGAAGCCGATGGCCTCGCCGCGGCTGTCGGCGTCGAAAAGGTCCCTCAGCCGTTGGAACCGACGTTCGGCGATGGCGGTGGTGAGGAGGCGGGCCCAGGAGGGGTCGTGATCCATGTAGCCCTGGGTCCAGCGGTTGGCCAGGGCTCGGGTGGCTGCGTGCTTGAGCTGCATGCCGACAGCGATTTCCGATCCGGGATAGTCGCGCGTCAGCATGGCCATGGTCCGGCGGAACATGTGCGGGGTGACCTTGCTGGGAGGGATCTCGGCAAGCCCGGTGACGCTCCGGTGACAGTTGACGTGCTTGATGAAGCACCTGATGGCGGTCTGGCTGGTGAAGCCATTGCCGTGGAAGCGCGGGGTGACCGCGGCGAAGGCGAGGGTGTCGCTCGTCGACAGGTGCATGGCCGTTTCGATGGCCTGGGCAACCGGTGCGATGATCCACCAGTGGGCGGTGGGCAGGTCGGGATCGAGCTTGCGTTTGACCGACTTCACCGCCTGGGTGCCGAAGTACTCGGTGAGAGCATCTTTGGTGATCTCGCGGATCTCGCAGTCACGCATCATCGACAGCGCGGCGACGAAGACATAGCAGGCATTGCGCAGGGCCAGGCACTCGACCGCGAGTTCGCGGGGCTGGAGACTGTCGTGCCAGGGGCCGCGGCTGTCGTCCGGCCTGGTCACCTCGCGCAGTCCGTCGATCAGACTGGTGCGGATGCGGCCCTCGGCAACGAGCCGTTCGGCGGTGGCCCGGCGGGCGAGGCCGGCGCGGTTCTGCTTGGTGAAGAAGGCCATCTTGCGGGACTCGAACCCGACCAGGGAGGTCAGAAGCTGCCAGTTCACCGCCAGTTTCCCCGTGAGCTGGTGCACGGGGACCTTGTTGCTGGGATCGGCGAGCCAGGCGGTGAAGCGGGTGTCCGCCTCGGCCGTGGACAGGGGGCGGGCTTCGGCCTGGAGACGGTGCCAGTAGTCGAGTGCGCGCAGGATGTCGGGACCGAAGTCGTTGATGTACGCCCATGCAGCGCGGACGAGCGGGAACCATGTCTCCGGCCGGATCACAGGGGTCTTCAGTTCGGGGACGGTGGGGTGGTCGACGACGGCGTTCGTGCTGGTGTCGGGCCAGGGATCACGTGCCAGCCCACTGCCGGCCAGTGTTCCCCGGAAACGGTGCAGGGTCTTGATCACGTGGACGTGTCCGGTGGCACTGGCCGCTTCGCCCTGCTGGCAGCGGTGCTCGATGTAGGTCTTGAAGTCGTCGTCGCTCCAGTCGCCGACCCATGGGGGAAGCTGACGGGAGACGCCGTAGGCGTGCAGGGCTCGCAGGTGTCCGATGCGCTGGGAGACCGTGTGCGGTGCCACCGGGTCGGGCGGCAGATGCAGCCCGCGGGCGAGTACGGCTGGGTGGCGTGGGTTGAACCAGATCATGGCCATCTCGCGGGCCAGGAGATTCCACTGAGGGTCCAGCTCGCGGAAGATCACGCGGAAGCCGGCGGCAGCCAGGTTCGGGGCCCTGCGGACGATGCCATTTAGGTCCCAGCAGCCGGTGTTGCCGAACATCGGCGGACAGGCGCCTTCCAGGACCGGGTGGGACTGGATGACGGGCTCGTCGTCCCGGAAGACCGAGACGGGCAGGGCGAGCGGCAGGCGGCTGGTCATGCGTCGAACTCCACGTGTGCCGAGAGGGGGAGAGGCAGGGCCGCCTTGCCTTCGGCGATCTGGCGGCGGGCCTGAGCGATCTCTGCGTTGGTGCGGGCCTTGATCGCTTCGGTGACGTTGACGCGGCTCTGCCCCCAGAGCGTGTGGAAGAGTTGAGGCGACAGCCGCAGCTGGAGGCGTTCGAGATGGTCGGAGAAGAGCAGAAGCTGGGGGAGGTTCGAGGGCAGCACGAACGCGTTGCGGCATTCGAGGCAGCGGGTGGGGGCGACCGGGCAGAGCTGGCCGGCGCGTCCGTAGGGAGAGGCGAAGGGGTCCCTGCAGCTGGAGACGCCCATGTCGAGCTGCCCGGTGCGAAGCTGTTCCACTTCTTCCTCCGACAGCCCCAGGGCGGCGGCAGAACCCGGCTGGCCCAACGACTGCTCGGCTTCCTCGCCCAGCACGACGGGACCGGCCACCGCTTTGTCGAGCCAGCGCGTCTGCGCTGCGGTGATCACGCTGCCGGCGATCACCTTCAAAGTCGTGCCGTGCGCGTAGTGGCGGTGGAAGGTCTGGACCGAGTGGTCGTCGGCAATGTCACTGACGCGGCCCTTGAAGGTGATGGCCTTCTCGACCTTGCTGGACTTGCGCAGGCGCCGGATGTCCGGCTGGCCGTCGACTGACAACCCTCGCTCCCGCAGCCAGCCGGCGAAGGTCGACGTCCGGTCGAGCCTGGCGGGTGTGACCTGCGGCCAGAACATCGCCGCCCGCAGGAACAGCGGGACAGGGAAGATGCCGAACCTTTCGGCCAGCGGCCTGTTCAGTTCCAGCAGCCGACGACAGATCTCCCCGGCATCGAGTCGGGGCTGGGCCGGGTGCAGCAGAGCCGGGCTCTCTGGCTCCGGCGTGCTGAACGCCTGGCGCGTTCGGGCGCGGGCCCGGCCCTTGCTGAAGTCGATGGTCACGCTGGAGGAGCCGAACTCGATGTCGTGCTCGGTAAGCGCTGCCACTTCCTCCGGGGCCCGGCCAGTCGCTGCCATCAGCAAAATCCGGTAAGCCTGCAGATCGGAGTTGTGCAGGAACAACTGCCTCACCAGCCCCCTGACGACAGCGGCCTTCGCGGCGACCGGGCGGGTGCCGGCCGGTGCCAGCTGCCGCAGGCTCGACGGCATGTCCCGCCAGGACGGAAGGGCCTTGCTGATCTCCGTGCAGTTCAGGGCATCGTGAGCGATCGCCCACAGGAGGTTGGCCTCATCGGCCCAGCCGCCCTCGCGCGGATCACGGCCGCGGGCTGAGAGGTCCCAGCCGCGGGCGAGGCGCCTCTCGACGTCCAAGCGGGCGGCCCATGCGGCCTGGACGATCTTCTTCCTGTCGGCCCGGGAGAACTCGTCCAGCTCAGTGGTCTCCCCCCGACGCAATCCCAGGGCGCCTTCGAGCCAGCCGTGCAAGTGCCCAGCAACCACACGCTCGGCGTGGAGCGACCGCCGCCCGATCAGCGTCCTCAGCCGACCCGCATGCCAGGCCGGACTTCGCGAGCCGGGCCTGTGCCGGGAAGGCAGCAGACGGACCCATTCCGTCACCGCGTGGTGCAGGTCTGGGTCGGTGCCCGCCAGACTCGCCCGATGCGGCCGGGGAACAGTGGCATCGACGTGCGTGCAGAACGCCTCGATCGTCTGCCGGTAGTGCGTCGCCGAGGTCGGACCGTAACGGGCGTCCTCCACCAACTCCACCCACTCATCAGCGAGTTCCCCGGCCAGCGTCGCGCACGCGAAGCGTGCCGGATCGAACGTCACCGTCCGAGGGCGGCCCTGACCGTCGACCGTCGACACCTCGCGGACGCCGACCCGGGCCGGGACCGCAGGGCGAGGAACAGGAGCGGGGAAATCACGGGTGTAGTGGCCGCGACGGGGCATGGCCGGCGTCCTCCAAGTCCATCAGGCTGCGGGCGATCGTGATGTAGGAGGCGCCGCCGGCGGCCGTCCACTCGTGGAAGGCTTCATCGACCTCCCGCATCGGGTCCTTCAGGTAGCGGATGTAGCGGTAGGTGGTCGATGGGTGTGCGTGGCCAAGGCGGCGCTGGACCACGAGCAGCGGATTGCCGGTCATGTGGTTCAGCAACGTGGACATCGGCAGCCCCTGGTCCTCCGCGTCATTCAGGGCTTCGCGCGTCAGGAAGATCAAGAGCCGCAAGGCGAAGGTGTGCCGAAGGTCGTGATAGACCCAGCACCGCCTGGGCAGTACCGGCGCGTGCTGGTTGCCGGCCCACGCCTTTATCCGGTCCCAGGCCCTCCAGCGGATCTTGTCCCAAGCCGAGAAGGTGAGCATTTTGCCGCCCTGCCCGATGAAGAGCGCCAGCGGATCCAGGCCGTCGCCGGTCTCCCGTACCGCCAGACGTCGCAGGTCCGGCTTCATGTTCTTGATCGTGCGCGTGATCGTCAGGCCGTCGAGCACCCCGCGGACCCTCGTGCCGTCGGCCTCCAGGCGCTGGATCACGAACAGCTCTCGGTGCCGTCGTCGAAGTGAGCGCTGGGCCTTCGCCACGATCTCCGGACGTTCGAGCAACAGGTAGGGATCGAGCAATTCCATCGGGTCCGGCGCGACATAGACCGAGCGCGGCCGTCCGAACTTGGCGCAAGCCTTCAGCTCGACGTCCGCGAACGCCGGCCGCCGGCCATCCACCAGACCGAGCTCAGGCAGGAGCAAGGTGGCCCACTCCTGGATCCGCATCCCCGTCATCAGCGCCAGCTCGCAGGCGGCGCGGTTTCGGTGGGGCCGCCAGCCCCGGAACGAGACATCCAGCCCGGCGTCCGGAGCCAGTCCCCCGAATCCGACGTCCCTCAGATAGAGGTACTGGTCGAGTTCCATGTGCCGTACGCGCAGGTCAGGGCGGATTCTGCTGGCGAGGTTGTCACGCTGCGGTGTCGCCCGCCAAGGCTGCCGGGTGACGACACCGATCCGGATCAGATACCGGTAAAGAGACTCGATGGCAGCCCAGTCCCGGTCCCAGGCGGCGTCACCGACCACCTCCTCCGCCTCGTCCTGCCGCCACAGACGAAACTCCCGAAGGTCTGTCTCCGTGACCGACTGCAGATCCGTCCCACGGGCCAGCAGGAAGTGCAGCAGCATCAGCACGGAGTACGCGTACGACCGCATCGTCTTAGCGTCCTTGCGTTCCAGCGCCAGCGACCGGAACCACGACGACACCGGCTCGACCGGGCGCATCGCTTCATCCAGCAGGATCGGCGTACCCGAAGGCACCAGACGCCGGGCGAACAGAGCTGACAACTCTGCCTGACTCAATCCAGCGACCTGGCCGACCCTCCAGACCTTCCGCTGGTCGGTGAAGAACAGCTGCACGTAACCCCACAGGCGAGCGTCACCACTCTGACAACGTGCAGTCTTTCGGTGCCAGTAGGAGGTGTGCTGGGAGATGCCGCGATGTCACTCGGATGAGACAACTTCAAGTGTCTGGAGAACCGTCGTACTTGGGCTCGTACCACCAGCCCGGCCCCTCGGGCAGGACCGGGACGGCCTGGGCCAGTGCCACCTTGATCGGGAACTCCACGGAACCGATCCTGCGAGCCCGGCATCCCCGGAGCGCGCCGGGCGGTCCGAACAGCCCTACCCGCTGGCCAGTCCCGTCTGCGGATTGCAGATGCGGCTGGATTGCATGATGCCGCTCGCAAGCTCACCGAGGAAACCGAAGGGCACCGCCGTGCCGAAGCATGCCTGCGCTCGACGACGCAGAACGCCTGCGGCTTCATCGGCATCCCGGCTCACCGCCAGGCATCGGCAGAGCCACATACACGCACCGCTCCCCCGCACTACGTCACCGAATCCCTTCAACACGAACAACCCCCGCCTTCGGCACCGCCGGGGGCTTCGTGCTTGCTGCTTCCTGGACTGGAGGACCGACGCGCCGACATACGAAGCCACACCCCGCTTCACCGCCGACCACCACCGCCTCACCCCCGAGCAACGCAGGCGCTTCCGTCGCATCGTGACCCGGGCCTTCGTGCCCGACCTCCGCAGCGGGCAATTCCGCAGCGGCCTGCGCATCAAACGCGTCCGCTGCGCGCCGGGCGTCTGCGAGCTCACCTGGTCCGGCGGCGGCCGGGCGACCTGGTGCTACGGGACGGAGCGGATACGCGGCGCACACATCGTCTGGCGCCGTATCGGCGGGCACGACATCTTCACCGGCCCGTGACCGGGTCAGGTGCTGAGGCGGCAGGAACGCCAGCGGTGGCCGGTGCGGCTGATCAGCCCTCGGGCTTCGAGGCGGCCGAGCTGGTAGGCGACGGAGCTGGTGCTGGACAGGCCGACCTTCTCGCCGATCTGCCGGACGGACAGGACGTCGGGCCGGGTCATGCCGCTCTCGTCCCGCGCTGCTCCTGGCGGTGAGCGAGCCGTCGCAGCTCAACCCGGGCGGCGGGTGTGCCGGGCGGGGTGGACCAGAACGGATGCCACAGCAGGTAGGCGGACAGGTCCAGGAGGCGGCGGCGCAGGGCGGTGGTGTGGCGGGGGCAGGGTGCGGCGAGCTGCCGATAGGTGGCGAGCCAGTCGCGCTGAGCCCGGACCAGGTCGTCGGGGAAGGGGAAGGCCATACTCCGATTAGAGCATGTGTTCGATTTCTGTTGCGACTCGATCCGGGGCACTGGGCCCGAACGGATGACGCCGCGGGGCGGCCGGTGCCAGCCTGATGAGTTCGGCCGCTCGCGGGCCGCCGGGCGAGCGGGAGACCATCCGACCGAACCGGCGCGGGACTTCGGTTGACCTTCACCTTGGGGGAAGCCACAGCATCAGTGGTGCCGGGCGACGTGCCCAGTAGGAGGAGAGCGGGCATGGAACTGCTGACCATCGGGGCGTTCGCGAAGGCGTCCCGGCTGTCGCCGAAGGCGCTGTGTGGTGCTGTCACGTTGTTGGGTTGCAGGTGCCTGACGGTGCGTCGTGGCCTGGTGGGGCCCGCGGTCCGGGCCTGTGGTCAGGCCGTGGTGGGCCGGCCGGTGGCGCCGGTGATCTGGTCCCAGATCGCGAAGCGGACGGTCATCTCGGCTCGGTGGTCGAAGGCGGTCATCAGGTGGCGGTGAGGGCGGAAGTGGGGTGAGATGCCGCTGAACGCGGACAGGAACCGCTGGGCCCCGCCGACTGAGCGGAATCCCTTCATGGCACGTTCGCGCTGCCGGGTGGGCTGATGACTGTTCTCGGCCCGGTTGTTCAGACCCTTGTGGGAACGGTGTTCCACCGAAGGCATGACCTCGCGGTGCGCCGCGCCGTAGGAACGGAGCCTGTCGGTGACGACCACCCGCGGCGCCGTACGTGTCTTCTTCATCAGGCAGCGGAAGAATCGTCCTTCCGCAGCCTTGTCCCGCTTCCCCTGGACGAGGATGTCGAGCACGTTGCCGTCCTGGTCGACGGCCCGCCACAGGTACTTCCTCTCGCCGTTGATCTTCACGAAGACCACGTCCAGGTGCCACTTGTCCCCGGGCCGTGGCCGACGGCGGCGCAGTCCGTCCGCTTAGGCCTGACCGAACTTGGCGGACCAGTGGCGGATGGTCTCGCAGGAGACGATGACCCCGCCCTCAAGCACCAGCTCCTCGACCTCGCGGAAGGACAGCGGGAAGCGGAAGTACAGTCATACCGCGTGCACGATCGCCTCCACCGGGTATCGGTGGCCCTTGTACGACGGCGACGCGGACAACACAAACGAATCCCTCCCCGGCACGACCAACCAGAAGATCATCCCACCCTGCCAGTCAACGTGACAGCGCCGCCACGACGCACCGTCAGGCACCTGCAACCCAACAACGTGACAGCACCAATCAAGATCTATCCCTGTAGTACTAGCCAGGGGCGCACTCAGCGACTCGTGGGGTGGCCCGCGGAAGTAGCTGTGACTGAGCAGGTCGCGCCGAGGTAGCCGCGCAAGTTCAGTCGTCGGTGAGTCCTTTGCGAATTCGATTGTGCAGGGAGTGCAGTGCTTGCCGGAGTTCGGGCGGTTCGATGTCTGTGATGTCGGCGTCGAAGGTGAGGAGGAGGCCCGCGAGTCCTGGCCATGACCAGGCGCCGAGGGTGAGTCGGCAACTGTCTTCGGTGTCGTACTCAACTGTTGATCCGCCGGGGCGAACGGGGCGACGGTGGACGCGGGCAGGGCGAGGATTGCCGATCCGCGGCATTGCCATTCGGCTGCGGCGTCTCCGCGGTCGTGGGTGGTCATGACGAAGGTGACGGGATCGTTGTGCGGGATGTCGCGTCGGTCGAAGGGGGTGTGCGTGGGTAGGCGTGGTGTGATGCGGTCGAGGCGCATCACGCGCCATCCATGTGCGTCCCGGTCGAAGGCGACGAGGTACCAGCGCGCCGCCCAGACCACGAGGTCGTGCGGCTCCAGGGTGAGGGCGACGGGTTCGCCGTCGCCGGTGTAGTCCACGCGGACGAGGTGTCGGCGGTTGATCGCGCTGCCGATGGTGCGGACGATCTCGGCGTGGATCGGTGGCGCGGGGAACTCCCAGTAGTTGCGGGCAGCGGAGACGGTGAACGCTTCGGCGTGGACGCGGCTGCGCGCGGGCATCGCTTGATGCAGTGTGGCGAGGGCGCGGGCTGAGTTCTCGCGGATGCCGGAGAGGATGGTGGGGACGGTCTGGAGCGCGACGGCCGCAGCAACGGCCTGGTCTTCATCGAAGACAACCGGCGGCAGGCGGGTCGCGCGGCCGAGTCGGTACCCGCCACCAGCTCCGCGGACGGCTTCGATCTCGTACCCGAGGTCTCTGAGCGTGTCGATGTCACGGCGCACGGTTCGCACCGACGCCCCGAGCCTGGTGGCGAGTTCCTCAGCGCTCAGGGTCGCGGCGGTCCCAAAGATCGACAGCAGCTTGAGAGTCCGCGCGGAGGTGGTAGCCATGGTCCCTGATCCTCCCACCCAAAGCGGCCACTCGGTGGCAACTATGGCTGTCATCGTGGCCGACATGACCGATTCACCGAGCCCCCGAGAGGGCAGACGCGCATCTGACGCTTTCACGACACTCATCGCCGGCGCCGGCGCGACCACGGCGCTCCTGGTGGTGCTCGTCGGTTCATTCATGGACCTTCTCGACGCGACGATCGTCACCGTCGCTGCCCCGGCAATAGCCCAAGACCTGGGGTCTAGCGACGCTCAGATCCAGTGGACGATCGCCGCCTACGTCCTCGCCATGGGCGCGGGCCTGATCACCGGCGGGCGGCTCGGTGACCAGTACGGCCGCAAACGGCTGTTCATGACTGGGCTGTCCGGGTTCATGGTCACCTCCGCGCTGTGCGCGCTGGCCGTCGATCCCGGAATGCTCATCGGCATGCGCGCCGGGCAAGGGCTGACCGCGGGGATCACGGTCCCGCAGGTGTTCGGGATCATCCGCGCATCGTTCGCCCCGGGGGAGCGTGCCAAAGCGTTCGGCGCCTACGGGGCCGTCCAGGGCCTCGCCTCGGTCGCCGGCCCGCTGCTGGGCGGACTGCTCGTCGACACCGACCTGTTCGACCTGGGATGGCGCACCATCTTCTGGGTCAACGTGCCGGTCTCGATCCCGGCGCTCATCATCGGCGCGAAGATTCTGCCCGAGTCCCGGTCGGCCTCGACCGCACAACTGGACCTGTTGGGCGCTGTTCTCGCGGCCTCGGGCATCTTCCTGTTGCTGCTGCCGATCATCCAGACTGAGACCTGGGGATGGCCCTGGGCCAGCTACGCCCTGCTAGCGGCCGGGATCATCGTGCTCACGATTTTCCTGGCCTACGAACGCCGCCTTGCCCGAGGTGGGAACGAACCCGTCTTCGACCCGGCTCTGCTCCGAATCCGCGCCTTCGCGGGCGGCCTGAGCGCTTCGGTGCTCTTCTTCGGCGGTATCGGGCCGTTCTTCCTCACCCTGTCGGTCTACCTGCAAAACGGCACCAGCCGAACCGCGTTGGAAACCGGCCTAGTCATCCTGCCTTACGCGCTCGGCTCGATCGTCACCTCCGGCCTCGGCGTCGCCCTGGCCGCCAAGGCCGGCAGGGTCCTGCTGATCACCGGCTCACTCACCATCGCAGCATCTCAGCTCGTCCTATGGGCCATCACCAGGGACGGCAACAACCCCGGATACTGGCTCCTCGCCCTCGCCCTGTTCATCGGCGGCCTCGGGCTCGGCCTGGCCGCACCCATCCTCGTCAACGTCGTCCTCGCCGGCGTCCCAGGACGTAACGCAGGCGCCGCCGGGGGCGTGCTCTCCACCGTCAACCAGATCGGCGCCGCCATCGGCATCGCCGTCCTGGGCACGATCTTCTTCACCACGGCCACCAAATCAGACACCGGCGCGCCGACCCTGCCTGACTACAGTCACGCACTCAGCATCGTCCTGATCACCTCCGCCGTCCTCTACACGATCACGGCACTGGTGATGCTCACCCTTCCGAAAGTCGCAGCCGCCCACACCGAGTAGAGACGCACACCGGGCGAACCTCGTCGGGCAGACGGTCTCCGACACAGACCGGCGCGGTCATGCTCCCGCTCGCCGGATGGGCGGCCGCACCGCGAGGGAGACCACAAGACGCTGCTCCCCCGGATCGCAAAAGCAACCCACAGCCAGAACACAACGCCATGAGCCTTTTCCATCCTCAGTTTGAGCAGTGTCAGGTGACGGCATTTGGGCACCCTTCTGACCTGCGCATTCGGGGGTTTGGGTCAGCGGTCGGGTCAGGGGCGCTGAGAAGAGCGGCGGCGGGCCCGGTCTTGCACTCGGCCATCAGCAGTTCGGCGAGGAAGCCGCGGTAGACACCTGAGGTACATAAATCGTCAAGCCAGGCCGGTCATCATTCGAATGGACGTCGATAGCATCATGGACATGCCTGACGTGTGGATCGGCTTCAACTCTGCTGACCGCCAGAGAACTTGGTGGCAGAACGGCCTCGTGACGCTGGCCCTCACTGGTGTGATGGTGGTGATGATCCTGACCACGCACGAGCCGAGCAAATGGTGGTTTGTGAGTGGCCTTGGAGTCCTCGCTGTGGTCGCGTTCGTCGGCACGGTCAATCTGATCTATGGCAGGGTCCTCCTGACCGCAAGGGGATTGGAGTTCCACGCCTTCGTCAGCAGGCGAGTCATCCCTTGGAGCGAGGTCGCCGGTATCGAGACGCGGCGGCGGGTGATCCGGAGCAGAGTTTGGTGTGATCTGCGAGTCGTCAGGGTTCGCGGGCGGTCGCTCACGATTCCGGGGACGGCCACCAGCCGGGTGATGGATGCCGAGCTTGAGCGGAAGCAGGTAGCCATCCAGGAACGCTGGTCCCGCGCGGTCAACGGCTGATGGACTTCATGCCGCGAGAGCCTCGGCTGCCGCGGGGAAGGCGATGGCTTCGTCGAAGCGGGTCCCGTGTTGGAGGCAGTGGTAGAGCTGGCCGATCATGCGGTTGAAGAGGTTCCTCTGAGCCGAGGCATGCAAGTCTCCGTGGTCACGACGCTTGCGGTAGTGGGCTTTGGCACCTGGCGATGCGTTCGGGGCAGAGAAGGCCCAGAGGTAGCCGACGTGGTTGAGCCGATCGTTCTTCACCCACCGTCGGGTGACGCTCGATTTCTTTCCTGAGGCGCGCGTGATGGGTGAGGCGCCAGCGTAGGCCTTGAGGCCGCGGGCATCCACGAAGCGTTGACGATCGTCTCCGATCTCGGCCAGTACCCGCGCACCGAGCTGGACGCCGAGACCGGGGAAGCTGAGGATGATCTCAGCGTCCGGGTGCTGAGGGAACGCCTCTTCCACCGCATGTTCCAGATCGTCAGTGGCCTTGGAGGCAGCCTCCAGCTGGAGCAGGAGAGCAAGCATCTGCGTGCCGAGCGCATCTTCGACGAGCCAAGGTTGATGAGCCCAGTCAGCTCGAAGAATGTCGCGGAGTCGCTCAACTTCTGCTTCGATGCCCCGCTGACGGCCGGCCCGTTTGAGGGCGGCCTGAAGCTGCGCGCGAGTCAGTTTTGCTGCCCGTGTTGGAGTGGGGGCGAGCCGGAGAAGCTCGCGAGCTTCCGGCCTGCACAGCCCCTTCTTCCAGGATTCAACAGCTGCGAGAGCCGCAGGGTAGTACTCCCGTAGGAGCGAACGGAGCTGGTTGGCTATCTGCTGGCGGTTCCAGACGGCATCCTGCTGGGCGCGAGCGAGAACGGCGACGGCGCGGGCCAGTTCGCTGTCCTGCGGCAGTGGCCGGTGGGCGTGCATATCGGTGCGGAGGATGTTGGCCAGAACCAGGGCGTCGCCGGGGTCGGACTTCTTGCGGGAGACGGCATGCCGGTCGCGATAGCGGGCTGCGGCCATGGGGTTGATCGCGTATATCTTCCGCCTGCCTGTGCGGAGTACTGCGACCAGTAGGCCGCGAGACGTTTCGATCGCGACCGGGATCGGGCTCTCCTCGGTATCGCCGTACTCAGCCAGCAGATCCAGGAGCACCTGGTAGCCGGCGGCATCGTCGGTGATGTGCCGTTTGGCGACGAGCTGGCCGCTGTCGTCGACCAAGGCAACGTCATGGGTACGTTCGGCCCAGTCAATACCACAGTAGATCAAGGCTTTCCTTCCGCCGTGCTCTGTCCTGTCCACGAGCTCATGCGGGCCACGCAGCGACCTAATCCCAGGACTCAGCCTCTACAGCCGGTCCGCCACCTCAGTAGCTGTTCGTGGCACCAGCTCGCCCCACGGGCCTCGGTCTATGCATGAGCTCAGACGGCTCAGGCCTATCAAGAGGTCACCATGAGGTGGGCTCGTCCCACCAACACCAACGAACGAGCAAGGTCTGGTGTTGATGCTCGACAGCGCTGAACGGCGCCGGTCTACCGCCAGGCCTTCTCAGCCCAGTCATCTGTAGGCGTACGTCCAGCGCCGACGAGCGTCAACATGCAGGCCGTGGTGATGGCCCACGGACGCCAAGACGTGCCCAGTCTGTCCGTAGGCCTCAAAGGCCAGGCCGAACCGTATGCATCCCACCTGGCACCCCCGCGGCCATCACCACTTGAGCGTCCAACCAGACCGCTCTAACTACGGATTAGGTCATCTGGTCCTTGACCGCCCGGTCTGCGATGTCGTTGAACTCGTGCCGGATCGAGGGCAGCCGCAGGAGGCGGCAGGCGGTGTCGATCGCGGCGTCGGCGGCCTGCTCGGTCAAGCCTCGCTGGCGGGGCGGGGTGGTCACTGTGCTTCTCCCTCACGGTGGTCGCTGCCGCTGGTGCGGCGGCGTCGGAGCAGTTGGCCATAGGGGGTCACCGACGGCAGCGGCCTGGTGTCCGGCGGAAGGTGCGCGAGCCGCCACTCGTGCAGCGACGTGACGGTTGCCGGCGTCTGCCCGGAAACTGCCGGAATGGATGTGCCGCCGGTCGGCTCGTCCTCGGCCTGGGCGGCCTTGCGGGCCTCCAGGGCGACCGCGTCGGCGGTCAGGGCGCCGGCCCGCAGCGCGGTGGCCAGGCCCGCGACGACATGCTCGTGGGCGAGGTGCCGGTTCAGCAGCAGGACCTCGATCAGTGCCCGGGTGCCGTCCCGCTCGCCGTGAACTTTGCGGGCCTGGGCCCACCAGGCGTCGTGGACCGGGGTGAACTTGCCCGCTGACCGGGCCTGTTCCAGGGCCGTGGCACCGGGGAAGGCCCCCGGCTTACGGATGAGGGCTTCGAGGTAGTGGTCCAGGTCCAGGCGGCAGCTGCCCTTCGCGATCAGCCTCTCGTGCCGGGCCACTTCAACGTTCCTGTCGTAAACCACCAGATGAGAGGCGTGCAGGACGACGCGCACCCGTTTGCCGATGAGACGGGTCGGGACCGAGTAGCGGTTGGTGCGGACGGCGATCTGGCTGTAGCGGTCGACCCGTGGCGCGAACAGTCGGCCCGTCTCGAACGGTTCTTCCGGCAGCGGCATCAGAAGCGGCTGTTCGACGGCGAAGTACTCATCAACGGTCCGGGGCCGTGAGCCGATCCGGCGGTGCCCGTCGTGCAGGTCCCACTGGTCGACCAGCTCGTTCAGTTCGGCGAGGGAGTCGACTTCCGGGACTGGGGTGAAGTGGTTGCGGCGGAAGTAGCCGATCATCCCTTCGACGCCGCCTTTCTCGTGGGCGCCTTCGATGCCGGGGCGGCAGTAGAAGCTCTCGATGTTGAAGTGCGAGCGGAAGGCGATCCATCGGTCGGTCTCCACCCTGGCCCGGTTGAGCCCCAGCACCTGGGCGACGGCCGACTTCAGATTGTCGTAGCGGATCTTGCTCCGAGGGACACCGCCCAGCGTGCGGAGCGCGTGCACGTGCCCTTCGAAGAAGGCTTCCTGGCCACAGGAGGCGAAGACCCGGTGCACGGCCTTGCCCGAGTAGGACATGCGGAGCGAGAACAGGTAGCAGGTCACCAGCTCGCCGGCCAGGCGTACCGTCACGTCGCCGAAGTCGACCTCCGCCTCGTGGCCCGGCAGGTGGGTCTGTGGCACGAACGCTTCCACCGGAGCCTTGCCCGAGGCCGCGAGAATCTCCGGCTTCCGGTCGGCAACGTAACGCCGGACCATCTGGTAGGACACGTCGGCGCCGTGCTCCTGGACGAGCCGGTGGAAGATCCGCGTGATCGTATGCCGCTGTTTGCGCGGCGCGTCGAGGTCCGTCCGCAGCATCTCGTCGACCACCGGCTTGTACGGATCCAGCGCAGTCGGCCGCGGCGGCAGCTTCTTGCGGGGCTCTGGCCAGACGGAGTCCACGGCCTTCTTGACCGTCCGCCACGACACGTTGTACTTGCGCTCAAGCTCGCGCATCTTCATGCCAGCACGGTGATCACGCCGGATCGCCGCGTACAGCTCGACCTTGGACATCTGCGGCATGACCAGGACCTTTCACCAGGAGCACCCCGTGCTGCCCTGGCAAGTACCTCAGCGCTGCCAAAACTCGGGTTCTGGCTCAACTTCTGTGATCGCGGCCTGTCGATCGCAAGGACGGCGCGGCAGACGTGGGAAACCAGCAGGTCAGCAAGATCGCCCCGAATCGGGTACGAGCGGGAGCGACGTACCACCACAGAAGTTGTGCCAGAGCCAAAACTCGTGAACATCACCCGACCGTGGATCTGGGTGCCTCCCAAACCCATGAACAACTGACGGCACTACTCGTGAATAAAGCCACCCGGTCGACCGCCTTGTTCCAGCTCGCCACCGAACTGCCCGCCGCGATCCTCGCCCGCACCCTCGGCATCCACATCACCGTCGCCGTCAAATGGCAGCGAGTCGCAGCCGGAGACTGGGGCGCCTACGCAGCCGACATCAGCCGCCGTCCAAAAAACCCAGGAGCCCACATGACACACCACGCCGAACAATCAGCGAACCAACCCGAGATCTCCCAGGAACGAGTCGCCGAAACGCAGGAGATCATCAACCGCATCACACGCTGGGCCGCCAACCGCCAGGACATCGTCGGCCTGCTACTTGTCGGCTCATTCGCCCGCGATGCCGCGCGGCCTGACTCCGATATCGACATCGTCCTGCTCACGACAGACCAGGCTCAGTACTTCAACAGCACCTGGGCCAACGAGCTCGCTCTCGGCGAGCTTGTCCGAACGCAATCGTGGGGGCCCATCACCGAACGACGCTATGCCACGGCCTCAGGTCTGGAACTTGAGATCGGCATCGGCTCTCCGGAGTGGGCACAGACGGACCCCGTCGACCCTGGCACACGTCGCGTCGTCACCGACGGCGCCCGCCCTCTGCACGATCCGGCAGGAGTCCTTGCCGCTCTGATCCAGACATGCCGATCATGACCATCCCGTCAGAGGCATTCGGGCAGTTCCAATACCCGACTCCACCATTACATGTGCAGCAGACCCGGGTCGAGGACGCCTGAGCGGCAGGGCAAGAGCGTGCCGCGAAGCGGCTGGAAGGGCTGATCCGATGAGGTGGAACCTGCGGCTGACCGCCGCGAACAAGGGCATCTGGAAGGCATCCGAGCTCCAACGGAGCCTGGCCGAGCATGGGTTGGTCATATCGGCGGGGAAGATATCCGGGCTGTGGTCCGGGCAGCCGGTCTCCCCCAAGCTGGAGGACCTGGACGTGTATCTGCGTCGTCCTGTGCTGTGAGATCGGTGACCTGCTGATCCCCGAACCGCAGAAAGTCACCCGTCCCGGCCAGGACGCCGATGCCCGGCAAGCGGCCGCCGGCTCCTTGGGTCCGGCCCCTGCGGTGGTTCCTCGCCGCCGTGATGGTCGGTCGCTTCCTCCGATGTGACCTATGGACCCGAGTTCCTGCCCGGATTGCCTGTCCTGGGGGTGTTTCTTCGAGCCGCGGTGCTCGACGTGTTCCTCGTTCGCCAGCCGCTGGAGGGTAGACGTGTGCGCCGGCTGCACGCGCCAAGTGCCCCTGCGGGAGGGGTACTGCCGTCTGTGCTGGGTCCAGGCGAGAACGGAGGCCTCCGCGACTGGCGACAAACCGGAGTCCTTCCTGTCTCACCTCCGCCACCAGCAGCTGTTCTTCTACGGACTGACGGCACTCTGGGACCGGCGCCCCAAGCCAGCGGCAGTCAAGTACGACCGCCGGGGCCGGCCCCGGCGGCCCGATCCGGCCCCTGCACCCCCTCCGTCCGCGGTCTGGTGCCAGCTCGCGCTGTTCGAGGCCCGCCGAGACCTCACGGGGCGGAGGGCCAGCGATGAGGACGCTCGCCGGAGCAATCCCTGGCTGGCCTGGGCCCGGCATAGCGCCCACCGGCTCGGCGAGGCCCGCGGCTGGCCCCGCAAGACACGTCTGAACGTCGACCAAGCCCTGGTCATCGTCCTGACCGGCCATGCCGAGGGCGACGCAGTCCGGTACTCGGAAGTCTTCCCGGTGCTTCGGTCGCGCGGCCTGAGCGTCGAGCGGGCCACGGAAGTACTCGACCACATCGGCGTGTTCCTCGACGACCGGCCGTCGTCGTTCGAGCTGTGGCTGGAGTCCAAGCTCAACGGTCTCGCCACCGGGATCGCCCACGATGTCGGAGACTGGGCCAAGAAGAACGGCACCATCTTCAAGAACCCGACCAGCCGCATCCGGGTCGGCCAACGGGAGGAAGGCGTCATCCAGCCCCTGGAGCCCGAGCACATCAACGGTTCCATCGCCGCCGTCACCTATCCCGCCGACCGGCTGATCCTCGCCCTCGCCGCCGTCCACGCGGCACGGCCTGCGGCGATCCGCCGCCTCCAACTCGACGACCTCGACATCGGCAACCGGCGCCTGTCCGTCGATGGCCGCACCCGTCGGCTGGACGAGCTCACCCTTCAGGTCGCCCGGGAATGGCTGGAGTTCCGGCGCCGCCGCCGGCCTGACACCGCCAATCCGCACCTACTGATCAACAAGCACACCGCACTGGGAACCGGCCCCATCGGCAAGAGCTCGGTCGCCGGGCCAGCACTGCACCGTCAGACCGCCGCCCTGGAACGACTCCGCATGGACCGCCAGCTCGAAGAAGCCCTCGCTCACGGCCCCGACCCGCTCCACCTCGCTGAGGTCTTCGGCCTCAGCGAGAAGACCGCGATCCGATACGCGAACTCGGCGCGGGCGCTGCTGGAACAGGCAGCCGAGCGCTCAACATCCCACTCAGGAAAAGAACTTGGCCCGGCCTGTGGAGCCTTGAAGAATGACGGCCATGCAGATTCGACAGGCATGGCCTGATGACGCTTCAGCGGTCGCTGGCGTCTACGTGCGCTCCTGGCAGGTGGCCTTTGCCGGTCTTGTTCCGCAGCACTACCTCGATGCCATGGACCCAAGCCGTGAAGAGTCCGGCTGGAATACACGCATCGTAGCGACACAGTGGCCAACTTCGGGAGTACTGGTAGCCGAGACCGAGGTGGGGATCGTGGGGTTCGCAGGTTTCAGCCCGTCTCAGGAGACGCCCGCCGTCGCGGAAATCGGCACGCTCTACGCGATGCCGGAGGTGTGGGGCACGGGGATCGGAAAGCAGTTGATGCTGGCCACGCTGACCACCCTCGGACAGGCCGACTACACGCAGGCCACCTTGTGGGTACTGGAAGACAATGAACGCGCTCGGCGCTTCTATGAGGCCGCCGGTTGGCGCGCAGATGGCGCGGCCGTGGAAGACACCACTGGCGGAGCCGCCCTGAACAAGTTGCGATACCGCCGTCCTCTTGGCTAGCCCGCTCACCATCTTGTGCATCCGGAAAGCCACGAAGCGGCTTGGTCGCGAGTTGGAGTCGAACTCGCGGATCCACTGCCGTGGAGCACGACGACGGACCCCTGGGTTCCCACCGAGAACCGTTCAGTTTCCCTGAACTCACGGGACTCCGGGCGTGTGACCCAGATGCACGTCAAAGGGGCAACGGGATGATCTCGAAGCCCTGGATATCCAACCCAACACCCATTCGACCCAGTCGTCGGCGTGGCGTACGACCAGGCGGCCTCCCGGCGGATCGCCTGCTCGGCGATCCGCCGGCCGCGGCGAAGAACCGGCGACGACCTGACAGTGAGCGCCGTGGCGGCCGCCTCCGTCACAGGCGAAGGACGACCAGGGCGGTGTCGTCGGAGCCGCCGGCAGGTGGGGTCAGGTCGGCCAGAAGTGTGTCGGCGAGCGTGTCGGGGTCGGTGCCCTGGTGGCGGGCGAGAGAGGCGGCAAGCCGGGTCAGGCCGACATCGATGTCCTCATGGCGGCGTTCGATCAGCCCGTCGGTATACAGCACAAGGGTGGCCCCCTCGGTGAACACGGCCTCGGCCTGGGGGCGGCGGGGGCTGTGTTCGGGGCGGGCGCCGAGCGGGGGGTCGGTGGCCTGGTCGAGGAAGTCCACGGTGCCGTCGGGGTACAGCAGGGCCGGTGGAGGATGGCCGGCGTTGCTGTAGGCGATGGTGCGGTTGGTGCCGTCGACGACGCACAGAACCGCGGTGGCCGACTCCGCGCCGTCGACCGATCGGGCGTACAGACCGAGAGTGTCCAGGGCCTGGGCCGGGCCGTCGGTGACGAGGGAAGCGGCGGTGAGGGCGCTGCGCAGCTGGCCCATGACGCCGGCGGCGGCCAGCCCCTGGCCGACGACGTCGCCGACGGCCACCGCGATACGGCCGTCAGGCAGCTCGACGAGTTCGTACCAGTCCCCGCACACGTTCAGCACCCCGGCCGCGGGGCGGTAGCGCACCGCTGCGCGGTGATGCCTCAAAGGCACAGGGGCCGGCAGCATCGCCTCCTGCAGGCTCAGGGCGACCTCGCGTTCGCGGGCGTGCGCCTCACGCAGCCGCTCGTTGACGTCCTGCAGCTCCCGGGCCCGGGTGTACAGCTCGGCTTCCAGCACTGTCGCCCGGTCTTTGCCGCCTCGGCTACGGATGAGCTCGGTGATGTCCTCCTCCCGGTGCAGCAGCAGCGCCACCCGCCCGTCCGGGCCGAAGACGGGGACGTTGACCGGACTCCAGTACCGCTCCTCCCACACCCCGGGCCGGTCCGGGTACTCCACGTCATAGCGGTGAAGCGTCATGGCATCGCGCTGCCCGGTGGCAGCCACCCACCGCAGCGATGCCTGCAGCTTGCGCATGCCGGTCACCGCGGGGTCCTTGGGGTCGTCGGGAAAGGCGTCAGGCAGGTAGCGGCCCACCACCTGGTCACGGGTACGCCCCATGCCGCTCAGGAACGCCTCATTGACGTCGACGTACACCAGGTCTGTGGTGAACAGGGCCACTGCGCTCGGCAGCGCCTGGAAGACAGCCTCGTAGTCGATCCCATGTGTGTTCACGATGCCACCTGTCAGCGACGCTGTGTCGATCACGTGCCCTGTCACGATATGTACCAGCGTGGCTCCAGAGAGGGCGGCACACCCGTGTCGCAGAAATCTACGACCCGTCCGGACACGGACCAGCCGACCTCGCCAAACCCCTCCGTTAGAATTCTGAGCTGTGCAAACACCGAAACGCCACCGGTCGTCATGTCATGAACACTCAGAAACAGCACTCAGTGGGCGGTTCGTGAGGCTTTGAATGGTTCTGCCGTCGCCTGATGGTGTGGCGGTGGGGCGGAATCCGCCGGTCCACGGGTGGTGATCTGGTGGTGTGATCGGGTGAGTGAACGCAAGCTGTACCCGAGTGACTTATCGGACGAGCAGTGGTCGTTGATCGAGCCGGTGATCATCGCGTGGAAGGGCCGGCATCGCTCGGTCAGCGGCCACCAGGGCGCCTACGACATGCGGGAGACCGTGAACGCGATCCTCTACCAGGGGCGGACCGGCTGCCAGTGGGCCTACCTTCCGCACGACCTGCCGCAGAAGAGAGCGACCTACTACTACTTCGCTGCCTGGCGGGACGACGGCACCGACCAGGTCATCCATGAACTTCTGCGCTGTCAGGTCCGTGAACGTGCCCGCAGGTTAGAGGACCCGACCCTGGTGGTCCTGGACACCCAGAGTGTTCACGTTGCCGCCGGGGTCCCCGCCGCCACGAGTGGCCATGATCCGGCCAAGCGGGTGCCCGGCCGCAAGCGCGGTCTGGCCGTGGACGTCCTCGGCCTGGTCATCGCGGTTGTCGTCCTCGCCGCGAGCGCCCACGACAACGCCGCGGGCATCCTCCTGCTGGACCAGGTTGCCGAGCATGCCGGTGGAAGCGTCCGCAAAGCCCTGGTCGACCAGGGCTTCAAGAACCAGGTCGTCCTGCACGGCGCCGGTCTGGGCATCGATGTCGAGATCGTCGAACGCAACCCGCAGGTCAAAGGGTTCGTGCCGCAGCCGAAGCGGTGGAAGGTCGAGCAGACCTACGGAATCCTGATACTGCACCGGCGACTGGTTCGTGACTACGAGCACCGTTCCGACTCCTCCGTCTCCCGCGTCTACTGGGCGATGACCCACGTCATGACCCGGCGCCTCACGGGCGCGAACGCCCCCACCTGGCGCGAGGCGCAGGCGGTGGCAGCGTGAACCTCCGGCCCCTGCTCGACGCCCTGGACCTCCAGGAAGACGCCGCCCGGGCCCTGGCCGACGACCTCCGCGTACAGATCGACAGCCTGCAGAACCGGTTACGGCAGGCCGAGACCCAGCTGGAACATCTCGCTATCACCCGCACGACCGTCACCGGCCTCGCCGCCGGCTGCCCACTGCGGTGCCGGACTTGCCCGAGCACCCGGACTACCCGCGCATCCTCGCCGCCTTCAATCATGCGCCCGGACCACTACGGGCCAGGGACGTCTGCCAAGCCCTGGGTCACGAACTGCTGCCGAAGAACGTCGAAGGCACCCGCGCCAAGCTGAAACGCCTGGTCAAGCTCGACATTCTCACCGAGGTCGACACCGGCAACTTCACGAGAAAGTCATAGCCGGACACCTACGGCCAGCAATCTCTGGCCACAATCTGGTGTGCGTACTGGTCGTCCGGGCCGATGTCTTGGACTACCTTCTGGGCTTCTTGCACCCGACCCGTCTCGCACAGCAGTCGAACAAGGACGTACAAGGCGCCACGGTCACCGTCTTCGGCGCGGTCACGCAGCGCCGCCTCCATGCCCCGCTCTCGAAGCGATCTGTTAAGTCTTCGACGTGCGTGGCTATCCGTGAGGGCGCGCTCCGTAAGTTCTGGAATCCGTTCCGCCCGGGCCAGCAGATCCATGTGCCACAGATGGTTGTCGTGCATGTCTGGATCGTCTGAGAAGCACTCGGCGTGGGCGCTTACCAGCGCGATCGCCACGTCCCATTCTTGAAGCTGTTCCGCCGCCCGAGCTCGCTCCAACCAGTCCACAGGACGAGTATCGCCTGTCGCCCCGCAGGACAGCGCCTTCGAAATAACCGCTGATGAGCGCCCTTCAAGGCAAGTCGCGGTCAAAAGCCCTCAAACCGGCCTCTCGGAACGCCGTACAGGGTGGCCTACGCGGCGAAGCCGATGTTGGTGACGTACTCGTACTGGACCCACTGGGATCCCAGGTCGACGATGACGTCCTCCCAGGCGTCGTCCAGACCCTGGTGGTCGCCAGCTACCCAGGCCTCGACGATGCGGTCCCAACGGCGAACGTTCATCGCACGGTACTCCACCATCCGCTGGAGCGGCCGCGGCACCTGCGACTGGTGGAGCGGGTGGATCTCCACCCGCGTTCCGCCGACGGCGTTCAGGCGTCGCAGGAGGTGCTGGGCGACGTTCTGTCGGCGCACCTGGCGTGATTGCCAAGTCCCTGGTCGGTGTCCTGGACGTGGCCGACCGGAACCTTCCTGCGTGCCGGCACCCAGCGCCGGGGTCGTGCCGGTCGCAGGGGGAGCTTGCACGGCCGACACGACCCGCCCCTCCACCCTCCTCGCCCACGACGGCATATGCCGATCGGGTACGGCGGATTTCCTCTACGCCATCGTCGTGGTGTGTCGCCGCGCGCCATGTCACTCGTCCCGCTCCGGACCGGGTCCCGGAGACAGCACCTGGGTCAACGTACAGACGGCGGCCGCTTCGGCGGACGGACCGCCCGGCGGCCATTGAGATCCACCACCCCACGGCAACGACGCACGGCAGGCCGGATCATGATGAGCAGGGACTCACCTTTCCGGAAGTCGAGGGCCCGACACCGCGCGGCCCAAGTGGATCGGGCCGAGTGTGGCGGCGCTGGTAGACCGTGACCCGGCGGCCTCGTTCGTCGGTTTCGGAGCAGCGGACGAAGTGTGCCTGCAGGACGCGCTGTTTGGCCTGGTCGCGATCTGTGGAGGTGGATGGTGCGCTGTCGTCGCTGACGACGACGATGCGGTGTGCGGCCAGCATGGCGTCCGCTATTTGCTGCGGAGAAGCTTCCGTACCGTTTAAGGTGCCGGATTCCAGCGGGCCGCGTACCAGTGCCAGATCTTGGATTCCGGTGAAATCTGCGGGTGAGACAAGTGCGGTGTCACGACGTGCCGCGGGGATGTACAGCACCACGTCGCCTGTCTCGCGGACCGCAGCGACGTTCTCGGCCGTGGACAGTACATCGTCGACTCGGCCGGCCGCGCTGCGCAGCGACGTCTCGACGGGAAGCAGTGCGAGAAAGGCGAGGGCCATGACCGTGGGGATCAGCCAGTGAGGTGGTGTGCGCAGGCGGCAGGCAAGTGTCCGGCACGCTGCGCCGATGAGGAGGGCGAGCCCGAGGTGGCTGAACAGGACGTAGCGGGCCAGGTACATGGGATGGGCCAGGGAGACGGCGAGCAGCACGAGTTGGGGAAGGGCAAGCAAAGGCAAGGCGACCGCGGTGAGCGAGAGCCTGGCGTCGGAGGGTGTGCGGTGATTCTCTCTCGCGCGTGCGAGCCATGCGCAGAGCGCGCCCGCGAGCAGTGTGAGCAGCAGGCCGAGGAGCGTGCTCTGGCCGACTGGGGGGATCCAGGCTATCTGCCCCGATTGTGCAGTGCTGGCCAGGATGAGGGGCAGCGTGGCAATCACGGCGGCGGACGAGGCGGCTGCCCATCTCAGGAGGGTCGCTCTGGGCGGGCGGGCGAGGGCAGTCGTTGCCGCGTGGGCGAAGAGCACCAGAAGTGAGAACCAGTTGAGCAGCGCTCCTGTCAGCACTGCCGCGCTGTACGCGGTCCAGCGTCCGACACCGGGGCTGTCGACTGCGGCGACCAGCAGCCAACTGGCCAGCGCCACACAGGCCGCGACCAGAGCATACGATCGCCCTTCCTGTGCATACTGCTGGACCGCAGGGATCAGGGAGAAGCCCAAGCCTGCAGCCAGCCCCGTCCACCTGTCGGCCAGTCGGGCCCCCAGGAGCGTAACCAGGGCGGCGGCACCCGTCATAGCCACAACGGAGGGCATCCGTAAGGCGACGAGGTTGTCTCCGAAGACGGTGAACACACCGTGCATGAACAGGTAGTAGAGCCCGTGGACGACATCGATCCGGTCCAGCATGTGCCAGATTTCGGGCACGGTTCTGTGGGCCACCTGCCATGTCGCCGCCTCGTCGCGCCACATGCTGTCCTCACGCCTGATCCCCCACAGGCCAAGGAGAAGTGTGAGCGTTGCCGGACCGGCCGCATCGTTGATTATTTTGCGCATGGCAATATCCCGGCTCGGCGTGAAGGAGGAGGCGAGTGGAACGCCAGGCATCCGCCGGGCAATCCTGATCACCTGCAGCACGCTAGGCGTCGGGAGGGATCAGGGTCGTCACCTGCGATGACGACCCAGAGTGTCCATCGCAGGAACTACGAAGGACCCGCATTCGGCCACTGGACGTAGTCCTCCAGTACAGACTGGGCACCCAAATGCCGTCGGGCGCGGATACAGCCTCCTGTTTGCCGCCTTAGATTCCGGCGTCAGCGAGCGGACCACCAGCCATCGGAGTCGGACGCGGGCAGGCCATCGAGACACCGGCAGCAAAACCGAGGACACAGAAGGCGTCGGCGACACCGAAGGCGCCACTCCCCGGCACAGACGCCAGCACACCGGCCCGGCACCGCATCGCGCACCTGGCCGCTGGTCAAGTCCGGTGCCGAAGGCGAGACCGTCGCCGCGATCCAGCTCCTGCTCACGGCTCACGGGTACCGCACCGACGTTGACGCCGAATTCGGCCCCGCGACCACCGCGCACGTGACCTCCTACCAGCGCGACCGCTCCCTCGTCGGCGATGGCATCGTGGGCCCGGACACCTGGCACGCCTTGATCGTCAGCGCTCGTGACGGTGACAAAGGCCCCGCGGTCCAGGCTCTCCAACGCCTCCTCACCGCGCACAGCCACCCCGTGAGCGTGAACGGAGTCTTCGACCAGGAGACCACCCGGGCCGTGACCGACTTCCAGACCGAACACCAACTCACAAGGGCACTGTCACGTTGGCCGATCGGGTGAAATGATCTTCGAGTTGATCATGGTGGAGGGGGTTGTCCGTGGGTAATACGCCGCCGTTGTACAAGGGGCACCGGTACCCGGTGGAGATCATCGCGCACTGTGTGTGGCTGTACTTCCGCTTCCCGCTCAGCTTCCGTGA